>NZ_BAAGSB010000007.1:0-131642 GCF_054782655.1 Nocardioides montaniterrae | reverse complement strand
CCAGCTCCAGTAGCTCTTCACGTGTCTCGTACGGGATCGCTCTACGCACCACAACGCTCCTTGCGGGTCAGCGTTGCTTAGACCGATGGATTCCGCGGCGTTGCAACCCATGGGAAGCGCAGGTTTCCCTGCATACCTTGGGAAACCTGCAGCGCACGACCAAAGCAAAAGGGCCGCCATCCGTGAGGATGGCGGCCCTTTCGAAAGAGCTTCAGCGGGTCAGCGCGAGACCTTGCCGGCCTTGAGGCAGCCGGTGCACACGTTGAGGCGCTTCGGGGTGCCGTTGATGACGGCGCGCACACGCTGGATGTTCGGGTCGAAGCGGCGCTTGGTGATCTTGCGCGACCACGGCCGGTTGTTGCCGAAGGACGGCTTCTTGTCGCAGATGTCGCACACGGCGGCCATGGTGACTCTCCTGGAGATTGCTGATGATCAAGTCTTGGTCGATCCGGCGCTACGCATGGGCGCTGCGACACGGTTCAGACAACCGGGAAAGCATAGCCGCGCGCCCGACGCGGACAGAAATCGAGGGTGACTGTCGGCGGTCCCATTAGGGTGAAGCCGATGGACGAGCAGGCGACACCCGAGCGCGGTGGGTTCGAGCTGGAGTCGGTGCTCCGGTTCGTCGACATCGCGACCGATGCGCTCGCCGCCGCCCGCGAGGAGATCGACCAGCTCAACGTCTACCCGGTCCCCGACGGCGACACCGGCACCAACCTCTACCTCACCATCAGCGCCGGCCGCGACGCGATCCGTGAGGCGGCCGACAAGGGTGACGCCCAGGCGATGGCCGCGTTCGCCCGCGGTCTGCTGCTGGGTGCTCGCGGCAACTCCGGCGTCATCCTCAGCGAGATGCTCGGCGCCCTGATCCGCCGCCTCGCGAGCGCTCAGGCGTCCGATCGCAACGCGCAGGTGATGGCCGACGCGCTCGACGCTGCCGTCAAAGCGGCGTACGCCGCCGTCGGCGAGCCCGTCGAGGGCACCATGCTCACCGTCGCCCGTGCCGGGGCCGAGGCCGCCGCCGTCGAGGTCGCCGACCCGAGCCGGCGTACGCGCGACGTCTTCACCGCAGCGGCCGCCGCGGCCCGCGAGGCCCTGGCCCGTACGCCGGAGCAGCTTCCCGCCCTGGCTCGAGCCGGTGTCATCGACGCCGGCGGGCGCGGGATCTGCGTGATCCTCGACGCCGGCGAGACGGCGATCACCGGCAAGCGGCCGATCGAGGTGACCAAGCCGCGGCGGCGCATCGCCGCCGACGCGCCGGCAGCCCCGGCCCACCAGCAGCACGACCAGGAGGGCGGGCACGACCACTCGGGCGACCTGAGCCCGGACGGCCCGTCCTACGAAGTGATGTTCCTGCTCGACGCCGACGACACCGGCGTACCGGCCCTGCGCGAGCGGCTCGGCCGGCTCGGCGACTCCGTGGTCGTGGTCGGTGGCGAGCGCCTGTGGAACGTCCACGTCCACACCGACGACGTCGGCGCCGCGATCGAGGCCGGCATCACCGCCGGTCATCCCTACCGCATCCGGGTCACCCACTTCGCCGACCAGGTGGCCACCAAGCCCGGCCCGCAGGCCGACGTGCCGGCCGAGGCCCGGCGGGTCGTCGCGGTCGCGGCCGGTGATGGACTGGCCGAGCTCTTCGAGGAGGCCGGTGCCGTGGTCGTGCGCGGCGGTCCCGGCAAGCGCCCCTCCACCGGTGAGCTCCTCGAGGCGATCACGAGCTGCGGCGCGCGCGAGGTCATCGTGCTCCCCAACGACGAGAACACGATCCGGGCGGCGCAGGCCGCGGCCACGACGGCCGAGGCCGACCACAAGGGCGTGCGCGTCGCGGTCATCCCGACCCACGCCCAGGTCCAGGGCCTGGCCGCGATCGCGGTCCACGAGCCCGATCGCAGCTTCGACCAGGACGTCACCGAGATGACGGCGACCTCCCGCCACGTCCGCCAGGGCGCGGTCACCATCGCCGTACGCCAGGCCATCACCAGTGCCGGCCCGTGCGAGCCGGGCGACGTGCTCGGCGTCGTGGGCGGCGACTTCGCCGTCGTCGGAGCGACCCAGCGCGAGGTGGCCGAGGAGGTCCTCAGCCGCCTCCTCGCGGCCGGCGGTGAGCTGGTCACCATCGTCGCCGGCGCGGACCCGCAGGACGCCGAGCTCGCCGACGCGCTGGTCGCCTGGGTGGAGGAGAAGCATCCCGGGCTCGACGCCGTCCTCTACTCCGGAGGCCAGGAGCGCTACCCGCTCCTGCTGTCGGTCGAGTGATCGATCTCGACTCCCCGCTGACCGCCGTCCTCGGGGCTGCGGCGCCCGCGAAGCGGAGCAAGATCGAGAAGGGTCTCGGTCTGCGCACGGTCGGGGACCTGCTGCACCACTTCCCGCGCCGCTACCTCGAGACCGGTTCGCTGACCAAGGTCGACGAGCTCAAGCCGGGGCAGATGCTCTGCGTCGTCGGCGAGATCGCGCGCTGCGACATCAAGGCCTACACCGACCGGCGCACCGGCCGCCCGGCGTACCGCGTCGAGGCCGTCCTGCGCACGGACGGCCCCCACCTGAAGATGACGTTCTTCGCCAAGAACCAGGGCACCGCCGGGTGGCACGCCAAGCGGGTGGCCGAGGGCAACCGCGGCGTCTTCCTCGGCAAGGCCGACCGCTTCCGCGACCAGTGGCAGCTGGTCAACCCGTCGATGATCATCTTCGGCGGCGCAGGGGGAGACGAACCCGACGAGGCGCCGATCACGCCCGACGAGATCGGCACCTACTTCCCGATCTACCCCCTCACCAAGGGGGTGGAGACGTGGGACCTCGCCCGGGCGGTGAAGTTCGCGCTCGACGTGATCGGCGAGATCCCCGAGGTCCTGCCCGCAGGCGTCCGGGACGAGTACGACGTCCTCCCGATCCGGCAGGCCTACGACTGGGTCCACCGGCCCGAGGAGCGCGACCAGGTCGTCGAGGCGCACCACCGCTTCCGGTTCGAGGAGGCCCTGGTCACCCAGCTCGTGCTGGGTCGGCGCCGACGCGAGCTCAAGGCGCTCGGCGCGACCGAGCGGACCGGCGGCGACGGTGCCCTGCTCGCAGCGTTCGACGCCAAGCTCCCCTTCGAGCTCACCAAGGGGCAGCGCGACGTGGGGGAGGAGATCGCCCTCGAGCTCGCGCGGCCCCACCCGATGAACCGTCTCCTGCAAGGCGAGGTCGGCTCCGGCAAGACCCTGGTGGCGCTGCGCGCGATGTTGCGCGTCGTGGACTCCGGCGGGCAGACCGCGCTGCTCGCGCCGACCGAGGTCCTCGCCCAGCAGCACCACCGCTCGATCGTCGCCATGCTCGGCGACCTCGCCGAGGGCGGCACCCTGCTCGGCTCGGGGGAGGGCACCCAGGTCGAGCTGCTGACCGGCTCGATGACCAAGTCGCAGCGTGCCCCGGTCCTGAGCCGGATCGTCAGCGGCGACGCCGGCATCGTCATCGGCACCCATGCCCTCCTGACCGACCAGGTGATGTTCCACGACCTCGGCCTCGTCGTCGTCGACGAGCAGCACCGCTTCGGTGTCGAGCAGCGGGCGGCGCTCACCGAGAAGGCCGCCCACCCGCCGCACGTGCTGGTCATGACCGCTACGCCGATCCCGCGGACGGTCGCGATGACGGTCTTCGGTGACCTGGAGGTCTCCACGCTGACCGAGCTCCCGGCCGGACGCGCGCCGATCCAGTCCAACGTCGTCCCGCTGGCCGAGCAGCCGTCCTGGATCGACCGCGTCTGGGCGCGGGTGCGCGAGGAGGTCGACAAGGGCCACCAGGTGTACGTCGTCTGCCCGCGCATCTCCGCCGAGCAGAGCGACGAGGGCTTCGTGGAGGCCGTCGAGGTCGACGAGGACGGCAACGAGGTTCCCCGTCCGATCCCGCCCGCGAGCGTCGAGGAGCTGCTGCCCGCGCTCAGCCAGGGTCCGCTCGGCGGTCTGCGCGTCGCCCAGCTCCACGGCCGCCTGCCGAGCGAGGAGAAGGACGCCACCATGCGGTCCTTCGCCGCGGGCGACATCGACGTCCTGGTCTCCACGACCGTCATCGAGGTCGGCGTCGACGTCCACAACGCCACCGCCATGGTCATCCTCGACGCCGACCGCTTCGGCGTCTCCCAGCTCCACCAGCTGCGCGGTCGCGTCGGCCGTGGCGGCCTGCCCGGCCTCTGCCTGCTGGTCACCCATGCCGAGGCTGGCACAGACGCCCGCGAGCGTCTCGACGCCGTCGCCTCGACGACCGACGGCTTCCTGCTGAGCCGGATCGACCTCGAGCAGCGCCGCGAGGGTGACGTGCTCGGCGCCTCGCAGTCCGGTCGCCGCTCGACACTGGTCAACCTCCGGGTGCTGCGCGACGAGGACACCATCGTCCACGCCCGCGACGCCGCCGAGGGCCTGCTCGACGCCGACCCGCGCCTGGCCCAGGCGCCGTTGCTCGCCGAGCGCGTCGAGGCGCTCGAGCAGTCCCAGGCCGCCGACTTCGTGGACAAGTCGTGACCCGCATCATCGGAGGGGCGGCCGGCGGACGTCGGATCGAGACGCCCAAGGGCGACGCGACCCGCCCCACCAGCGACCGGGTCCGCGAGGCGCTGTTCTCCACCCTCGAGGCGTGGTTCGAGGGCAGCCTGGACCGCATCGGCGTCCTCGACCTGTACGCCGGCTCGGGGGCCATCGGCCTGGAGGCGGCATCGCGCGGGGCGGCGTACGTCGTCGCCGTGGAGGCGGATCGCTCCACCGCCCAGCTGATCGCCCGCAACTCGAGCGCGCTCGACTCGGTCGTCGAGGCGGTGCCGCAGCCGGTGGCCCGCTTCCTGGCACAACCCGCTCGGACGAAGGTCGACCTGGTCTTCCTCGACCCGCCCTACCCGCTCACCGAGGAGGACCTCGCCACCGATCTCGGCCTGCTGGTCGAGCACGGCTGGCTCGCCGAGGACGCCCTGGTCGTGGTCGAGCGGAGCCGTCGCAGCCCCCAGCCGAGCTGGCCCGACGGCCTCGTGGCGCTGCGCGGCAAGCGCGGCATGAAGAAGTACGGCGAGACGACGCTGTGGTTCGCTTCGACCGCCCCGGCCGCGAGCCACTAGCCTCGAGCCATGACGCGCGCGGTCTGCCCCGGCTCCTTCGACCCGGTCACCAACGGTCACGTCGACATCTTCCGTCGCGCGGCCTCGCTGTTCGACGAGCTGGTCGTGGCCACCGGCAGCAACCCGTCGAAGAACCGGATGTTCCAGCCCGACGAGCGCATGGAGATGCTCCGCGAGGCGTGCGCCGACCTGCCCAACGTGACCGTCATGGGCTTCACCGGTCTCATCGTCGACTTCTGCCGCGAGATCGACGCCCAGGCGATCGTCAAGGGGCTGCGCGGCGGCAACGACTACGAGTACGAGCTGCCGATGGCGCAGATGAACGCGCACCTGACCGGCGTCGAGACCGTCTTCGTGCCGACCACAGCCAGCCTGGGATATGTCTCCAGCAGCCTGGTCAAGGAGGTCGCCACGCTCGGGGGAGACGTCTCCGGGCTGGTCCCGGCCAGCGTCGAGCTGCGCCTCAAGGAGCGCATCGCCCGTGGCTAGCCGCACCGGGAGGCCCACCCGCATTTGGTCGGCCCTCGTGAGTACTTCTACTATTGACCCGATCTGCTGTGCCCGGACCTGGAAGTGAAACTTTGACCAGCCTGGACCCGAGAGCGCCGCTCGTGCTCGATACTCGCGAGCTCGGCCGCCGCCCTGGGACCCAGACCGAGGTGACACGAACAGCGCCGGCTCCGGCAGATCTGGGCATCGAAGTCCTTTCCGTTCCCGAGGGAGCGCCGGTCCACCTGGACCTGCGTCTCGAGGCGGTGATGGAAGGTGTGCTCGTCACCGGTGAGGCCGAGGCCGATCTGGAGGGCGAGTGCGCACGGTGCCTGGAGCCGATCCGCGACCAGATCGTGGTGAACCTCCAGGAGCTGTTCGTCTACGACGACATCCGTGACTCCGCCGAGGCGGAGGAGGACGACGAGGTCAGCATGCTCCGGGACGACCTGCTCGACCTGGAGCCCCTGCTGCGGGACGCGGTGGTGCTCGCACTGCCGTTCCAGCCGCTGTGCGAGCCGGACTGTCCCGGAATGTGCCCCGAGTGTGGGGTGCGCCTGGCAGACGAGCCGGACCACTCGCACGAGGCGGCGATCGACCCGCGCTGGTCGGCCCTCCAGGGCCTGACCGACCAAGACTGAGATTCACGAACCTAGGGAGAAGACAGTGGCTGTTCCGAAGCGGAAGATGTCGCGCAGCAACACGCGTCACCGTCGCTCGCAGTGGAAGGCCGTCGCCCCCACGCTGGTGACCTGCGCCAACCCCGCCTGCGGTGCCAAGCACCTCCCGCACCGTGCGTGCGGCACCTGCGGCCAGTACGGCGCCCGCGGCGAGCGTCGCCAGGTCATCTGACCTTCCTCTGGAAGCTCACATCAGCTACCAAGAGCTCCGCAAGCAGCTCGGGGATCCGATCCTGGACCCCGAGCTGCTTGATCGTGCGCTGACCCATCGGTCCTACGCGTACGAGAACGGCGGCCTGCCGACCAACGAGCGCCTGGAGTTCCTCGGCGACTCGGTCCTCGGCGTCGTGGTCACCGAGACGCTCTACCTGACCCACCCCGACCTTCCCGAGGGTCGGCTCGCCAAGCTGCGCGCGGCGGTGGTCAACGCCCGCGCGCTGGCTGTCGTGGCCCGCCAGCTCGGCCTCGGTCAGCACATCAAGCTCGGTCGTGGCGAGGAGTCGACGGGCGGCCGTGAGAAGGCATCGATCCTCTCCGACACCGTCGAGGCCGTCATCGGCGCGATCCACCTCAGCGGTGGCATCGAGGTGTCCTCGCAGGTCGTCCACCGCCTGTTCGACCCGCTGATCACCGAGGCCTCCGGCATGGGTGCGGGCCTGGACTGGAAGACCTCGCTCCAGGAGCTCGCGGCCGAGCACGGCCTCGGCGTGCCGGAGTACGTCATCGAGGACGACGGCCCCGACCACCAGAAGACCTTCACCGCGCAGGTCCGGGTCGGCGGCAGTCTCTACGGCAACGGCCACGGCCGTTCCAAGAAGGAGGCCGAGCAGGGCGCCGCACAGACGGCGTACGGCGAGATCTCCTCCGCCCACGCCTGAGCAGGTCAGGTGCCCGAGCTCCCCGAGGTCGAGGTCGTCCGGCTCGGCCTGGAACGACATGTCGTCGGGTCCACGATCGCCCGGGTCGACGTACTCCACGAGCGTCCCGTACGCCGGCACCCGACCGGTGCCTCCGGCTTCGCCGCCGACCTGGTCGGCCGCACCGTCACCGCCGCGCGGCGCCGCGGCAAGTACCTCTGGCTCCCGCTGGACTCCGGCGACGCGATCCTCGGCCATCTCGGCATGAGCGGCCAGATGCTGGTCCAGCCCGCCGGCGCGCCCGACGAGCGCCACCTCCGCGTCCGCTTCTCGCTCGGCACCGGACCCGAGCTCCGCTTCGTCGACCAACGCATGTTCGGCGGTCTCAGCGTGAGCATCGGGGGCGCCGACCTGCCCCTCGAGATCGCCCACATCGCCCGCGACCCGCTCGACCCGGAGTTCGACGACGCCGCCTTCGTGGCGCGACTGCGCAAGCGCAGCTCGGGCGTCAAGCGCCTGCTCCTCGACCAGACCCTGATCTCCGGTGTCGGCAACATCTACGCCGACGAGGCCCTGTGGCGCGCTCGGCTGCACGGCGACCGGCCGGGGGAGCGGCTGACGCGCGCACAGGGCGTCGAGCTCCTCGGGCACGCCCGCGACGTCATGAACGAGGCACTGGCGCAGGGCGGCACCAGCTTCGACGCGCTCTACGTCAACGTGAACGGCCAGTCGGGCTACTTCGAGCGGTCGCTGAACGCCTACGGCCGCGAGGGCGAGCCCTGTCGGCGCTGCGGTACGCCGATGCGGCGTACGGCGTTCATGAACCGCTCGTCGTACTTCTGCCCGAGCTGCCAGCGGCGGCCTCGCGGGGCCTGATCGGGGTTTGACCCTGCGTCCACGGAGTGGGACTCTGGTAGACGGTCCGCAACGGATCCTCACACCCGCTCACGTGGAAGGCATCACTTCATGGCCAAGGCGCTGATCGGCCACTTGAACAGCGACCTCCGCGACCCCCGCCTTGCCGCCGAGAACGCTCGGCTTCGCAACCGGGTCGCCGATCTGGAGTCGCTGGTTCTCCGCCTCAGCGAGGAGCGCGACCTCCTCGCCGCACGGGTCGCCGTCGACGCGGCCGCCCAGGAGATGCAGCCCGTCTGACGGTTCGTCCCGCTCTGCGAGATCCCGGCACGCGGCGTTCGTGCAGCGCGGCGCCCCGCGGCTGCTTGTAGGGTGGAGGCCTGCTGAGCTTCCCCCTCGCAGCCGCATATCGTGAGCAGCCGCGTGAACACCGTGTCGTAGGGAGCCGCATGTACCTGAAGAGCCTGACCCTCAAGGGGTTCAAGTCCTTCGCCTCAGCGACGACGCTCCAGCTCGAGCCGGGCATCACCTGCATCGTCGGCCCCAACGGCTCGGGCAAGTCGAACGTCGTCGACGCGCTCGCGTGGGTGATGGGCGAGGCCAGCGCCAAGAGCCTGCGCGGCGGCAAGATGGACGACGTCATCTTCGCCGGTACGTCGGGCCGCCCGCCCCTCGGCCGGGCCGAGGTCATGCTGACCATCGACAACTCCGACGGCGCGCTGCCGATCGAGTACGCCGAGGTCACCATCAGCCGGACGATGTTCCGCACCGGTGGCTCCGAGTACGCCATCAACGGCACCACCTGTCGCCTGCTCGACGTGCAGGAGCTGCTCAGCGACTCCGGCATCGGCCGCGAGATGCACGTCATCGTCGGCCAGGGCCAGCTCGACCAGATCCTGCACGCGACCCCCGAGGACCGCCGCGGCTTCATCGAGGAGGCCGCCGGTGTCCTCAAGCACCGCAAGCGCAAGGAGAAGGCGCTCCGCAAGCTCGACTCCACCGAGGGCAACCTCAACCGCCTCAGCGACCTGCTCAGCGAGATCCGCCGCCAGCTCAGGCCGCTCGGTCGCCAGGCGGAGGTCGCGCGGCGCGCGGCGACGGTCCAGGCCGACGTACGCGACGCGCGGGCGCGCCTGCTCGCCGACGACCTCGGCAAGGCTCGCGCCTCGCTCGAGCAGGAGCTGGCGGACGAGAGCGTGCTCACCCAGCGGCGCGAGGAGGTCGAGGCCTCCCTCGCCACGGCACGCGAGGTCGAGGCAACCCTGGAGGCCGCGCTGCGCGAGGACCTGCCCGCCCTGGCGGCCGCCCAGGAGACGCTGTCGTCCCTCAACGCGCTGCGCGAACGCTTCCGCGGCACCCACTCGCTCGCCTCCGAGCGCGTCCGCAACGCGGCCGGAGTGGCCGAGGCCGATGGCGACGGGGTCGGCACGGCCAGGGACCCCGAGGAGATCGAGGCCGAGGCCGAGCGTCTCGCCGCCCAGCAGGCCGAGATCGGCGCCCAGGTCGCCGCCCACCAGACGGCGCTGGAGAAGGCGATCGAGGACCGGCGCACGGCCGAGGAGGCCGGCGCGGCCGAGGAGCGGCGCGTCGCCGGGCTGCTGCGTGCCGCCGCCGACCGACGCGAGGGACTGGCCCGGCTGCACGGTCAGGTCGAGACGCTGCGCTCCAAGGTGACCTCGGCGGACGACGAGGTCGGACGCCTCGCGGCTGCCCGCACCGAGGCGCTCGCCCGGGCCGACCGTGCCGACAAGGACTTCACCGCGCTCGAGACCAAGGTCGCCGGGCTCGACGCCGGCGAGGAAGGTCTCGACGCCGAGCACGAGGCCGCCGTCGCCCAGCTCGACGACATCACCGATCGCCTGGCCAAGATCCGCGAGGAAGCCCAGCAGGCCGACCGCGACAAGTCGGCCCTCGGCGCCCGCAAGGAGGCGCTCGAGCTCGGCCTGGCCCGCAAGGACGGGGCCGGCGCGCTGCTCGCCGCCAGTGACTCGCTCAACGGCCTGCTCGGCTCCGTCGCCGCGCTCGTCAGCGTCAAGGCCGGCTTCGAGGCGGCCGTCGCGACCGCGCTGGGCGCGGCCGCCGACGCGGTCGCCGTGACCGACGCCGACGCCGCGGTCGGAGCGCTCGGCCACCTCAAGTCCGACGACCTGGGCCGTGCCGGGCTGCTGCTCGGTGGGGGATCGGTCGACCGCTCCGACTGGCCCGGCCTCCCGTCCGGGGTGTCGTACGCCGCCGACGTCATCGAGTGCCCCTCGACCGTCCGTCCCGCGCTGACCCGGCTGCTGCACAAGACCGCGGTGGTCGACGACCTCGACGCGGCCCACCGTCTCGTGGGCGACCTGCCCGACGTCGTCGCGGTCACCCGTGACGGCGACCTGTTCGGTGCCCACTTCGCCGTCGGCGGCTCGTCCGGCCAGCAGAGCCTGCTCGAGATCCAGGCCGCCGTCGACGAGGCCACGACGGCACTCGCCGAGGCGGTGGCCTCCACCGAACGACTCGGCTTCGACCTCTCGCGGCTCGAGGCGGAGCGCGCCGAGGCGCAGCACCGCGTCGACGTGGCGCTGGCTCGGCTGCACGAGTCGGACGCCACCCTGGCCGCCGTCGCCGAGGAGCTCGGCCAGCACGGCTCGCTCGCCCGCGCCGCCCGCGCCGAGGCCGAGAGGCTCACCGAGGCGATCGCCAAGGCCGAGACCGGCCGCGAGCAGGCGCTCGTCGGCCTGGCCGAGCTCGAGCAGCGTCTGGCCGCCGCCGAGGACGGAGGCGAGGAGGAGCCCGACACCACCGAGCAGGCCCGGCTCGTGGAGCTGACCCGCGCGGCTCGCCAGGCCGAGATGGAGTCGCGGCTCGCGCTGCGCACCGCCGAGGAGCGCCACCGCGCGCTGCACGGGCGCGTCGACCAGATGCGCAAGGCCGCGGCCGCCGAGCGCGAGAGCCGGGCCCGCGCGGCCGCTCGTCGCGAGCGGCTGATCCGCGAGGGTCGCGCAGGCGAGGCGGTCGCCGTCGCGGCGGCGTACGTCATCGAGCGGTTGGAGGCGTCGATTGCGCTCGCGTCCGCTCAGCGCCAGGAGGTCGAGGACGCCCGCCGCGGCCGCGAGCAGCAGCTCATCACCGCCCGCGGCACGCTGCGCGACCTCGGGCGGGAGCACCAGGAGCTGATCAACTCGGTCCACCGCGACGAGCTGGCCCGCCAGCAGCAGCGGATGCGCATCGAGCAGCTCGAGGCCAAGGCGCTCGAGGAGCTCGGCATCGAGGCCGACGCACTCCTCGCCGACTACGGCCCCGAGAACCTCGTGCCTGTGGTCTCGAGCGACGAGAGCGCCGAGGACGCCGAGCCCGTGATGGTTCCCTACGTCCGCGAGGAGCAGGAGAAGCGGCTGCGCACCGCCGAGCGTGGCCTGCGTGAGCTGGGCAAGGTCAACCCGCTGGCGCTCGAGGAGTTCACCGCGATGGAGGAGCGCCACCAGTTCCTCTCCGAGCAGCTCGAGGACCTGCGGGCCACGCGCAAGGACCTCCTCGACATCGTCAAGGACGTCGACGTGAAGGTCGAGCAGGTCTTCACCGAGGCCTACCGCGACGTCGAGGCGGCCTTCGACCACGTCTTCGCGCGGCTCTTCCCCGGCGGCGAGGGCCGGCTCGTGCTCACCGACCCGAACGACATGCTCACCACCGGCATCGAGGTCGAGGCCCGCCCGGCCGGCAAGAAGGTCAAGCGGCTCTCGCTGCTCTCCGGTGGCGAGCGCTCGCTCGTCGCGGTGGCGTTCCTGGTCTCGCTGTTCAAGGCGCGTCCGTCGCCGTTCTACATCCTCGACGAGGTCGAGGCGGCGCTCGACGACACCAACCTCGGCCGCCTCCTGGAGATCTACGAGGAGCTCCGCGAGAACTCCCAGCTGCTGGTGATCACCCACCAGAAGCGCACCATGGAGGTCGGTGACGCCCTCTACGGCGTGACCATGCGCGGCGATGGTGTCTCGGCCGTGATCAGCCAGCGTCTGAGGGACGAACAGCCGGCCTAGACCGGTTTCGCCAAAATTCAGACGCGCCGCCGTTTCGTCCCTAGGATTCAGGTGGCTCGTGGGACGACGAGCCTGCTCGTTGGGACGACGAGCCTGATGTTCGGTGGGAGCAAGATGGTCTTCGGATTGAAGTCGCTGTGTGCTGCCGCGACGGTGGTCGTGGCGTTGATGACGTTCGAGCTGACGGGGGGACACCTCGCCGCGACGGCATCGCCGCCGTCTTCGTCGGTGGCCAGCCAGTTCGAGGTGCAGGTCGGGTCCGAGCAGCTGGTCTCGGGGCCCAACGACATGATCGACACGCCGTACTTCTCCGAGCGCGACGCGGGCGGCAAGCTGGTCGGCTTCTCCGGCAACGCGGCCTCCGTCGAGTACCCGACCAAGGGCAACGCCAGCCTGGGCAAGGGCCGCGTCATCCTGAAGAAGGGTGGCCGGGGCACGTTCGACGGCTGCGGCGCGTGGCTGAGCAGCATCTACAAGATGCCGGTCAACGGGAAGCCGTCGAACCACTGGGTCGGGTGGTACCACGCGGAGTCTGCCGGCGTCGGCATGGCAGGCATGTGCAACTACGCCAACCAGAGCACCATCTGGCGCATCGCGTACGTCGAGAGCTGGGACTCCGGTCGCACCTGGACCAAGCCGAGCTACCCGGACAACAAGGTCATCACCCAGGACACCGCCCTCACGGGCCCGGTCACCGGTGACGCGGGCAACCCGCGGGTCATCGCGGTCGGCAGCTACTTCTACCTCTTCTACCAGGCAGCGACCCGCGACCAGGACGTGCGCCTGCTCAACGTGGCGCGCGCCCCGATCAGCCAGATGGGCCGGCCCGGCACCTGGTCGAAGTACTACTGCCAGCCGACCGACCTGACGGTCAAGAGCTGCGGCTTCACCGAGCCCGGCATCGGTGGCCGGTCGACCGCGCTGCGCAACATCCCGCCGAGCTCGCGCTTCGTCATCTGGAACTCCTACCTCAACCGCTACATCGCGCCGATGGCCAGCGGCCGCAACGGGTTCACGCTGCGCGTCGCTGACGAGACGGGCATCGGGAACGTTCCCCTCACCTGGTCCTCCGCCGCCTCGATCTACCCGCCGGTGTCGACCACGTCCGACACGCTCGTCGACGACTGGACCGCCCGCACTCCCAAGTCCAAGCAGCTCTACGCCTACCCGTCGCTCCTCGGCTCCTACGGCAGCAGCTCGGTCACGGGGCAGTCGTTCTACCTCTACTACATGAAGATCTTCCCCGGAGGCGGGTTCGAGCAGCGCAACCTGTTCCGGCGCAAGGTCTGGCTGCGCAAGACCGACGACCTCTCGTACAACCGGGTCCAGCTCACGACGTACGTCAACGCGAGCGGTCGCCGCATCTCCTCGACCGAGGTGCCGAAGGCGCCGAGCTATCACGTCGCCACGAGCGCGGGCTACCTCCTGGCCGCCCAGCGCACCGGCTGGAACGAGATGTTCAGCTGCGCGGGTGCACACGGCGACAACTTCCTCGGTGTCGGTGGGTGTGCGGGTCGGGTCAAGATCCGCCGGGTCGGCTGGATCTCGCCGAGCCTGACCTCGAAGGCCACCGTGGCGATCTACAGCTGCTACGACGCGAAGCTCAAGCGCCACTTCGCCTCGTCCTCGCAGGCATGCTCGGGCCAGACCGATCTCGGCCTCCTGGGCTACGGCCTTCCCGCGATCGCATGAGCACGTCGGTTCGCCCGTAGAATCCGGCACGGCCCGTCCTCACGGCGGGCTCCGGGTCGGGGGGCGAGAGATGGTTGTTGGAGTGAAGTCGCTGTGTGCTGCCGCGACGGTCGTCGTGGCGCTGCTGGCGTTCGAGCTGACGGGGCAGCCGGTCGCGACGGCGTCAGCGCCGTCTGCCCCGGTGGCGAGCACCTTCGAGGTGCAGCTCGGGCCCGAGCAGCGGCTCTCCGGGCCGAACGGCATGATCGACATGCCGTACTTCTCCGAGCGGAACGCCGCCGGCAAGCTGGTCGGCTTCTCCGGCAACACCGCGTCCTACGAGTACCCCTCCAGGGGCAACACCAGCCTCGGCAAGGGGCGGGTCATCCTGACCAAGGGTGCGAAGGGCTCGCTGGACGGCTGTGGCGCCTGGCTGAGCAGCATCTACAAGATCCCGGTCAACGGGAAGCCGTCGAGCCACTGGGTCGGCTGGTACCACGCGGAGGCCGCGGGACCCGGCATGCACGGCATGTGCGACTACGCCAACCAGAGCACGGTGTGGCGCATCGCCTACGTCCAGAGCTGGGACTCCGGGCGCACCTGGAAGAAGACCGGCTACCCGGACAACAAGGTGATCACGCAGGACCGGAAGCTCACGGGGCCGATCACCGGGGACGCCGGCAACCCGCGGGTGATCGCGGTCGGCGGGTTCCTCTATCTCTTCTACCAGGCAGCGACCCGCGACCAGGACATGCGCCTGCTCAACGTGGCGCGTGCCCCGATCGGCAAGCGGGGCCGGCCGGGGACCTGGTCGAAGTACTTCTGCCAGCCCGCGACCGACCCGACGGTGACGAGCTGCGGCTTCACCGAGCCGGGTCTCGGCGGCCGATCGACCGCGCTGCGCAACATCCCGCCGAGCTCGCGCTTCGTCATCTGGAACTCCTACCTGGACCGCTACATCGCGCCGAGCGCCAGCGGCCGCAACGGCTTCTCGCTGCGGGTCGCCGACGAGACAGGCGTCGACAGCGTCCCGCTCGACTGGGGCTCCGCGGCCGCGATCTACCCCCCGGTGTCGACCGTCAGCGACGAGCGGGTCGACGACTGGACCGCGCGCACCACCAGGTCCAAGCAGCTCTACGCCTATCCCTCGTTCCTGGGCAGCACCGGCGACAGCACGACCACGGGTCAGTCCTTCTACCTCTACTACATGAAGATCTTCGCCGGTGACGGCTTCGACCGGCGCAACCTGTTCCGCCGCAAGGTGTCGCTGCGCTCGGCCGACGGCCCGGCGCTGAACCGGGTGCAGCTGACGACGTACGTCGACCCGCTCCACCGCCGCGTCTCCTCGACCGAGCGGCCGCAGTCGAACGGCTACCGCATCGAGACGAGCGCCGGCTACCTCCTCACGACCGGGCGTGCCGGCTGGAACGAGGTCTTCAGCTGCTCGTGGGCCAACGGGGACAGCTCGGTCGCGGTCGGTGGATGCGGCAAGCGCGTCACGATCCGTCGCATCGGCTGGATCTCGCCGACGCCCACCGCGGACGCCACCGTCGCCATCTATCGCTGCTTCGACCCTCAGCGCTCGCGGCACTTCGTGGCTACCTCGATGGCCTGTTCGGGCCAGGAGGATCTAGGCATTCTGGGCTATGGCCTGCCGCCGATCGCATGAGAATCGCCATGGCACCGCGGATTCCTGGGATTCGGCACGAATCGACCGACCAGGCCACCTAGCCTTCTGCCATCGGTCGGTGGGACCGATTCTCGTGTGAAGGGTTCGTGCGCCGCAGTGGCTCGTCTCGTCTTCGTCCTGGTCATGGCGCTGTCTGCAGGACTGGTCTCGTTGACCTCCCCGCCGGCAGCGACGGCGATCACGTCCGTCAAGGCCTCGACGCCGCCGGCCGACGGCAAGTTCCAGGTGCAGGTCGGTCCTGAGGAAGCGGTCTTCGGACCCACCTCGATCATGGACTCGCCGTACTTCGCCCAGCGCACCGCGACCGGGCTGCTGGGCTACCTCGGCAACGTCACGACGTACGCCTTCGACGCGATGGCCGGTCGGCTCTCCAACGGCCGAGTGGCACTCGCCAGCGGCCCGACGGGGTCGTTCGACGCCTGCGGCGCGTGGCTCAACTCGGTCTACCCGGTGACGGCCACGCACTGGATCGGCTGGTACCACGCCGAGGCCGCGGGCGGCAGCGACAACGTGTGCCGCGACGACGGCAGCACGATCTGGCGGATCGCGTACGCCGAGTCGTGGGACGGTGGGCGCACCTGGGTCAAGCCGAACTACCCGAAGAACGTCATCATCTCCCAGTCGACCTCGATCCTGGCGATGAACAAGGTCGGCACCGACGCGGGCAACCCCCGCGTGATCCGGGTCGGCAACTACTTCTACGCGCTCTACCAGGCCACCGGCGCGGGCGCGACGTACTCCGGGCCGGGCAAGGGCGTGAACATCGCCCGCGCGCCCGTGACCAAGCTCGGCGCCCCCGGCACCTGGGTGAAGTACTTCTGCACCAAGAACCTCCTCGGGCAGGTCACCTGCCAGTGGAACCAGCCCGGCGTCGGTGGGCTGTCCTCGTCGGTGACGAACCTGCCCGCGGCCGCGCGGTTCGTCTCGTGGAACACCTACCTCGGGCGCTACGTCGGTCTGCAGGCCAGCGGCCGGCAGGGCTTCTCGCTGCGGTTCTCCACCGGCAGCGACGTCCTCAAGTGGCCGAGCTCGACGATGATCTACCCGGCGGTCACCACGTCGGGCGACACCGCCGTCGACGACTGGACGGCGCGCAACTCCACGAGCAAGCAGCTCTACGGCTACCCCTCGATCGTCGGAGCCGACGGCGCCAGTCCCTCCTCCGGTCGGATCTTCTACATCTACTACATGAAGGTCTTCCCGGGCGCCGGGATGGACGTCCGTTACCTCATGCGCCGCAAGGTCACGCTGGCACCGACCAGCGCGACGCCGTACAACCGGGTGGCGCTGACGACCTACCGCGACGCGGCCGGTGACCTCCGGAGCACCACCGAGCAGCCCAAGCAGATGTCGTACGTCGCCCGCGGCAGCGCAGGCAACCTGCTGAGCGAGGCCAAGACCGGGTGGAACGCCGTCTTCGAGTGCTACGCCGGTCATGGCGACGCGTTCCTGCAGGTGTCGAAGTGTGCCGACGGTCATGGCGTCGTACGCCGGGTCGGGTTCATCTCGCCGGTGCGGACCGCCGTCGCGCACGTCCCGATCTACCGCTGCTACGACCCGGCGCGCCGGCGCCACTTCGCCGCGGCCACGACGTGGTGCTCGGGCAAGAAGCTCGAGTTCCGCCTCGGCTACGGCCTGACGCGACTGACCTGACCGGGTCCCCGGATCGCGGGGGAGCGCCGGATAGCATTCGAGGTCCGCTGACCCACCGGCTGAGTCTGGAGTCCTCCTCGTCGTGAGCGCTGCACAGGTCGCGCTGCCGGACGCCGGCCAGCGCCGCGTCGCCCTTCGGGTCGAGGTGCAGGTCCTGCGTGCGGTCGCGGTCATGGGCGTGGTCGCGAACCACCTGTGGCCCCACAACGTGCGCGGCGGCTACATCGGCGTCGACGTCTTCCTGGTGATCTCCGGCTACCTGATCAGCGGCCAGCTGCTGCACGAGCTGCGCAGCACCCGGCGGATCGAGGTGGCCCGGTTCTGGGCGCGACGGGCTCGCCGGCTGCTGCCGGCCAGCATGCTGGTGCTCGGCGCATCCATCGCGGGGACCCTGCTGCTCGTCCCGGAGTCGATGTGGAAGGACGTGATGCGTCAGATCGCCTCGTCCGCGCTCTACTTCCAGAACTGGACGCTGGCCCACGACGCCCAGGACTACTTCCGCTCGGGGGAGTCGCCCTCGCCGGTGACTCATTACTGGTCGCTGTCGCTGGAGGAGCAGTTCTACCTCGTCTGGCCGGTGCTGGCCTGGCTGGCCTTCACCATCGGCCGGGCCGTACGCCGCCCGCGCACCACGGTGTTCGTCGTGTTCACGATGGTCGCGGCGGCGTCGTACGTCTGGTCGGTGCACTTCACCCGGATCGACCCGCACGCGGCGTACTTCGAGACCCAGACCCGCGTGTGGGAGCTCGCCGTCGGCGGCATGCTGGCGCACTTCGCCGTACGCCGGCGCCTGCGGCTGCCCATCGCGGCGCTGGGATGGCTGGCGATCCTCGCCTCGATGTACTTCCTCACCGAGGAGACGCCGTTCCCGGGATCGGCGGCGATCATCCCGGTGCTCGGCACCGCCGTGGTGATCTGGTGCGGGGACGGCTTCCAGGAGCTGGTGCCGCCGTTCGTGCGGATGGCCCGCGGCGTGACGATGCTGCTCGGCCGCATCTCCTACCCGCTCTACCTCTGGCACTGGCCGCTGATCGTGCTGACGCCCTACGCCATCGGGCACGGCCTGACCAACCTGGAGAAGGTCGAGGTGCTCGGCACCTCGGTCGTCCTGGCCTGGCTCAGCACGGTGCTGCTCGAGGACCGGGTCCGTGCGTCGGCATGGCTGACCCGCGGCAGTGCACTGCGCTCGCTGCTGCCCGCGGCGCTCGCGATGGCCGCCGTCGTCGCCACGACCGTCATCGTCACCCAGCACGTCGACCGCCAGGTCGTGGCCGTGTCGAGCCAGGTCGACAAGGCGGCCGACCAGCCCCACGAGAACCCGTGCTTCGGTGCCCGCGCGATCCAGAACTCCTGCGCCGACCCGCACCGGCTCACCACCCGCAACTCCGAGCTGCTGACCAGCCAGAGCTACACCTCCCACCTGCACGGCGGCGCGGAGTGCATGCAGGACCAGGACGTCGCCGCGGTGCTGTCCTGCCAGTTCGGCACCCCGGCTGCGCAGGCGACCGCCCGGATCGCGCTGGTCGGCGACTCGCACGCGCGCCACTGGGCGCCGGCGCTCGACGCGCTCGCGCTCGAGCACCACTGGAACGTCGTGCTGATCGCCAAGGGCTCCTGCCCGCTCAACATCGCGGCGGTGACGACGGAGCGGTACGTCGAGGACGCGGCCAGCTGCCACCGCTGGGTCAGCAGCGTGCTCGACCAGCTCACCCAGGACCCCACGATCGACGCGGTCGTGACGTCCTCGAGCAGCCGGCGCTACCTCGTCGAGGGCCGCAGCGGCTCGGCCGGGACGACCGCGCTCCGCAACGGCTTCCGCGGCGCCTGGTCGCGGCTGACCCAGGCGGGCAAGGCGGTCCTCGTCGTGGGCGACGTACCTGCCATGGACCTCGGCGACATCCCCAGCTGCGTCGCGCGCGCCAAGACCCGTGAGGACCCGTGCTGGGTGGCGCGGTCGGCGGCGCTGACGCCCGACCCCATGCTGCAGGCGGTCGCCCAGAGCACCAGCCCGCTGCTGCGCTCGGTCAACCTCAGCCGCTTCTTCTGCGACGCGTCGCGCTGCCACGCGGTGATCGGCGGCGTGGTCGCGTGGGCCGACGAGAACCACATCATCGGCTACTTCGCGCGCACCCTCGCACCGTTCCTGGACGCGCCGCTGGAGGCCGCTATGGTGGCGCGCCATGAGTGAGGATCGCGTCCGCCGCCCCCGCAGCGAGTACGCCGCCTGGCGGCTGGCGACCACCCGCTGGGCCGACATCGACGTCTACGGCCACCTCAACAACGCGCGCTACTTCGAGCTCATCGACACGGCCGTCAACGCGCACCTCGCCGAGGCGACCGGCACCGACATCCGGGCGCTGCCCGCGATCGGGGTGGTCGCGGAGGTCTCCTGCCGCTACTTCGCCGAGCTCGGCTACCCGGCCCCGATCGACCTGGGCCTGGTGGTCGACAAGGTCGGCACCTCCTCGATCGTCTACCGGATCGGCATGTTCCAGGGCGACCCCGAGGGCGCGGGCGCGCTGGCGTCGGCCGAGGGCCGCTTCGTGCACGTGTACGTCGACAACACCGACCCCGCGCGACCGGTCACGCCGATCCCGGACGTCATCCGCGACGCGGTCACCCCGCTACTTCGCTGAGCGGGCTTCGCGCTCCGCGAGGCGACGTACGCCGGCGCGGTCCGCGCGTGCCACGCCGGCGACCTTCAGCAGCCGCGGCAGGCGCCGGGGGTCCAGGCCCTGCTCGGTGACGACGTTCGTGGACCGCTGGGACGAGCGGAACAGGGTGCCGTCCTCACGGCCGAGCCAGGTGCGCGCGACCTCGGCGTTGGAGTCTGCCCAGCGGGCGAGGAACGGGTCGAGCAGGTCGGCGGGCAGGCCGAGCGTCGGACCGGTGCCGGGCCTGCCGGCCAGGCGGGTGATGAGGTCGCGGTTGTCGATCTGCCCGGCGGTGGCGCCCCGCTGCTCGACGCGGAACAGGTTGAGCAGCCGCAGCAGCTCGACGGCCTCGGCGTCGAGGCTCTCGTTGGTGCGGGGGACCGGGGCGAGGGCGTCCTCGCGCAGGTCGATCCCGGCGGTGTCGAGGAAGTCCTGCTGCAGCGACCCGCCCGCCAGCTGCTCGCGCTCGAACGGCCGGACCACGAGCGCGTCCGGTGCGAGGACGCGCTGCCAGGTCGTGAGGCGCGCGGCGTAGTCGTAGAGGTCGCTCAGGTCGACGTCGACCCGGCTCGCCAGGCGCTCGGTCGAGCCGACCTTGACCAGCTGCTGGTAGCGGCTGAGCAGGTGGTCGTCCTGGCGGCGGAGGTAGACCACCACCCGGACCGAGGAGGCGAAGGAGCCGAGGAAGCCTCCGAGCTCGGCGATCGCGGCCTCGGAGGAGCCGAAGTGGCCCTCGTTGCTGAGCAGGACCCGGGGGAGGGCCGCATCGCGGATCTCGGAGATCGTCGCGGCGCGCATCTCGGCCTGGTAGCGCTCCGGGTCGTCGCGGTTCATCCGCCGCCACGCCGGCATCTCGTTCAGCTCGTCGACGGGAGTGGTCATCAGGCCGAGCTTCACGTGCCGGAACCGGCCCGGCGTGGTCGGGTAGAGGACGCCGTGGTCGGCGAGCACGGGCCGGTTGCGACCGAACCACTCCTGCAGCGAGGACGTGCCGGTCTTGCCCATGCCGATGTGGATCACGACGTCCGTCACGGGCAGCGAGCCTAGTGTCTGCCCCTACCTACGAGAGGCGGAGCGCCTCGCGCTCGGCGATCGCCCGCAGCCCCGCCCGCCGCTCCCGCGGTACGCCGACCAGGTCGGCGAGCTCCTCGACGCGAGCGGGAGCCAGGCGCTGGGTGGTGGTCCCGCCGGTCGTGCGGGTGGTGGGGCGGAACAGCTCGCCGCCGCCGGCGTACGTCTGCGCGACCTCGGCGTTGCTCGCCGACCACCGCGCCGCGAACCGGTCGAGCTCGGTCACGGGCAGGGTCAGGACCTGGCCGCGGGGCAGCGCCGCGAGGCGCTCGACGAGGGCCCGGTTGTCGATGGCGTCCGCGCGCTCGCCGTGGTGCTCGACGCCGTCGAGGTTGAGCAGGCGGAGCAGCTCGACGGCCTCGGCGTCCAGGCTCTCGTTGCGCCGAGCGCTCGTCTCCTCGCCCACCTCGACCGGCAGGTCCAGGGCGGACACGAAGTCGGAGAGGAGCGACCCGCCCTCGAAGCGGGCCGGCTCGAAGCGGCGTACGACGAGGCGGGCCGGTGCCATCGCGTCGCTCCACAGCCCCAGCCGACGGGCGTAGTCGTAGAGGTGGGCGTGGTCGCGCTGCGAGAACTCCACGAGCGTCTCGACGCAGCCGGTCTTCACCGACTGCTGGTAGCGGCTGACGAGGTGGTCGTCCTGCGGCCGGAGGTAGACCACGACGGTGCGCGACGCGGCGAAGGTGTCCAGGTTCGCGCGGAGCGCGGCCAGCGCGTCGGCCCCGAGCGCGTAGAGGCCCTCGTCGCTGAACAGGACGCGGTCGGGTCGGTGCTCGGCGAGCTCGTTGTCGAGAGCGGTTGCGTGCTGGGCGCGGTAGGCGGCGGGCTCCGTGTGCCCGGAGCGGCGCCAGACGAGCGTGGTGCGCAGCGCCTCGTCGGAGCGCGCGGCCATGCCGAGGTGCGTGTGCCGCACGCCGCCGTACGCCCTCGGGTAGAGGACGCCGCCCGCGAGCAGCTCCTCGCGATGGTCGGCCAGGAAGCGCTGGAGCGTGGAGGTGCCGGTCTTGCCGGAGCCGATGTGGAGCACCACCTCGTTCGCCATGAGGTCATTGTCGGCCACGTGGAACAATGCGCGCGTGGCAGGTCCCAGCTCGCTCAGCGCACGCATCCGGCGACGGCTCCGACGCGAGGCGGCCGCCCGGCGGCGCAGGGCCGGTCAGCGGTTCCGCGCCGCGACCGGACGCACGACGCCGGCCGAGATCGCGCCGGGACGCCCGACGAACATCGGTCCGGCGATGGACGCGATCGTCGAGCGCGCGCGGCGCAACCAGCAGCCGATCGGCCTGGACCCCGAGTACGACGTGGTCCGTGAGGGCTTCGACCACCTCACCTACCTGCTGCAGATCAAGGACCTCCAGACGCTCCCGCAGGTCGACCCGATCGCCCACTTCATGGCCGAGGGCGAGCTGTCGGTGAACTCGCCGGACGTGAACTTCGGGATGCAGTCCTACCTGGCGCGGCACCCGCGCCGTCGCGGCGGTCCCGACCGCACGCCGTACGCCGCCTGGCGCCGTGAGGGCCGTGCCGCGGGCGAGATCGCCGATCCGGCGTACGGCGTCAAGGACATGGCGCCGATCCTCGGCCTCACCCCTGCCGAGCTGGTCGACCGGCTGGCGGAGCTGCGCACGGACCTGACCGAGCGCATCCGGTACGGCGCCCTCGGCGAGCAGATCGCGAAGGCCACCGAGCTGGAGCCGCTCCTGGGCGGGGTGTGGGCCTCCACGGTGCACCCGCGCATCCAGCCGCTGAGCTCCCCGGAGATCACCCGCCAGACCGTCGCGCTGCACGCCTGCCAGGAGCAGACCGGCTTCGCTCGCGCCCGGATCGTGTTCGTGATCAACCGGCCGCGCTGGGGATCGGGCCGCCGCATCGAGGGCCACGTCGTGCACGCGCTCGCCGACCGGATCGACCCCTCCGAGGTCGTGGTCGTCTACACCGACGAGAGCGGCACGACGCCGGAAGGCCGCTTCCCCGCGGGCGTGCGCGAGGTCGACTTCGCCGCGGCGACGCGCGGCATGTCACCCGCCCACGCGGCGCGGACGCTGGTCGAGCTGCTGCGCTCGTTCCGGGCCGACGCGATCCTCGACATCAACTCCCGTGTCCTCTACGACGCCCTCGGTCCCTACGGCAAGGCGCTGGCCGCCTCCGAGCGGGTGTTCCCGGTGATGTTCTGCAACGAGCAGCTCAGCCAGGGCAACTGGGCCGGCTGGAGCCTCAAGCACTACTACCGCGTCAACGAGATCGTGCCGGGCATCATCACCGACAGCGAGTACCTCAAGAACGAGCTCACCGAGCGCCACCTCCTCAGCGAGGCCGACCGCGCCAAGCTGCACGTCTTCCAGGCCCCGGTCCAGCCGGAGATCCCGGTCGCGGACGCGCCGGTCTCGACGCCCGGACGGCGCCCGAAGGTCTACTGGGCCGGCCGCTGGGACCGCCAGAAGCGGATCGACCTGGTCCTCGAGATCGCCCGCTCGATGCCCGACGTCGACTTCCACCTGTGGGGCGAGAAGGTCCTGCACGGCGACCCGATCACCGACGTGCCGGCCAACCTGACGCTCGAGGGCCGCTACGCGTCCTTCGACGACCTCGACCTGGGCAAGGCCGACGCGTGGCTCTACACCTCCGCCTGGGACGGCGTACCCCAGCTGCTGCTGGAGGTCGCGATGACGGGCATCCCGATCGTGGCCAGCGTCGTCGGCGGTGTCGGGGAGCTGCTGCCCGACGGCGAGGGCTGGCCCGTGCACGACGTCGACGACGTCGCGGCGTACGCCGCCGCGCTCCGCGAGGTCCTCGCCGATCCCGAGGCCGCCCGCAAGCGCGCGCTGCGGCTGCGCGAGCGGCTGGTCCAGGAGCGCAGCGAGAAGGCGTACGCCGAGACCGCCGCCGCCCTGCTGCTCAAGTCCGCCGAGCCCGCAGATGCCGTTGGTCGAGCAGCGACGTCCGAAGTCGTTGGTCGAGCAGCGACATCCGAAGTCGTTGGTCGAGTAGCGCTTCCGAGGAACGAGGAAGCGCGTATCGAGACCGCCACGGTCGACCTGACCGTCGTCGTCACCGCCCACGACGAGACCGTCGTCTGCGGCCCGAGCATGCAGGCGGCCGACGCCGCGATCGCCGAGGCCCGCCGGCGCGGCCACACGGTCCAGCCGATCATCTGCCTGGACAAGCCGTCCGCCGCGACCGCGGCGTACTTCGGCCAGGACCGGTTCGCCCACTGGGAGCGGGTGACCTACCAGGAGGGCGACCTCGGGCGGGTGCGCAACGCGATCCTGCCGGCGACGCAGGGCCGCTACGTCGCCTGGCTCGACGCCGACGACATGTTCAGCGAGAGCTGGCTGGCCGAGGGCGTCGAGCGGCTCAAGGCGGCCGACGAGGCGGGGGAGCGGGTCGTCGTCCACCCCGAGCTGAACGTCTTCTTCGACGGCATCAGCTCGGTGCTGGTCAACATCGACCAGACCTCGCCGCTGTTCACGCCGCACTTCTTCTACTTCCGCAACTACTACGACTCGCTCTGCATGGCGCCGCGGCAGACCTACCTCGACCACGCCTACGTCTCGCGCGACATCCCCAACGGGCTGTCGTTCCAGGACTTCCAGTTCAGCATCGAGACCATGGGCAGCGGCTGGGAGCACGTCGTGTGCCGCGACACGATCATCTTCAAGCGGCGCCGCGACGTCTCGCTGGTCACCGAGAGCACCGGCCGCCGGTCGATCGTGCGCGCCCTGCCGGAGATGGCCATCGACCGGATCAGGGGTCTCGGCCGATAGGGTGAGGCGCATGAAGAACGTCTTGATCACCGGCGGCGCGGGCTTCGTCGGCATGCACCTCACCGACCATCTCCTCGGCCGTGGCGACTACCAGGTGTCGGTCATCGACAACGAGTCGCTCGGCGACCGCACGAACCTGCCGCTCGACAAGATCAACTTCATCGCCGGCGACCTGCGCAACGTCGACGACGTCGCGAAGGCGACCGAGGGCCAGGACGTCATCGTCCACCTCGCCGCCGACACCCGGGTGATGGACAGCATCGAGAACCCGGCCTTCAACTTCGAGAACAATGTCATCGGCACGTTCAACCTGATGCAGGCGGCGCGCGCGGCCGGCGTCGGCCGGATCGTCGCCGCCTCCACCGGTGGCGCGATCCTCGGTGACGTCACCCCGCCGGTGCACGAGGCGATGGCGCCGCAGCCCTCCTCGCCGTACGGCGCCTCCAAGCTGATGCTCGAGGGCTACCTCTCGGCGTTCTCCGACTCCTACGGCGTCAGCGGCTGCGCGCTGCGCTTCTCCAACATCTACGGCACCCGCTCGCTGCACAAGGGCTCGGTCGTCGCGCACTTCTACAAGCAGATGCTCGAGGGCAAGCCGCTGGTGGTCTACGGCGACGGCACCCAGGCCCGCGACTACCTCTACGCCGCCGACCTGGTCGAGGCGATCGAGGCCGCGATGAACAGCGACAAGAGCGGTGCCTTCCAGCTCGGCAGCGGCAAGCCGACCACGATCAACGAGCTGATCGACATCATCCGCACCGTCACCGGTGAGGACCCCGAGGTCGACTACCGCGACTTCCGCGCCGGCGAGATCCGCAACACCTGGTGCCAGGTCGACAAGGCCAAGGCCGAGCTCGGCTTCGACCCGAAGACCCCGCTGGAGCAGGGCATGCGCGAGACCTGGGAGTGGTTCCAGGCCCAGCCGCGCGGCTGACGACGTACGTGGCACGCACCCCGAAGGACCTCCTGCGCGGCGCGCGCCGGCGTCTGTCCGGTGACGCCCCGCCGGCGTCCGCCGTGAGCGGTACGCCGGTCGAGGTGCTCGCCGAGCAGACGAACTTCGGGCCGATGGTCGATGCGCTCGTCGAGCGCGCCCGCCGCAACCAGCGCGACGCCGGCCTCGACGCCGACTACGACCTGGTGCGCGAGAGCTTCGACCACTACCACTACCTGTACCAGGCCAAGGAGCTCCAGGAGGAGCCCGACGCCGACCCGATCCGGCACTTCCTGCGGCAGGGAGCCAAGGCCAGGTACAGCCCGACCGCCGACTTCCACCCGCAGAAGTACCTCCGCCGCCACCCGCAGCACGCGAAGGGGCCGGAGCGCTCGCCGTACCTCGAGTGGCTCAGGCGCGGCCGTGCGGCCGGCGAGATCGCCGACCCCTCCGACGGCGTCACCGCACTCGCCCCGCTGCTCGGCTCCGAGCCGGGTGAGGTCGTCGAGACGATCTCCGAGCTGCGCTCGGACCTGCAGGAGCGGCTGCGCCACGGCCGCCTCGGCGAGGTGTTCGCGCGTGCCGCCGAGGTCGAGCCGCTGATCGCGGTCGCCTGGGAGCGGGCCGTCTCCGGCACCCAGCAGCTGCCGTTCCGCAACGAGGGCGTCGCCCGCGCTGCCGCGGCGATCCACGCCTGCCACGAGGACCTCGGCTTCCGCCGGGCCCGCCTGGTGATCGTCACCCGCAAGCCGCGGTGGGGCGGCGGCCGCCGGCTCGAGGGCCACCTCGCCCATGCGCTGGCACGCAAGATCGACCCCCGCGACATCGTCGTGATCTACACCGACGACACGGGGGAGACGCCCGCCGACAGGTTCCCCGACGGGGTGCGCGAGGTCGACTTCCTCACCCGCTTCCGGGGCATCAACGAGGACACCCAGCTGCACGCCCTGGTCGCGCTGATCCGTTCGTTGTACGCCGACGCGGTGCTCAACCTGAACTCCCGCCTGCTCTACCAGGCGATGAAGCCCTACGGCCGCGCCCTGGCCGCCTCCGAGAACCTGCACCTGGTGTTCTTCTGCGACGAGCAGCAGGCGCTCGGCCACTGGGAGGGCCGCGGGCTGCGCTGGTTCTACCCGGCCTGCGACTACGTCGCCGGCATCATCACCGACAGCGAGCACCAGCGTCGGGAGCTGATCGACCGCTACGGCGTCAGCGACGAGGAGGCCGCCCGGATCCAGGTGTTCCACGCGCCCGCCGACGCGAGCATCCCGTTGGTCTCGGCAGGCTCGGCAGGCTCGACCACCGAGCGGCGGCCGGTGGTGTTCTGGGCCGGCCGCTTCGACCGCCAGAAGCGCCCCGACATCGTCGTCGAGGTGGCGCGCCGGATGCCCGACGTCGACTTCCGGTTGTGGGGCGAGAAGGTGCTCAAGGGCGACCCGCTGGGGGAGCTGCCCGAGAACGTCGAGCTCGCCGGCCCCTACGACCGGTTCGCCGACCTCGACCTCGGCGAGGCCGACGCCTGGCTCTACACGGCCGCCTGGGACGGCGTGCCGAGCATGGTGCTCGAGGTCGCCATGACCGGCGTACCCCTTGTCGCCAGCCTGGTCGGCGGCGTCGGTGAGGTCGTCTCGGCGGCCGACGCCTGGCCGGTCGAGGGCGAGGACCCCGCGGCGTACGTCGCCGCGCTCCGCGCGATCCTGGCCGACCCCGACGCCGCCCGGGCCAAGGCGGTGGCCCTGCGCGAGCGGGTCCTGGCCGAGCGCACCGAGCAGGCGTACGCCGACGCGGCCGCTGCTCTGCTCCTGCGGCCGGAGGCGCGCGCATGACCGACCTGACCCTGATCGTGCAGGCGCACAACGAGACGGTGGTCGCCGGGCCGACGATGCGCTCCGCGGACATCGCCGTCGAGGCGGCGCGCGCCCGCGGCTACACCGTCCAGACGATCATCGCGCTCGACCGCGCGACGCCGGCCACGACGGCGTACTTCAACCAGCCGCGCTACGACCACTGGGAGCGCGTGATCGTCGACGAGGGCGACCTCGGCGCGACCCGCAACACCGTGATCGCGCGGGCCGACGGCGACTTCATCGCCTGCCTCGACGCCGACGACATCTTCAGCGAGAACTGGCTCTCCGAGGGCATGGACGTCGTCACCGCCGGCGCCGAGGGCTTCCGGGGCGTGATCGCCAGCCCCGAGCTCGAGGTGCTCTTCGACCGCAACCTCGCCTCGACCCGCAACCTCGAGCAGGACTCGCCGCTGTTCACGCCGTACTACCTCTACCTGCGCGGCTACTACGACTCGCTCTGCATCGCCCCGCGGCAGGCCCACCTCGACGTGCCCTACTCGCGGCGCGACATCCCCAACGGCCTGGCCTACCAGGACTTCCAGTTCGCGATCGAGACGATGGCGCGCGGCTGGAAGCACGTGATCGTGAAGGACACCGCCATCTTCAAGCGCCGCCGCGACACCTCGCTGGTCGTCGAGAGCAGCGCGCGCCGCGCGATCGTGCGGTCGCTGCCGGAGATGGCGATCGACAAGGTCCGCGACCTGGCGAAGGGACGCTTCGATGGCTGAGGCACTGGCGATGGCCAAGGACCTGGAGCTGGTCGTGCACATCGGGCTGCACAAGACCGCTTCGACGTACGTCCAGAGCGTGCTCAGCGCGCATCGGCTCGAGCTGCTCCAGCAGGGCCTGGTCTACCCGATCAACGGCACCCCGCAGATGCAGGTGCGCACCCGTGAGGGTGCCCGGTCCGGGCATGCGTTGCTGACGTTCAGGAAGGGACGCCAGGAGGTCCTCGAGCAGGTGCTGCGCGAGGTCCCGCGCGACGCGACCAAGGTGCTGGTCTCGGCCGAGGACTTCACCCACCCGCGGCGTGATCCCGAGGAGATGTTCTCCACGTTCGCGGCGTTCGGCCGGGTGCGCGTCGTGGTCACGCTGCGGCGCCAGGACGACTGGATCGAGAGCTACTACAAGCAGCGTGTCGACCAGTTCCACTCCGCCGAGTCGCGCTCGATCGGCGGCTTCCTGGAGGACGAGGGCCCGTGGCTGCTCGACCTGCACCGCCGGCTCTCGCCGTGGCGCGACCTGGCCGGGGCCGACGCCTTCCACGTGCTGTCGTACGACGACCTGCCCTGTGCCGACGCCCAGGTGGCCGCGCTGCTCGCCATCGCCGGCGTCGAGGTGGAGCTGCCGCCGATCGACGTGCCGCGCTACGACAGCGCCCGCGCGATCGACACGATCGGGATGCGCCTGCTCAACGGCATCGGGCTGACCGACCGCACGATCCGCAACACCGCGGCGCAGGAGGTCTACGCCGCGAGCCCCGAGGGCGACCTGGCGCTGCTCGACACCGCCCAGCGCGAGGCGATCCGCGCCCACTGCGCGCCGATCAACGAGCGGATCGAGCGCGAGTGGGCCGCCGGCCCGCTGCCCGGGTTCCGCTTCGGCAGGCCCGACCGGCCCGCCCCGCAGCCACCGACGGCCGAGGCGATGGCGGCGTACGTCGACCGCGTGCTGACGATCTGCGACGCCGCCCGGCGCAGGGCGGCCTCGGCGTGACCAGCCCGCTCGCCAGCCTCGCGGTGGCGACGATGTTCCGCGGCGACCCGCGCCAGCTGGTGCAGTGGCTCAACCTGCACCTCGGCGCCGGTGCCGAGCGGATCTATGTCGCGCTGGACCGGATGTCGCCCGAGGCGGTGGCCGCGCTGCCCGCCGACCCGCGGGTCGAGCTGCACCCGATCGGCGCCGACGACTGGGCGCGGCTCTACCCGGCCCACCACCACAACGTCGAGCGCCGCCAGGTCGACGCCGCGCGGTGGCTGATGGCCCGCGCGGCCGAGGCCGGCCACGCCTGGTGCGCGTTCGTGGACACCGACGAGGTGCTCGACCTGGCACGCCCGTGGGCGGACATCGTGGGGGAGTCACCGAGCGCCTCCGCTCTCAAGCTTCCCGTCCGCGAGATGTGGTGGCGCGAGGGCGCCGACACGACCGGGCCCGACGCCGCCTTCGGTGCCGACCTGGCGATCCGCCCGTCGCCCGAGCGAGGCGGCTGGGTCCGCACGCTCGGCTGGCGGGCCCAGTACTTCCGCAACGGCGTCCTGGGCCACGACGCCGGCAAGACCGTCTACCGCCTGCCCCTGCTGCCCGGCGACCTCGGCGTGCACGGCCCGCTCTCCGGCCCGCTCGCCGCGGGCGCGACCGCGACCGACGACGCCGACGCCCGGGTGCTGCACTTCGACAGCGGCAGCCCGGAGACCTGGAACGCCCGCTGGGCGGCTCGGGTCGCCGGCACCACCAACGCCACCGGCATCGGCGACCACCGCTACGCCCAGCTGTGCCTGTTCGCCCGCGAGGTGCGGCGTACGCCGGCCGACCAGCGGGCGTTCTTCGACGCGTTCTTCAGCCTGCCCGCGTCGGTCGCCGAGCACCTGCTCGACGACGGCACGGCGGTGCGGGTGAGCCTGGCCGACCGGCTCGGCGCACCGCTGCCGGTGCCGGCGTACGACGCCGAGACGCTCACCCAGGTGCCCACGACCGAGCGCACCACCGACGTCCAGGTCGCGATGATGTGCGACGAGAACTTCGTCGCGCCGACGTACGCCACCTTGAGCTCGGTGCTCGCCCGGCTGCCGGCGACCTCGAGCGTGCGGCTCGTGGTGCTCGGCGACGGGCTGCGACCCGAGCACGAGCAGCGGTTCCGCACGCTGGAGCGCTGCGGCCGCGACGTGGAGGTCGCCTTCCACGACGTGACCCGCCTGCTCGACCGCGACCTCGGGCGTGAGGGTCACCAGCGCTCGCGGGCGACGTACGCCCGGGTCTACCTCGTCGACCACCTCCCCGAGCAGCGCACGCTGTACCTCGACGGCGACGTGCTGGCCACGCGTGACATCAGCGAGCTGTTCACGATGGACATCGGCGGCGCCTGCATCGCCGGCGTCAGCGACAGCGCCGCGCTGCGTGCCGCCCAGGACCCCACGAGCGTGCCCGCCGAGCAGTGGGCCAAGCTGCAGACGATGACCGGCGGAGACCTCGCCGACTACCTCAACGCCGGCGTGATGCTGCTCGAGGTCGGCCACCCCGACTACCGCGAGGCCGCGCTGACGGCCCGCGCGCACGTCGCCCTGCACGGCCGGATGCTCCTGCAGCACGACCAGGACGCCCTCAACGCGGCGTTCCTGGGACGCAAGCACCGGCTGCCGACGACGTACAACTACATGACCCAGTTCTGGACCTCGGAGCGCTCGGCGGCCGATGACCTGATCCCCACCAAGTACGCCGACGCGGACGCCTCGCTGATCCACTTCTCCGGCAAGGTCAAGCCGTGGGTGGCCGCGGAGGACGAGTTCTACAACGGCCTCTACCGCCGCATCGTGCGCGAGGCCGAGCGCCGTCTCGGCGTCAGCTGCGGCTTCTACTTCTCCCGGCCCGTGACCGCCGGTGCCGGCTGGGACGCCGACGCCTGGCGTTCCGCGCTGTCCGGCCGGGCCGAGCGGCCGGGGCGGCACGACCGGCCACCGGCACCGCGGCGTACCGGCGCGGCCAGCGACCTCGCCCTCGTCGACCTCACCGAGACCGGCCTCTACGTCCGGTTCGAGGCGGCCACCCACGAGCTGCTCCTCACGCAGGGCGCCACGGTCGCGATCCGCTCGCTCGACGGCCGGCTGCGCGCCTCGGTCCCGGTCGCCGACTTCGGGCCCGTGCGCAACGACCTGCGCGAGAGGGTCGCCGCCGGCGTACGACGGGCGCCGCTGGCGCTCCCGGCCGACGGCCCCATCCGCCTCGTGGTCGAGCTGCCGGACGCGCCGCTGGCGCGCGAGCTCGCGATCGTGGACCGTGGCGCGACCGTCGCCGGAGAGGTCCTCGGACTCGTCGACGGCCGCCTGACCGGGTGGTACGCCGATGCCGCCGCCCGCCCGATCTCGCTGCTCATCGGCGGGGAGCTGGTCGCCAGCAGGGTCGAGCGGGAGACCGACGGCCGGCGCGGGTTCTCGTTCCGGCTCGCACACCTGGTCCGCTCGGGCTACGGCCGGCCCGACGACCTCGTGACGGTGCGCCTGGCCGGTGCGACGACGACCTTGCCCGGCCCACGCATCACGGTGGCCGACGTGGTCGCCGATCCCGCGCCGAGCCTGGCCCGCCGGATCGGTCGGCGGATGCGCAGCGACGGAACGTCGCGGCGGTAGGTCTCCCTGAGCCGGCCCTCGAGCCGGGCGAGGGCGCAACGTAGGTCGTGACGTGCGAAGGCCCCGGTCCCCTCGAGGGGACCGGGGCCTTGCGACGTGCGGTGGGGGTCAGACCTTGGCCGACTCCGGAACCGGGGGAGCCTCGTGCGCGTGCTCCTTGTTCCACGCCGAGAGGGCGGGGATCTTGCGGAGGTCGCAGCGGTCGGCGTACTTCTTGGTGATCTCGGTGACCTCCTCCATCAGACCCTGCGAGAGGGTGATGGGGTCGAGGCCGAGGTGCAGGAAGCGGTCGTTGGCGACGTGCAGCTCGTTCTCGTCCGCCTCGTTGCGCGGGTTCGGGAGCATCTGGATCTCGACGCCGGTGCGGTCCGAGATCATCTTCGCCAGGTCGCGGACCCGGTGGGTCTCGGTCATCTGGTTGAGGACCGAGACGCGGTCGCCCTTGGCCGGCGGGTTCTCGATCGCCAGCTGGATGCACTTGACGGTGTCCTGCACGTGGATGAACGCGCGGGTCTGGCCACCGGTGCCGTGGACGGTCAGCGGGTAGTTGATCGCGGCCTGCATCAGGAAGCGGTTGAGGACCGTGCCGTAGTCACCGTCGTAGTCGAAGCGGTTGATCAGGCGCTCGTCGAGCTTGGTCTCCTTCGTCTGGGTGCCCCAGACGATGCCCTGGTGGAGGTCGGTCGCACGCAGCTGGTCGTTCTTGGCGTAGTAGGCCAGGAGGAGCTGGTCCTGCGTCTTGGTCATGTGGTAGATCGAGCCCGGGTTGGCCGGGTAGAGGATCTCCTGCTCGACCACGCCGTTGGCGCCGGTGTCGACCTGGACGGTGAGGTAGCCCTCGGGGATCTGCATGCCGGCGGTGCCGTAGCCGTAGACGCCCATGGTGCCCAGGTGGACGACGTGGATGTCCTGGCCGGACTCGACGACCGCGGCGAGCACGTTGTTGGTCGCGTTGAGGTTGTTCGAGACCGTGTAGCGCTTGTGGTAGCTCGACTTCATCGAGTAAGGAGCGGCGCGCTGCTCGGCGAAGTGCACGATCGCGTCCGGCTGGAAGTCCTCGATGAGGCTCAGCAGGCGGTGGTAGTTGTTCGCCACGTCGATGTTGTGGAAGGCGATGTCCTTGCCGGACACCTCCTTCCAGGCCGCGAGGCGCTCGCCCATCGGGCGGATCGGGGTGAGGCTGGAGACCTCGAGCTCGTTGTCGATGTTGCGACGCGACAGGTTGTCGACGATCGCGACCTCGTAGCCCTGCGCAGACAGGTGGAGGGCGACCGGCCATCCGCAGAAGCCGTCTCCTCCGAGGATCAGTGCGCGCATTGCCTTCCCTTCGTTCGTTTCTTCGATTGCCGGCGCAGCTTCGGGCTGTGCCTGGTTGGAAGCTGCTGCGGCCGCGGGGGCGGCACCAGTGTCCGGTTGGGTCTCATTGTGGGTCACCGGTGCGGCTTCGGCGGGGACCGTGGCGGCCGCCTCGCCGGACGTGCCGGAGTCGGGGGTGGAGGCGGAGATGCGCTCGAACTTCCCCGTCAGCGGGTTGATGTGGATGCCGCACTCCTTGACGGTGTCGACCTCCCACCACCAGCGGCCCGCACGCTCGTCCTCGCCGGCGGAGATCGCGCGGGTGCACGGCGCGCAGCCGATGGAGGTGTAGCCCTTGGAGTGCAGCGCGTTGACCGGGACGCGGTTGTCCTTGATGTAGGCCCAGACCTGCTCGCGGGTCCAGTCGAGCATCGGCAGGAACTTCTGCAGCCCGTGGCCCTCGTCGAAGGAGGAGACCTCCAGGTTGCGACGCGTCTCGCTCTGCTCGCGGCGCAGCCCGGCGATCCAGGCGCGCTTGCCGGCGAGCTGCTTGGTCAGCGGACGCACCTTGCGTACGCCGCAGCAGCCCTCGCGGTTCTCGACGCTCTCGTAGAAGCCGTTCTGGCCGTGCTCGCGCACCCAGGCCGAGACCTCGTCGGGGTCGGGGCTGATCATGTTGATCACGCCGCCGTAGCGCCGGTGCACGTTGTTGGCCAGGGCGTGGGTCTCCTCGGGGAGACGGCCGGTGTCCAGGCTGAAGATCTCGATGTCGAGGTTGTTGCGGGCGATGAGGTCGGTCATCACCATGGCCTCGGGGCCGAAGGCGTTCGCGAGGGTCGCGGGACTCCAGTCGCGTTCGATCTCTTGGAGGAGCGCAAGCGTGTTGCTCAGCGCATCGCTGTAGTCCAAGAGGTGCCCTCTCGTGTGGGTGCAGGTGGCCGGTGGGAGAACCGGCTCGAAGGTCGCTCGATGCTAGCATCGCGACACCGTCGGACCGTGCACCCGCCTCCGTCGGCCGGGGTGATGCGCGTCCCGAGGACCTGACCCCGGAACGAGGAGGAGCGGCGCTCGATGAGGTTGTTCCGTCGACGCCGTGATGACCTCCTGCCCGCCCTGGTGCATCCGCGCTTCTACGCCGCGCAGGTCGGTCTCGACCCGTCGATCGGTGTCGACGACGCCCTCGCCCACTTCGAGACGACCGGCCGCGCGGCCGGCGCTCGCGTCACGGCGCTCTTCGACCCGGCCCACTACCAGGCCGCCGCCCGCGCTGCCGGCCTCGAGGTGACCGGTGACCCGTTCGAGCACTGGCTGGCTGCCGGCGTACCTCGCCGTGTCGTGCCCACCACCCTCTTCGACGAGGCCCACTACCGCGCCCACCACCCGCACCTCGCCGCGGGCGTGTGGGGGTTCGAGGACTTCGTGCGCGACGGCAGCTACCGGCTCGACCGGCAGCCCACCCCGTTCTTCCAGAGCTACGGCGCGAAGGTCCCCGACCGGGCGCGCGAGCGCCACGACCCGGTCCTGACCACCGGCATGCTGCACCGCGCCGACCGCTACGACCTGCGCACCACCTCGTGGCTGGAGCAGGGTGTCGCGACGCTGCGGGCCAAGGTCGAGCGGCTCTCCGAGGGACCCGTGGCCGACCTCGTCGCCAAGGCGATCGCGCTGGAGCCGAGCATCGGCGAGACGCCGCTGGCGATGCGTCCGGGCAGCTTCCCGCCGCACCTGCACTGGAACATGGTCACGGTCGACGCCGCTGACGCCGTACGCCGGACCCTGCCGGTCCAGCACGCCCACACGGTCGTCTTCGCCCCGGACGACGGTGGTGCCGCGCCCGACGACGCCGACGCGCTGTTCGTGCTCACCGGTCCCGGTGCGCGGGCGCCCGAGGGCCGTGCGGTGGCCGACCTGCGCGTGCCCCTCGCGCGCCTGGACCCCCGCCAGCGCCTCCAGGTCGTGCTCGGGCTGGTGCGCGGCGTACGCGCCCAGGAGGTTCTCGCCGTCGACAACGTGCTCGGCACCCGCCTGATCGCGCGCTACGGCCGTCCGCTCGGCAACGAGATGTCGGTGAGCGCGGTCGTCGAGGGCCGTGAGCTGAGCCTCGAGGAGATCGTGGAGCTGCAGCGACGGAGGGACCAGGCATGAGCGACATCACCGCCGTGCTCACCGGCCACAACGAGGGCGAGCTGTTCCCGATCTCGTGGCGCAGCATGCTGGCCGCCGCCGACCACGCGCAGGACCACGGCCTGAGCGTCGACTTCCTCGTCATGCTCGACCGGCCCGACCCGGTGACCGAGGCGAGCGTCGAGCAGATGCGGGGGAGGGCGCGCGTCGAGATCCTCGACCACGGCGACCACGGCATCGTCCGCAACGAGGCGATCCGACTGGTCGAGGGCGAGCACGTCGCGTTCCTCGACGGCGACGACCTGTGGAGCGAGAACTGGCTGACCGCCGCCCACGCGATGTGCCAGACCGAGCCCGGCAACGTCATCGCCCACCCGGCGCTCAACTGGTTCTTCGAGCACCAGCACAACCTCTACTTCCTGCCCGACCAGGCGGACCCCGACTTCGACGCGGCCGCCTTCCTGCGGATCGCGAACGCCTGGGACCAGCTGGCGGTGGCGCCGACCTCGCTGCACCTCGCCCACCCCTACCCGCTGCGCGACCTGGCGACGGGCTACGCGTACGTCGACTGGAGCTGGAACCTCGCCACCGTGGCGGCCGGCTGCGTCCACCGGGTCGTCGAGGACACCATCCACTTCAAGCGCCGCCGTGCGACCTCGCAGCTCACCCTGGCCCAAGCGGCCTGGACGCTCCCGTGGCCGACGGCGGTCCACTCCTACGAGGAGGATCCCGCGTGACGGATGCGGCCCGCCCGGGACTCCGCGTCGAGATCCAGCTCCTCCGGGCGCTGGCCGTGATGGCGGTCGTCCTCAACCACCTGGTGCCCCAGCGACTGCACGGCGGCTACCTCGGCGTCGACATCTTCTTCGTCATCTCCGGCTACCTGATCAGCTCCCACCTGCTGCGCGAGCTCGACCGCGAGGGCAAGGTCCGGCTCGGCCGGTTCTGGGCCCGCCGGGCCCGGCGGCTGCTGCCGGCCAGCCTGCTGGTGCTCGTGCTCTCCGCCATCGCCACGGTGCTCGTCGTACCGGCCACGATGTGGTCGCTGGTGATGAAGCAGATCTCGGCGTGCGCGCTCTACGTCCAGAACTGGTCGCTCGCGCACGACGCGCTCGACTACTTCACGTCCTCGAACTCGCCCTCGCCGGTCACGCACTACTGGTCGTTGTCGGTGGAGGAGCAGTTCTACCTCGTCTGGCCGCTGCTCACGTTCGGTGCCTTCTGGCTCGGGCGGCGTCGGGGTCGTCCGCACGCCGCGGTGCTCGCGATCTTCGCCGTGGTGGTGGCCGCGTCGTTGGCGTTCTCCATCTACTACACGGCCCACTCGCCGAAGGCGGCGTACTTCGTCACGCCCACCCGGATGTGGGAGCTCGGCACCGGCGGGCTGATGGCGTTCGTCCCGACGATGCGCCACCGCGGCCGGCACGGCGTCGCGGCCCTGGGCTGGATCGCCCTGGTCGGATCGGTCGTCGTCTACCAGGAGACGTGGGCGATCCCGGGCTGGCTGGCGCTGGTCCCGGTCCTCGGCGCGGCCGCGGTCATCGTCGCCGGCGACGCCTTCGTCCGTACGCCGCCCCGCGTGGTGCTGCCCCTGATCGGCGCCGGCGTGTGGATCGGCGGCATCTCCTACTCCCTCTACCTCTGGCACTGGCCGCTGATCGTGCTCACGCCGTACGCCACCGACCACCCCAACGGTCCGCTCGCCAAGCTGCTGATCCTGGCGGCGTCGATCGGCCTGGCGTACGTCTCGCTCAAGCTGGTCGAGGACCCGGTCCGGTCCTGGCGGCCGCTCGTCGCCGGCCGGGTGTGGCGCACGCTGGTGCCCGCCGCGCTGGCGATGGCCGTGGTCGTCGGGCTCGCGCAGTTCTACGTCAGCCGTGTCGACGACCGGGTCGTGGCGGTCCAGGACGAGATGCGCGCCGCCGCGGCGAAGGACCCCTGCTTCGGCGCCGCCGCGATGGTCGACCGGTGCGCCCACCCGCACCGGCTGAAGTTCCGCGACGCGCCGCTCGTCACCGTCGTCAACCAGCGGCTGCCCGGCTGGGGCCACTACTGCCAGCAGACGCCGACGGGCACCGAGGTCGTGGAGTGCCAGTTCGGCGTACCCGCCGACCAGGCCACCAAGCGCTTCGCGCTGGTCGGTGACTCGCACGCGGGTCACTGGTACGGCGCGCTCCAGGTGCTCGCCCAGGAGCACCACTGGAACATCACCATGATGGCCAAGTCGTCCTGCGCGATCAGCGCCGAGCCGATCGAGGCAGTCTGGGACCCGACCCTGGCCGACAGCTGCCACACCTGGAGCAAGCAGGTCGTACGCCGCGTCGCCGCCGACCCGGACCTCGACGGCGTCTTCATGTCCGAGATCGGCCGTCGCTACCGCGTCCAGGGTGCTCCCGATGCCGACCAGCAGCGGCTCGAGATCGCGGGCTACCAGGCCGTGTGGCGCCGGTGGACCCAGGCGGGCAAGTCCGTCGCCGTGATCGGCGACGTACCCCAGATGAACAACGGCGACATCCCGACCTGTGTCGGGAAGAGCGGGCTGGCGGCCGACCCCTGCACGACGCCGGTCGCCTGGGCGCTCGCCCCCGACCCGCTCCTGCTCGCTGCCGAGGGTGACCACGACCCCTCGGTGACGCCGGTCGACCTGCACCGCTACTTCTGCGACGCGAAGGTCTGCCACTCGGTGATCGGCGGCATCGTCGCCTACGGCGACGCCAACCACGTGCTGGCGCTGTTCTCGGCCAGCCTGGCCCCCTACCTCGACCGCCAATTGACAGCGGGACCGGACGCGGGCCACTACGCTGACCGCGTTCACGAACGGACGGGACGAACGCGAACACAGAGGGGGAACAGCTGATGGCGCGCGAGGAGAGGACTCGGGGCCGTTGGCTCCGACGCTCGCCGGAACCGGCCTCGGGTGCCGCTGCAGGTCGGGACGAGGAGTCGGCGGCGCCGACGCAGGAGACGGCACGGACCGCCGAGCAAGCTTCCGCGCGCGAGCAGCCGCGCACCCATCTCGGCCCGCGCTTCGACGCGCTGGTGGCCGCCGCGGTCGGTCGGCAGCGTCCGGCGGGCGAGCGGCCGGGCTACGACAGGATCCGCGAGCGGATGGACGTCGGGCACTACCTCCTCCAGGCGGCACACCTGCTGAACAACCCCGACATCGAGCCGGTGCGCAACCTGCTGCGGCAGGGGTCCAAGGCCCGCGTGAACCCCGAGATCAACTTCTCCGCCGACGCCTACCTCAAGCGTCACCCCGAGCGGGCCGAGGAGCGCAGCCCCTACCTCGCCTGGCTCCAGCGCGGACGCGCCGCCGGTGAGATCGCGGACCCTGCCATCGGCATCGAGCGGATGGCCGACGTGCTCGGCATGACGACCCTGGAGCTCGCCGACGAGCTCGGCGCCCGCCGTACCGACCTCCAGCAACGGTTGCGCCACGGCCGGCTCGGCGAGGTGTGGGCCGCGGCGGCCCAGGTCGAGCCGCTGATCGCCGACGCGTGGGTCGAGACGACCCGGCCGAAGATGACGCCGCTGCCGATCGGCCCGGTCGCCCACCAGGTCTCGGCGCTGCACGACTGCCACCGCGCCGCGGAGTTCCGTCGGGCGACGCTGGTGCTCGTGATCGGCGCGGTCGACCAGCCCGACGGCCGCGAGCTCCTGACCGCGATGCTCGACCAGGTCGCCGCCACCGAGGTCGTCGTGGTCGTCACCGACGAGCCCGTCCCGTCCGACGCCGACGTGCCGGCCGGCGTACGACTCCTCGACCTCGCCACCGCGGTCGCTCCGCTCAACCGCGACCCGGCCGAACGCGTCCTGGTCGAGGTGCTGCGCTCGCTGTGTGCGCGCGCGATCCTCGGCGCCCGCTCGGAGATGCTGCTCGACGTGATGACGCCGTACGGCAAGGCGCTGCGCGCCACCGAGCGCGTCTTCCTCACCCTCGAGGGCCTGACCACCGACGTGCTCGGTCCCCGGGGCGACGCCCTGCGGTTCTACTACCGCCACGTCGACGCCGCGGCAGGGTTCCTCGCGATGGATCCCGCGATCGCCGGCCAGGTCGGCGAGCTCTACCAGACGCCCGAGGACGCACGCTCGCTCGTGCACGCGGCGTACGACGACACGACGCGGGCCGCTGCCGTGAGCTGCCTGCTCGAGGAGACCACCCGATGAGCGCCCCGGACGTCGACCTGACCGTCGTCGTGACCGCCCACAACGAGACCGTGGTCTCCGGTCCGACCATGCGGGCCGCGGACATCGCCATCGAGGCGGCGCGGGCGCGCGGCTACGTCGTCGAGGCGGTCATCGCCCTCGACAAGGCGACGCCGGCCACCACGGCGTACTTCACGCAGTCCTGCTTCGACCACTGGGAGCGCTGGGAGTACGCCGAGGGCGACCTCGGCCGCGTCCGCAACGCGCTCCTGCCGCGCACCCGCGGCCGGTTCATCGCGTTCCTCGACGCCGACGACGTGTTCAGCGAGAACTGGCTGGCCGACGGGGTCGCGACGCTCGACGCCGCCGAGCGCGAGGGGCGTCGGCTCATCGCCCACCCCGAGCTCAACGTCCTCTTCGACGGCGCCAACTCGGTGCTGGTCAACATCGACCAGCGCTCGCGGCTGTTCACGCCGTACTACACCTACTTCCGCAACTACCACGACTCGCTCTGCCTGACCCCGCGTCAGGCCCACCTCGACCTTCCCTACGTCTCCCGGGACATCCCCAACGGGCTGTCCTTCCAGGACTGGCACTTCTCGATCGAGACGATGGCCGCGGGCTGGGAGCACGTCGTGGTGCCCGACACCATCATCTTCAAGCGCCGGCGCGACTTCTCGCTCGTGGTCGAGAGCAGCAACCGCAAGTCGATCGTGCGCAAGATCGGCGCCATGGCGATCGACGCCGTCGCGGGCCTGGGTCGCCTGCCGGAGGGAACGGGTTCGTGAAGTCGATCCGCCGCCTCGGGCGTGGTGCTCCCGCGCCGCCGCCACCGGCTCCGGCGCAGCCACCGGTCTCGCCGTACCCCGGCCTGGCCGAGCTGCTGCCCGACGGCGAGCGCCGGCTGGCGGCCCGCCCGCCGTTCCTCAAGCGGCTGCGCACCTCGGTGCACCCACGGTTCTACCTCGCCCAGCTGGCGCAGCTCGACGCCGATGCCGCCGCGGTCCTGGGCGAGGACCTCAGCGTCGAGACCGTGCTCGAGCACTACATCGCCGGGGGTGCCCGCACCGGCCTGCGACCCAGCGCGCTGTTCCACCCCGCCTGGTACGCCGAGCAGGCCGCCGGCCGGGGCCTGGACATCGGCGAGGCGATCCCGTTCCTGCACTGGCTCTCCATCGGCTGGCGCGAGGAGATCGTGCCGACGCCCGTCTTCGACCCGGAGTTCTACGTCGCGCAGAACAAGCCCGCGCGCAACCGGCAGGGGTGGATCTTCGAGCACTACCTCGACGTGGGCTGCCGGCTGCCGCGGTTCATCGCCAGTCGCTACGGCGCTCCGCACTCCGGCGCGCGGTCCGACGACCCCACCTTCGTCGACCCGCTGATGCTGCCCGAGCTCCTGGTCCACAGCGAGGACTACGACCTGCGTGCCACGAGCTGGCTCGAGGAGGGCGTGCTGGCCGCGATGCGGCAGCACGACCGGCTCACGTCCTCGCCCGTGCTGCGCGAGATCTTCGCCAAGGCCGCGATCGACGAACCGCTCGTCGGCTTCCCCAAGTGGGAGGTGCGGCCGGTGACCAGCGCGCTGCACCGCAACTCGCGGTTGCGTCTCCCGGTCGAGGTCGACCGGGCCGAGCTCGCGATCCGGCACCTCGTCGGCGGTCCGATCGACACCGTCATCCTCGTCCCGCACTGCCGGATGGGTGGCGCGGCCCGGGTGTCCGGGATCTTCGCCCACGCGGTCCAGGAGGTCGGCCGGCACGAGCGCGCGCTCATCGTCGCGACCGACCTGCCCGCGTTCGAGCGCCCGGACTGGTTCCCGGACGACGTACCCGTCTTCGACCTCGCCAGCTACCTCGCCCAGATGCGCGACGGCCTGCGCGAGGACGCCCTGCTCGATCTCGTACGCCGCCTCGCGCCGCGGCGCATCGTCAACATCAACAGTCGGCTCGGCTGGCGCCTGCTCACCCGCCACGGTGCGAACCTCGCCTCGATCGCGAAGCTGGGCGCCTACCTCTTCACCTGGGAGATCAACGAGCTCGGCTATCGCGGCGGCTACCCGATCCGCGAGTTCCAGCAGGCGTTCGCCCACCTCGACTGGACGCTGTTCGACAGCGCCGAGCTCCGCGACGAGATGATCACCCGCTACGCCATGCCGGCCGCCGCCGCCGAGCGGCTGGTCCTCGCCCGGACCCCGGTCGACGCGCCGGCGGTCGACGTGGCGGGCGTCTTCGAGCAGCGTCGTACGGCGGGCCTGCCGTTGCGCGCGTTCTGGGCGGGCCGGTTCGACCGGCAGAAGCGCTTCGACCTCGTCGTCGAGATCGCGCGGCGGATGCCCGAGCTGGAGATCTGGGCGTGGGGCAAGGCGGTCATGGGCACCGCGGCCGTCGACTTCGACGACCTGCCGGCCAACATCCGGCTGATGGGCACCTACACCGACTTCGCCGAGCTGCCGCTGGCCGAGCTCGACTTCATGCTCTACACGTCCCAGTGGGACGGAATCCCGACCCTGCTGCTCGACGGCGCGCAGTCGGGCCTGCCGGTCGTCGCGAGCGCCGTCGGCGGCGTCCCGGAGGTCATCACCGAGGACACCGGCTACCCGGTGACCGACCTGCTCGACGCCGGCGCCTACGTCGCCGCCATCGAGGAGCTGGTGGCGGACCCGGCGTCGGCCACCAAGCGGGTGGTCGCGGTCCGCGAGCTGATCGCGCGCGACTTCTCGCTGCCGGAGTACCAGCGGATCGTCGCCACCGCGCTCGAGGTCGGGGGGCCTGATGAGTAGTCATGACATCACCGCGGTCCTGCTGGCCTCGGACGACGGGCCGCTGGTCGGCATCTCCGTGCGCAGCCTGCTGGAGGCGGCCGACGCCGCACGGGGGGCCGGGTTGACGGTCGAGCTGATGGCGGTGCTGGACCGGCCGGACCCGGTGACACGGCAGATGCTGGCCGATGCCGACCGGCAGGGCATCCGGCTCGTCGAGCTGGACGCCGGTGACGCGGGTGCGGCTCGTGCTCGTGCCGTCGAGCTGGCTGACGGCGCCTACCTCTCGTTCCTCGCGGCCGGTGACCTGTGGTCGGGCAACTGGCTGGTGGAGGCGCATCGGCTGGCCGCCGGCGGCTCGCGGGTCGTCGCACACCCCGAGGTCAGCTGGGCCTTCGACCTGCACACCGAGATCTTCTTCAGCGCCGACCAGGCCGATCCGGCCTTCGACCCGCGCATGGTCGACGTGGCGAACCCGTGGGACCCGATGGCGCTGGCCCCGGTCGAGATGCACCGCGCGCACCCGGCGGGCGTCCGGCGTACGCCGGCGGAGACGGCGCTCGACGAGTGGCGCCTGCACCGCGCCACCCATGCCGACGGCTGGGTGCACCGGACGGCACCCGACACGGTCCGCTTCCGGCGCATCCGGTACGGCGAGCTCGACGGGCACACGATGTCCCACGGCCACGGTGGTGGGGCGTACCTGCAGTCGGGCTGGGCGCCCGACGCCTGATCGGTCGCTCGGACCGGCTCGCTCAGGCGATGCCGTGCCAGCGCAGGGTCTGGGTCAGGCCCTCGTGCAGCTCGACGACCGGCTTCCAGTCGAGCACCTCGGCGGCACGGCTGACGTCCAGCACGTTGCTGCGCACGTCGGTCTCACGCGCCGGCTTGAAGTCGAGGTCGAAGCGGATGCCGGAGATCTCCTCGATGCCGCGGACGAGGTCCATCACGGACGTCGCGACGCCGGTGCCGACGTTGAGCGTCGTGCGCGGCGCACCGTCCAGCTCGACCGCCGCTTGGAACGCGGCGGTGACGTCGCTGACGTAGACGTAGTCACGGGTCGCTGAGCCGTCGCCGAAGATCGTGACCGGCCGGCCCACGCTGTGGTGCTCGATCAGAGCCGGGATCAGACCCTGGCCGTGCTTGAGGTGCTGGCCCGGGCCGTAGGCGTTGGCGATCCGCAGGCTTACGTGCTCGAGGCCGTTGACCTCGCCGTGCAGGGCCAGGGCCTTCTCGATCATCAGCTTGCTGATGCCGTGGGACGAGATGGGGTTGGTCGTCTGTCCCTCGTGGATCGGGCCGTCCTCACCCGCGCCGGGGCCGTAGACCGTGCCGCCGGACGACGCGAACACCACCCGGCGTACGCCGTTGTCGACGCACTCGTCGAGGAACGCGGCCTGCGGGATGACGTGCTCCTGGAACTCGCCGGCCACCCACTTGCCGCTCGTCGCGGGCGAGGTCGTACCGATGAGCTGGACGACCGTGTCGATCCCGGGAAGGAGCCGGCGTACGGCGTGGAGGTCGCGGAAGTCGACCTCGGCGGTGCGTACGCCGCTGAACCCGTCGAACGTCGTGTCGGTGTCGAACTCGCGTGCCGCGGCCAGCACCTCGTGGCCGGCCTCGGCGAGCTGGCGGGTCACGGCCTGTCCGAGAAAGCCTCGTGCTCCGAAGACTCCGATCATGGGACCCATCATGGCAGCCGCTCGATCCGGGCTGGAAGGATGACGTCCATGCAGCCCTGGCTCGAACTCGTCATCGGCATCGCCGTCGTCGGCGTCCTGGCACTCGCCGGATTCGTGGGCACCAGCCTGCGTCGCCGCGGCGCGCAGGCGCCGACCAAGGTCCCGCCGGTCATCACCCCGCCGGTCGAGACGCCTCCGTCGGACGAGACCTCTCCGGCGGTCGAGCCTGCCGAGACGCCGGCGGTCGAGCCTGCTCCGACGGTCGAGGCACCGGAGAAGGTGGGCAGCCGGCTCCAGCGCCTGCGCGCCCGCCTGGCCGGCTCCGGCACGCTCGGCAAGGGCCTGCTCGGCCTGCTCAGCAAGGAGCAGCTCGACGAGGACACCTGGGAGGCCATCGAGGACCTCCTCATCGGTGCCGACCTCGGCGTCGGACCGACCCAGGAGCTGGTCGAGAAGCTGCGCACGCGCCTGCGCGTCGAGGGCGGTACGTCGAGCCCGCGCGACGTGCTGCGCGAGGAGCTGATCAACCTGGTCGGCCCCGACATGGACCGCGCGCTCCGCGTCAGCGGCGAGGGGGACAACCCGGGCGTGGTGCTGATGGTCGGCGTCAACGGCACCGGCAAGACCACCACCTGCGGCAAGCTGGCCCGGATCCTGGTCGCCGAGAACCGCACCGCCGTGCTGGGCGCGGCCGACACCTTCCGCGCCGCCGCCGCCGAGCAGCTCTCGACCTGGGGTGAGCGCGTCGGTGTCGAGGTCGTCCGCGGCCCCGAGGGCACCGACCCCGCCTCGGTCGCCTTCGAGGCGGTCAAGGAGGGCGTCGCCAAGGGCGTCGATACCGTCGTGGTCGACACCGCGGGCCGGCTGCAGAACAAGGCCGGCCTGATGGACGAGCTCGGCAAGGTCAAGCGCGTCATCGAGAAGCAGGCCCCGGTCACCGAGGTCCTGCTGGTCCTCGACGCCACCACCGGTCAGAACGGCTTGGTGCAGGCCAAGGTGTTCGCCGAGGTCGTCGACGTCACCGGCATCGCCCTGACCAAGCTCGACGGCTCCGCCAAGGGCGGCATCGTCGTCGCGGTGCAGCGCCAGCTCGGCGTACCCGTCAAGCTCGTCGGCCTCGGTGAGGGCCCCGACGACCTGGCACCTTTCGACGCCACGGCGTTCGTCGACGCACTCCTGGGGTGAGCCCGTGCGCCGCGTGCGTGCGTGATCCAGCGTTGACATTGCGGCGTTAGAAGTAACGTCCCCGAAACATGTCGCGGCAGGCCGCGAAATCTCCTCACACCACTGTGGGTGCCGCGGTGGCGAACGTTGCCGCTGACGACGATCCGCCGAGTGATCGCGTCACTGGCAATGGAATGGAGGTTCCGTGGACGGTTATTACGCCTTCTTCATGATCGCGACCGCACTGGTCCTGATGATGACCACGCCCGCCCTCGCGCTCTTCTACGGCGGCATGAGCCGCTCCAAGAGCGTGCTGAACATGATGATGATGTCGTTCATCTCGATGGGCGTCGTCGGCATCGTGTACGTGCTCTGGGGCTGGTCGATGTCCGGTCTCGACCCGGTCAACGGCTTCGGCAACCACAAGCTGATCGGCACCGTCTTCTCCGGCTTCGGGCTCAACAACGAGACGTGGTCCGTGACCACCTCGCACGGCACCGGTTCGACCTACATCTGGGTCGCCTTCCAGCTGACCTTCGCGGTCATCACCGCCGCCCTGATCTCCGGCTCGATCGCCGACCGCGTCAAGCTGTCGGCCTGGGTCGTCTTCATCACCCTCTGGGTCACGCTCTGCTACTTCCCGGTCGCCCACAACGTCTGGGGTGGCGGCTGGCTGAACCACCACGCCGCTGCGCTCGACTACGCCGGTGGCACGGTCGTCCACATCAACGCCGGTATCGCCGGCCTGGTCCTCGCGGCGGTCATCGGCAAGCGCGTCGGCTTCATGAAGGAGCCGATGAAGCCCCACAGCCTCCCGCTCACCATGATCGGTGCCGGCCTGCTGTGGTTCGGCTGGTACGGCTTCAACGTCGGCTCGATCGTCTTCGTCGCCGCTGACGGTGGCGAGAAGGACATGGTCCAGTTCATGGGCGAGACCGGTGCGACGTTCCTCAACACCACGGTTGCCACCATGACCGCCATGCTCGCCTGGCTCGTCGTCGAGCGCCTGCTGCACGGCAAGGCCTCGGCCCTCGGCGCCGCGTCCGGCATCGTCGCCGGTCTCGTCGCGATCACCCCGGCCTGTGGTGCGGTCACGATGACCGGTGCGATCGCCGTCGGTGGCGTCGCGGGTGCCCTGTGCGCCGTCGCGGTCGGCCTGAAGTTCAAGCTCAAGCTGGACGACTCGCTCGACGTCGTCGGCGTCCACCTCGTCGGCGGTATCGTCGGCGCGCTGCTCATCGGCCTGCTGGGTGCGAAGAGCTCGCCCTCCGGCATCGACGGCCTCTTCTACGGTGGCGGCATGAGTCTCTTCTGGATCCAGCTGAAGGCGGTAACGTTCACGCTCGTGTGGACCGGCGTCATCACGACGATCCTCGCCTTCGCGATCAAGTACACGATCGGTTGGCGGATCAAGCCCGAGGCTGAGGTCGACGGCATCGACGGCGACCAGCACGGCGAGTCCGCGTACGACATCTCTCACGGATCTGGAGTTCTGGCATGAAGCTCGTGACCGCAGTCATCAAGCCCCACAAGTGGGAGGACGTGCGCGAGGCCCTCGAGACGTTCGGTGTCACCGGAATGACGGTGTCCGAGGTCAGCGGCTACGGCCGTCAGAAGGGTCACACCGAGGTCTACCGCGGTGCCGAGTACGACATCGCGCTGGTCCCCAAGATCCGCATCGAGATCGTGGTCGACGACCAGGACGCCGAGGACATCGTGGGTCTGGTCGTCAAGACCGCCCAGACCGGTCGCATCGGCGACGGCAAGGTGTGGGTCAGCCCGATCGAGTCCGTCGTCCGGGTCCGCACCGGCGACACCGACAGCGCCGCGCTCTGACCTGACCGGTCCGAGAACCTCGCCGCATTGATAACAACCCTGTGCGCCCCCTGTTACATCGCTGTAACAGGGGGCGCACATGGTTCACCCATGACTGATCCCGGAGTCTTCGCCGGCAACACCGCCTGGCTGCTCGCTGCCACCGCCCTGGTCCTGATCATGGTCCCGGGACTCGCCTTCTTCTACGGCGGCATGGTGCGCGCCAAGAGCGTGCTGAACATGATGATGATGGTCTTCGGCGCACTCGCCGTGGTGACCGTCGTGTGGGTGGTCGTCGGCTACTCGCTGGCGTTCGGCAAGGACATCGGTGGGGGACTGCTCGGCGACCCGACGCAGTACTTCGGGTTCAAGCACCTGCTCGAGTCGAAGCCGGGGGAGGCCTTCCCGAGCAGCCTGTTCGCCATCTTCCAGGGCCTGTTCGCCGTGGTCACCGTCGCGCTGATCGCCGGCGCGATCGCCGACCGCACCAAGTTCGGCACCTGGCTCATCTTCTGTGGCCTGTGGACCGTCGCGGTCTACGCACCGGTCGCGCACTGGATCTTCGCCAGCGGCAGCGGCTGGATGACCAGCAAGCTGCACGCCCTCGACTTCGCCGGAGGTACGGCGGTCGAGATCAACTCCGGTGCCGCCGGGCTCGCCGCGGCGCTCGTCCTCGGCCAGCGGCTGGGCTTCGGGCGTGATCCGATGAAGCCGCACAACCTGACCCTGGTCATGATCGGCGCCGGCCTGCTCTGGTTCGGCTGGTTCGGCTTCAACTCCGGCTCGGCGCTCGCCGCCGACGACAAGGCCGCCATCGTGTTCGTCAACACCCTCGTCGCGGGCTGCACCGGCCTGCTGGCCTGGCTCGGCATCGAGCGGTGGCGCGACGGCCACGCGACGTCCTTCGGTGCCGCCTCCGGCGCCGTCGCCGGCCTGGTCGCGATCACCCCGGCCTGCGGCTACGTCACCCCGATCGGAGCGATGGGGGTCGGCCTGGTCGCCGGCACCGTCTGCGCCGCCGCGGTCGGCCTCAAGTACCACTTCGGGTACGACGACTCGCTCGACGTCGTCGGCGTCCACCTCGTCGGCGGCCTGGTCGGCACGATCCTGATCGGCCTGCTCGCCCAGAGCGACGTCGCGGGCGTCGACGGCCTGTTCTACGGCGGCGGCCTCGACCAGCTCGGCAAGCAGACCGTCGCCGCGGGTGCTGCCCTGGCCTACTCCTTCCTCGTCACCGCCGCGCTGGTCTGGCTGCTGGAGCGCACGATCGGCTTCCGCATCCACGGCGACCACGAGGCCACCGGTGTGGATCTCGTGATCCACGCGGAGGCGGCGTACGACCTGCACGTGACCGGCTCCCGCCCGCACTTCAGCGGCAGCACCGGACACCTGAGCTGATCGCCCGATGACCGCCGCCGATCGCCACGAGCGCACCCTGCGCGCCGACGAGCTCTGCTCCTCGGCGTACACCCGGGCTGGGGGGCCCGAGGTCGGGTTCGCGCTGGTGGCGGTCGGCGGCTACGGGCGCGGCGAGCTCGCGCCCTTCTCCGACCTCGACGTGGTGCTCGTGGCCGACGAGGAGTCCGACCAGGAGCTGTTCGCGCAGCTCGGCTCGACGATCTGGTACCCGCTGTGGGACTCCGGCGCCAAGCTCGACCACTCGGTGCGGACGCTGCCCGAGATGATCGAGGCGGCCGAGAACGACATCCGCGTCGCTGCGGGCGCGCTGGACATCCGCCACATCGCCGGTGACCCGAACCTGACCCTGCGGGTCCGCACCATGCTGCTCGGCGCCTGGCGCCGTGACGCGCGGCGCCGGCTGCCCGAGCTCGGCGACCTCTGTCGCCAGCGGCACCGCCAGGTGGGCGAGCTGGCCCACCTCTCGGTGCCCGACATCAAGGAGGCCGAGGGTGGCCTCCGTGACGCGACGGTCCTGCAGAGCCTGACGGCGACCTGGCTGGTCGACGTACCGGCGGCCGACCTGCAACGCTGCCGCGGTCAGCTGCTCGACGTGCGCGACCTGCTGCACGAGCTGGCCGGCCGGGGGACCGACCGCATCTCACCGGAGTACTGGTCCGGCATCGCCCAGGGGTTGGAGCTGGACACCGAGGCGGCCGCCCAGCGGTACGTGCGCGAGCTCGGTCGCCGCATCACCCACCTCTCGCGGCTGGCCTGGCGACGCGCCGACGGCGTGGTCGCCCGCCCGCGCTCCGGAGCCGGTCGACGCCCGGCGCTCGAGCGGATCGCGCCCGGCGTCGCGCTGTCCAACGGCGAGGTCGTCCTCGCTCCCGGCGCCGAGCCGAGCAAGGACCCGATGCTGCTGCTCCGAGCCGCCGCCGAGGCCGCGACCCGCGACGCCGTGCTCGCACCGCCGACCGCGGCGCGCCTGGCCGCGAACACGCCGCCGCTGCCGACGCCCTGGCCAGCCGAGGCACGCCACGAGTTCGTCCGCCTGCTCGGCGCCGGACGCGGCCTGCTGGCCGTCTGGGAGACCCTCGACGAGACCGGTGCGCTCGACGTGATCCTTCCCGAGTGGGAGCGGATCCGGCTGCTGCCGCACGCCTCGGTGATCCACCGGTTCACTGTCGACCGGCACGTCGTCGAGACCTGCATCGAGGCGTCCTCGCTGATCCGCACCGTGTCGCGTCCCGATGTGCTGCTGGTCGCCGCGCTGCTGCACGACATCGGCAAGGGCGGCGTCGTCGAGCACAGCCTCGCCGGCGCGCCCATCGCACGTGAGATCGCCGCCCGCATGGGCTTCACCGAGACCGAGGTCGACCTGATCGGTCAGCTGGTGCGCTGGCACCTGCTGCTCGCCGAGGTCGCCACCACGCGCGACCCGGACGACCCGGCGACCATCGAGAAGGTCACCGAGCACCTCGACAGCCCCGAGGCCATCTTGTTGCTCGCCGCCCTCACCGAGGCCGACGCCAAGGCCGCGTCCGGTCAGGCGTGGACCACCTGGCGCGCCGGCCTGGTGCGCGGCGTCGCCCGCCGCGCCATCGCCGCGCTCGAGCTCGGCCGGATGCCGGTGGCCTTCGACGAGGAGCAGATCGAGATCCCCGCGGCCGCCGTTCAGCGGGGCCTGTCCATCCAGGTCGAGTCGCTCGCCGACGGCGCCAGGGTCACCTGGGTGACGCCCGACCGCGTGGGCCTGCTGGCCGATGTGGCCGCGGTGTTCGCGCTGAGGCGGGCCGGCGTACGTGCCGCGCGGGTGTGGAACCAGGGCGACTACGCCATCTCCGTGTGGGACATCGCGGCCGACCACCTCGACGCCGGCGCGCTCAACGACCAGTTCGACACCATCGTCGAGGGCCGGGTCGACCCTGCCCTCCGGCTCGCCCCCAAGCCCGGTGGCGCCGCGCGGTTGGCGCCGACGGTCGTCGTACGTCCCGAGGCCAGCAACCAGGCCACGGTGATCGAGGTGCGGACCGCCGACATGCTCGGTGTGGTCTACCTCGTCTGCTCCACGCTCGCCGAGCTCGGCATCTCGGTGCGCTCCGCGCACGTCTCGACCGTCGGACCGCAGGCGGTGGACGTGTTCTACGTCCAGGAGGAGTCGGCGGGGGCGCTGCCGGACGACCGGGCGGCCGCCGCGGCGCACGCGATCAGGGAGCGCCTGACCGAGTCTGCGTGATCGCCCGTAAACTGAGGCCTCTCACCGCAGCATCGACGTACATCGACCTATCGAGGACGACTCACTCTTGTTCGCCACACTCTCCGACCGCCTCTCCGCGACCTTCAAGAACCTGCGGGGCAAGGGCCGCCTCTCCGAGGCCGACATCGACGCCACCGCGCGCGAGATCCGCATCGCGCTGCTCGAGGCCGACGTCGCCCTGCCGGTGGTCAAGTCCTTCGTCGAGGCCGTCAAGGAGCGCGCCCGCGGCGAGGAGGTCAGCGGCGCGCTGAACCCCGCGCAGCAGATCGTCAAGATCGTCAACGAGGAGCTCGTCACCATCCTCGGCGGCGAGACCCGCCGCCTGCGCTACGCCAAGAGCGGCCCGACGGTCATCATGCTGGCCGGTCTGCAGGGTGCCGGAAAGACCACGCTCGCGGCCAAGCTCGCGCTCTGGCTCAAGGAGCAGGACAAGTCCCCGCTGCTGGTCGCCTGCGACCTCCAGCGCCCCAACGCGGTCAAGCAGCTCCAGGTCAACGGTGAGCGGGTCGGCGTACCCGTCTTCGCGCCGGAGCCCGGCAACGGCGTCGGCGACCCGGTCGCCGTCGCCCGCGAGTCGATCGAGGAGGCCAAGCGCAAGCTGTACGACGTCGTCATCGTCGACACCGCCGGTCGTCTCGGTGTCGACACCGAGATGATGAGCCAGGCCGCGGCCATCCGCGACGCGGTCTCGCCCGACGAGGTGCTGTTCGTCGTCGACGCCATGATCGGCCAGGACGCGCTGACGACCGCGCAGGCCTTCCTCGACGGCGTCGGGTACGACGGCGTCGTCCTGACCAAGCTCGACGGCGACGCCCGCGGCGGTGCCGCCCTGTCGATCCGGCAGGTCACGGGCCGTCCGGTCATGTTCGCCTCGACCGGCGAGAAGCTCGACGAGTTCGACGTCTTCCACCCGGACCGGATGGCCTCGCGCATCCTGGACATGGGCGACATGATGACCCTGATCGAGCAGGCCGAGAAGGCCTTCGACCAGGAGGAAGCTCTCAAGGCCGCGCAGAAGCTGACCGGGCAGGGCGGCGAGTTCACGCTCGACGACTTCCTCTCCCAGATGCAGCAGCTGCGCAAGCTCGGCTCGATGCAGAAGATCCTCGGGATGCTCCCGGGCATGGGCCAGATCCGCGACCAGCTCGAGAACTTCGACGAGCGCGAGATCGACCGCGTCGAGGCCGTCATCCGCTCGATGACCCCGGCCGAGCGCGCCAACCCCAAGATCATCGACGGCTCGCGCCGCGCCCGCATCGCCAAGGGCTCCGGCCGCAGCGTCTCGGACGTCAACGGCCTGGTCGACCGGTTCTTCGAAGCCCGCAAGATGATGATGCAGATGGCCCGTGGCGGCGGCATGCCCGGTCTCCCGGGGATGCCCGGCGCGCCCGGTGCCGGCGGCGGCAAGCGCGTCACCGCCAAGCAGAAGGCCAAGCAGCAGGGCAAGGGCGGCAAGCGCCGCTCCGGCAACCCGGCCAAGGCGGCCCAGGAGGCCGCGGCCGCCGCGTCGAAGGCCAGCGAGCGTCCGGCCGGCAACCCGTTCGGCATCGGTGAGGACATCGACTACGAGGCCGCCGCCGCGAACCTCAAGCTGCCCAAGGGCTTCGAGGACTTCCTCAAGTAGCGGCCATGGCCACGGTCCTCATCGTCGACGGCGCCAACGTGGTGGGCGCCCGACCCGACGGCTGGTGGAAGGACCGGGCCGGTGCGGCGCAACGCCTGCACGAGGCGCTGCTCGTCGCGGACCTGCCGCACGACGTCGTCGTCCTGGTGCTCGAGGGCGGGGCCAAGGGCGGCGTACGTCCGGGGCGCGACGCGCACGTGCGCACCGTCCACGCGCCCAAGGACGGTGACGCCACGATCGTCGCCGAGGCCAGGACGTACGCCGAGCGCGGCGACCGGGTCACCGTCGTGACGGCCGACCGGGCGCTCGACGCGCGGGTGCACGGCGTCGGCGCGACCGTGCTGTCTCCCACCTGGCTCCTCGACCACCTCTGATTGCGGACCTATTGGGGTCGGCGAGGCCGGCGTTGTCCGTGAGGTGTTCCCTCCGACACGCGGGTCGCATACGCCCCAATAGGTCCGCGCTACGTTGCGACCATGACGGCGTTGCGATTCCACGGACCTGTCCTGCCCGAGGGCGAGACGCGCGAGTTGTACGTCGTCGACGGGCTGGTCACCTACGAGCGGTCGCCCGGCGCGGAGCACGTGGTGGACGGCTGGATCGTGCCGGGCCTCGTCGATGCCCACAACCACCTCGGCCTCATCGACGGAGGACCGACCGACGAGGCGGGGATCGAGGAGCAGGCGATCGCCGACCGCGACACCGGGGTGCTGCTGACCCGTGACTGCGGGTCCCCGGCCGACACGCGCTGGGTGCAGGACCGCGAGGACCTGCCCCGGCTGGTCCGGGCCGGTCAGCACATCGCGCGCACCGCCCGCTACCTCCGCATCGGTGTCGAGGTCGAGCCCGACGGTCTGGCCGAGGCCGTCGCGGTGCAGGCCGGCCGCGGTGACGGCTGGGTCAAGCTGGTCGGCGACTGGATCGACCGCGAGGTCGGTGACCTGAGGCCGTCGTTCCCCGCCGAGGCGGTCGCTGCGGCCATCGCCACCGCCCACGAGCACGGCGCCAAGGTCACTGCGCACTGCTTCGGCCCCGACTCCGTCGGCCCGCTGCTCGACGCGGGCATCGACTGCATCGAGCACGGCACCGGCCTGGCCCGGCACCACCTCGAGCAGATGGCTGCCGGGGGAGTGGCGCTGGTGCCGACCGTGCTCCAGACCGGCAAGTTCCCCGAGTTCGTCGCGGCCGGCCGAGCCAAGTTCCCGGCGTACGCCGACCGCATGGAGGGTCTCCACCAGACCCGTCAGCAGGTGCTGATGGACGCCTACGACGCGGGCGTGCAGCTCTACGTCGGCAGCGACGGCGGCGGGAGCGCGCGCCATGGCTACCTGCACGAGGAGATCCGGGCGATGGCCGAGATGGGGATCCCGGCCGCCGACGTGATCGCGGCGGCGTCGTGGCGCGGTCGCGAGTGGCTCGGCTTCAACGCCGGTCTCGGCGAGGGCGACCCCGCCGACTTCGTGGTCTACGACCGCGACCCGCGCGCGGACCTCACCGCTCTCCTCGAGCCGAAGGCCGTCGTGCTGCGCGGTCGTGTCTACGGCCGCTCACCGAACGCTGAGTGAATCCGGTGGAACTCACTCAAGGTTCGGTCAGCGGGGACGAGGTGCGTTCGTCGACCGGGGCGGCCGGACCGTCAACCACGCAGCGGCGGGATGGCCTCGGTCGCGGCGATCGGGTCGAGGCCCGCGCAGCTGAGCAGGTCGGCGGTGATCGATCGCAGCTGGGCTAGCACGACCTCGCCGGACAGCTCGCGCGTCCGGGGGAGGTCGGAGGTCGCCGACGCGAAGTCGCGGAGCCGCTCGAGCGAGGTGTCCACGCCCTGCCCTGCCTCCAGCTCGGTGGACAGCAGGTCGGTCACCTCGGCGAGTGACCGGGCCGCCTCGGCGTACGACGCAGGCAGCGGCTCGCCGCGGTAGTCGGCGACCGCCACCCGCCGGAGCAGCACCCGGGTGTTGCGGAGCGCGTAGTCCAGCGGGTCGACGATCTCGGCGAGGCGGCGTACGTGCTCGCGGTGGTGCAGCCGGAACGGCGAGATCGTCACCGAGAGTCCCTCGTCGGCCGCGGTCTTGAGCTGGTGGACGAGGCGGTCGGTCGCCCGCGCGTCGCGCAGTGCGCCGACGGCGTGGTCGAAGTCGCGGTCCTCGATGCAGTCGGCCGCGATGCGGAGCAGCTGGGCGATCTTGCGGGCGACCTGAGCCGCCTGCTGTCGCGGACGGCGCAGGGCGGCAGCGGGTACGACGGACGCCGCGACCAGTGCCACGCCGCCCCCGACGAGGGCGTCGGTCCAGCGCGTGAAGGCGCCGCTGCTGGTGGTCGCCAGGGTGGACACGATGATCGACTGGACCGCGGCCTGGCTGATGAACAGGGCGCCCGCGTCGAGCAGGAGCGCGGTCGACATGGCGAGTGCGACGAGCAGCGTGAGCTGCCACGGACCGGTGCCCAGCCACTGGGTGAACAGGTCGCCGAGGAGCACGCCGACAGCCACGCCGAGCGTCACCTCGCCGACGCGCCGCAGCCGCTGGCCGTACGACGTACCCAGGCCCACGACCGCCGCGACCGGTGCGAAGAACGGGTGGGCGTGCCCCAGGACGGAGTGCGCCAGCCACCAGGCCAGACCGGCTCCCAGCGCGCACTGGCCCACCTGCCACCAGACCGACCGGAGTCGCTGGAGGCGGGCGCGGAACGAGGTCCGACCGCGCGCCATCGCGCGGTCCAGGAACACGGCGGTGGGCCGCTGCGACGTCACGGGTGAAATCTACTGCCCTCGGATTCGGTGGGATCCGCCACGTCTGGCAGAATCGGCCGCTGAGTTCTGTGTCGTCCGGACCCTCTCTACCGGACGGTGCGGCGCCCATCGAGACGCGAGGCCGGTGTTCCCCACCTGAGCCGGACGCCTCAACCACTAAACGATCCTCAAGGAGACACCACAAAAGTGGCCGTCAAGATTCGCCTGAAGCGCCTGGGCAAGGTCCGGGTTCCGCAGTACCGCATCGTCGTCGTCGACTCGCGCAAGAAGCGCGACGGCGCCGTGATCGAGGAGATCGGTCAGTACCGCCCGAAGGAGGAGCCCTCGTTCATCCAGGTCACCTCCGACCGCGCGCAGTACTGGCTCGGCGTCGGCGCGCAGCCGTCCGAGGCCGTCGAGGTCCTCCTCAAGGTCACCGGTGACTGGCAGAAGTTCAAGGGCATCGAGGGCGCCGAGGGCACCCTCAAGGTCAAGGAGCCGAAGCGCGACAAGCTCGAGATCTTCAACGAGGCCCTCAAGGCCGGCGACGGCAACGCCCCCAAGGCCGCCGTCACGGTGAAGAAGGAGGAGGCCCCCAAGGAGGCCCCCGCCGCCGAGGCTCCGGCCGAGGAGACCGCTGAGGCTCCCGCCGCCGAGAGCACCGAGGCCTGATCTCAGTGTTGGCCGAAGCGCTGGAGCACCTCGTCCGCGGAGTGGTCGACCACCCCGATGACGTCGTCGTGCGCGACAAGCAGCTGCGCCGGGGTTCGGTGCTCGAGGTCCGGGTCCACCCCGACGACCTCGGCAAGGTGATCGGACGCAGCGGCCGCACGGCCTCGGCGTTCCGCACGGTCATCTCGGCCCTCGCCGGCAAGAACGGCGCCCGGATCGACTTCGTCGACACCGACAAGCGCTGATTCACCAGCACACGACAGGAGCCCCGCCCCAGTGGCGGGGTTCCTGCCTTTTTCGGGAACAATGCTCGCCATGAGCACCCTGGAGGTCGTCGTCGGCCGCATCGGCAAGCCGCACGGCATCCGTGGCGAGGTCACCGTGGACGTCCGGTCCGACGAGCCGGACCGGCGGTACGCCGACGGCGCGACGCTGATGGCGCAGGCCCCCAAGGGCTCGGCGTTCCCGCACCGCACGCTCACCGTCACGCGCACCCGCTGGCACCAGGGCGTGCTGCTCGCGACCTTCGCGGAGCTGACCGACCGCAACGTCGCCGAGACCGCCCGCGGCGTCGTGCTGCGCGCGACGATCGCCGAGGACGAGCGCCCCGAGGATCCCGAGGAGTTCTACGACCACCAGCTGATCGGGCTGGCGGCGTACGACCTCGACGGGACCCACCTCGGTGAGATCAGCGGCCTGACGCACGGCGCCCAGGACCTGCTGCAGATCAGGACGGTCGACCGGCGTACGGCGCTGGTGCCGTTCGTGGCGGCCCTCGTGCCCGAGGTCGACCTCGACGCCGGGCGGGTCGTGATCGCCGACCGCCCGGGCCTGGTCACGCCGTTCCCGGACGACGACGGGGATGCCGGGCAGTGAGGCTCGACTACCTCACGATCTTCCCCGACTACCTCGCGCCGCTGCAGCTCTCCCTGCCCGGCAAGGCCATCGAGGCGGGCCTGCTCGAGCTGCACGTCCACGACCTGCGGCAGTGGGCGACCGACAAGCACCACAAGACCGACGACACCCCCTACGGCGGCGGCGCAGGCATGGTGATGCTGCCCGAGCCGTTCGGCCTGGCCTTCGAGTCGTTGGGCGTCGACGCCTCGACCATGATCGTGTTCACGACGCCGTCCGGCGAGCCGATGACCCAGGCGTTGGCCGCCGACCTCGCCACCCGCGAGCGACTGGTCTTCGCGTGCGGCCGCTACGAGGGCATCGACCAGCGCGTGATCGACCACGCGCGCGGCATCGCGGAGGTCCGCGAGATCAGCCTGGGCGACTACGTCCTCAACGGCGGCGAGGTGGCCGCGCTGGCGATCACCGAGGCGGTCGTGCGTCTCCTGCCGGGGTTCATGGGCAACGCCGCGTCGCTGGTCGAGGAGTCCCACGCCGAGGGCGGGTTGCTGGAGTACCCCGTCTACACCAAGCCCCGCTCGTGGCGCGGCCACGAGGTCCCCGACGTGCTGATGTCCGGCAACCACGCGGCCATCGAGGCGTGGCGGCACGAGCAGTCGGTCCGGCGTACGGCGGAGCGCCGTCCGGACCTCCTCGCCCCCTCCGTCCTCGACGACGGCACCCCGATCGTGCGCGCCACGCCCGGCGACGCCGCCGAGATCCTGACGCTCCAGCGAGCGTGCTGGGTCCAGGAGGCGCTCGCCAACGACACCCTGGAGATCCCGGCCCTGCACGAGTCGTACGCCGACGTACGGGCCTGGCTGGGGGAGTGGGACACCTACGTCGTACGCCGCGCCGGTCGCCTCGTCGGCGCGGTGCGGGCGCGCCTCTCCGGCGACGCCTGGGACATCGGCCGGCTGATGGTGGCCCCCGACCTCCAAGGCGCCGGCCTGGGCCGCGTGCTGCTCGACCACATCCAGGCGGTCGCGCCGGCGGCGGCGACGTCGTACGTCCTGTTCACGGGGGCGGGCAGCGAGCGCAACCTGCGGTTCTACCGCAGGGCCGGCTTCCGCCTGCGTCGCGACCTTCCTGGTCCCACCGGCGCGGTGCTGCTGACCAAGAGGCGCTAGTGGGTTGTAGGTTTCCGCCCATGAAGTTTCGGCCGATCGCGCTGGTGAACGCGCTTCTCCTCGTGGTGTTCGGCGGCTTCGCCGCCGCCGCTGTGGTCGCCCAGGTGCGGATGAACAACCTGCCGTCGTCGCTCAACGCCGTCGGCTGGCCCTCGGACTGGAACGACATGGGCGACCGCGCGACCATGCTGGGCCAGGCGGCCTGTGCGATCGGGTGCCTGGCACTGGTGTGCGGCCTGCTCGGGGTCGTACGTCGCCTCGCGCTTCACCTCGGGGCGCTCGTCGTCGCGATCAGCCTCACCCTCACCGGGTGCTCGCTCTCCGTCAGCCACACGTCCTTCGGCAAGTCGTGGCAGGCGATCTACGACTACTACGTCGACGGCATCACCTGGCGCTGGGTCGGCCGTGTCGGCTTCAGCCGCTGGTGGTACTTCGTGACCGACATCCTGGTCCCGCTCGGTGTGGTGGTGCTTCTCGTGTGGCTCGTGGTCGTCGCGACCGGTGCCGGCAGGCGCCGCCCGGGCTCCTCCTCGGCCGCTGCCGTCGCGTCCGCGCACGGCGCGACGGTCTCGGCCGCGATCGCGCACGAGGACTTCCGGTACGCCGCCCCGTCCGACCTCCAGGCCGACACGCAGGCCGATCCCGCCCCGGGGGCCGAGCCCGCCCTGGGCGGCGAGCCCGCCCCGGTGGAGGTCGAGCCTGCCGAGGCCGCGCCGGAGGTCGAGCCTGCCGAGGCCGAGCCCACCTCGGTGGCCGAGCCAGCCGAGACGGACGCGGTGTGGTTCGTGACCGTGCAGGGCGCCGACCACGGCCCGTACTCCTTGGTCCAGCTGCGCGGCTACCTCGACGAGGGCCGCCTGCACGAGGGCACGATCACCCACCTGTCCGGCGAGCCGGACCAGGCGCTCGCCGACGTGCTCGCCTGAGCACCGACCAGGATTTTCCCCGCTCCCTCGCGCTGTGCGAGGATTGTTCGTCGGCGTACGGACGCTTCTGCCACAGGGGAATCGTCGTCCGAGGCGCCATCCGAATTCCTCGCAACACCGACCCCAGCAGCTGACCTGTGTGCACTTGCTACGGAGAAACCATGAGCATCCCCACCCCGGCAGCCGTCGCCGAGCTCGGCAACGCGTCGAAGCGCACCGACATCCCGGCCTTCCGCGCCGGTGACACGGTCAAGGTCCACGTCAAGGTCATCGAGGGCACGCGCTCGCGCGTCCAGATCTTCCAGGGCGTCGTCATCCGCGTCCACGGCTCGGGCATCGGCCGCACCTTCACGGTCCGCAAGGTCTCCTTCGGTGTCGGCGTCGAGCGCACGTTCCCGCTGCACTCGCCCATCTTCGAGTCCATCGAGATCGTCACCCGCGGTGACGTCCGTCGCGCGAAGCTCTACTACCTGCGCAACCTCACGGGCAAGAAGGCCAAGATCAAGGAGCGTCGCGACGTCTGATCGTCGCCCTCCCGTACGACGCCCCGACCCTCCTGGGTCGGGGCGTCGTCGCTTTTCGGCGTACACCTAGACTTCGCTGCGTGACGACCGACGACGCCATGGAGCCTGCCCAGGACGAGATGTCGGTGGCCGAGGCGGCGCAGGAGCCCGCCGGCCGGCCGAAGCCGAAGAAGCAGCGCAAGCACCTGCCGATCTGGCAGGAGAGCATCCTGCTCCTGGTCATCGCGCTCGGCCTGGCGATCGTCATCAAGGCCTTCTTCGTCCAGGCCTTCTACATCCCGTCGGCCTCGATGATGCCGGGCCTCCAGGGCGGCGACGGCGTGCCGACCAGCGACCGGATCCTGGTGGAGAAGCCGTCGTACTGGTTCGGCGGCAACCCGTCGCGCGGTGACGTCGTCGTGTTCTCCGACCCCGGTGGTTGGCTCGACCCCTCCGAGGACGTGGCGCCCAAGGGGATCGCCAACCTGCTCGCCAAGGTCGGTCTCTACCCGACCGGCGGTCACCTCGTGAAGCGCGTCATCGGCACGCCCGGCGACGTGATCCACTGCTGCAACACCAAGGGGCAGGTCGAGATCAACGGTCACGCCGTCGACGAGGACACCTTCTTGAGCAAGTCCGCGCAGAACGCCGCGTGCGATGCCGTCCTGGGCGGCAAGATCGCGCTCGCGGGCAGCAAGTACGTCAACGAGTGCGACTGGACCGTCGGCCCGGTCCCTTCGGGCAAGCTCTTCGTGATGGGTGACAACCGCACCGACTCCGCGGACTCCCGAGCCCACATCTGTACGCCGGACGAGGACCCCTGCACCCTCAGTCCCTGGGTCCCCGAGGACGACGTCGTCGGCAAGGTGTTCGCCCTGGTCTGGCCGCAGTCGCGCTGGAAGTGGATCGGCACCGCCGAGGCGTTCAAGGACGTTCCCGACCCGAAGTGATCGCGTGATGAGCAGGTCGAAGGCCCCCTCGCTGCGGATCGAGCGTCAGCTCCTCCGCGACGGTCACACCATCGTGGCCGGCGTCGACGAGGTCGGCCGCGGTGCGCTGTGCGGTCCGGTCACCGTCGCGATCGTGACCGTCGACCTCGCCACCCGCACGGCTCCGCAGGGCGTGCGTGACAGCAAGCTGCTCTCGGCCGAGGTGCGCACGCGGCTGGCGCCCAAGATCATGCGGTGGGCGTCGTCGTACGGCGTCGGCCACGCCAGCGCTGCCGAGATCGACGCGCTCGGCATCATCGCCGCGATGCGCCTGGCAGGGCACCGCGCGATCGGTGCGCTCCAGCAGGCACCGGACCTGATCCTGCTCGACGGCAACCACGACTACCTCACCCCGCCGGTGCAGGACGAGCTGTTCCCGCCCGCCGGGTTGCTGGCGGCGATCGCTCCGGTCCGCACGCTCATCAAGGCCGACCTCAAGTGTGCGGCTGTCGCCGCCGCCAGCATCCTGGCCAAGACGGCCCGTGACGCGATCCTGGTCGAGCTGGCCGGCGACCACCCGGCGTACGGCTGGGCCGAGAACAAGGGCTACTCGGCACCCGAGCACATCGCCGCGCTCGCGGAGCACGGCCCGACACCCCACCACCGCACGTCGTGGTCCCTTCCCGGGCTCGTGCCCATCGAGCCACTAGAGTCGCCCGCATGAGTGCTGAGGACCTCGAGAAGTACGAGACCGAGCAGGAGCTCAACCTCTACCGCGAGTACCGCGATGTCATCGGGATCTTCAAGTACGTCGTCGAGACCGACCGCCGGTTCTACCTGTGCAACTCCGTCGACGTGAAGGCACGCTCGGAGAACGGCGACGTGTTCTTCGAGGTCACCATCAACGACGCCTGGGTGTGGGACATCTACCGCCCGGCGCGCTTCGCCAAGAACGTGAAGGTGCTGACGTTCAAGGACGTCAACGTCGAGGAGCTCGCGAACACCGAGTTCGAGCCGCCCAAGCCCTGAGATTCCGACCGATCGGCTCGCCGACCCGGGACTCCTGTCCCGAATCAGGAATCTTCTGTGCCTGATCGGTTGAGGGCTGCTGCTTCCGGCCTGCGTCCGACCTAGCGTGGTCCCGTTGGGGGACGTCCAGGCTAGGGAGTGGGCGCGTGCGCCGTGATGAGCGGGGCGCGGTCGCGGTGCTCGCCGCGTTCGTGCTCGTGATAGTGCTGGCGGTCGCCGCCATGGTGGTCGACCTCGGCATGCAACGGGTCGCCCGTACCGACATGCAGAGCCTCGCCGACGTCGTCGCGCTCGACCTGGCCCGCGACCTCGACGGTCGCACCGTCGCCCAGCTCCAACCGGTGGTGAGCAGCGATGCAGTGGCCTCCATCGCCCGCAACCTCGCGACGGTCGGCACCCGTCCGACCGCCACGGTCGAGCTCGGGACGGCGTCCTCGACAGGGGCCTTCGTCGCGCTGGCCAGCGGCTCTCCGACCGCCGTGCGGGTGAGCGTGGGCACCCGTGTCGCGTTCGCGTTCGGTGGCATCACCGGCAAGGACAGCGGCGCCGCCTCGCGCAGCGCGATGGCCGTCGCGAGCTCGAACGCCTGCTTCCGCCTGGGGAGCTTCGCCGGGGCGCTCCGCAGCGGGGACAGCGCGGTCGCCGGTGTCTTCGAGGCCCTGGTCGGCGATCCCGACGCACTCGGGGTGAACCTCAGGTCGGTCTCCTACCAGGGGCTGCTGACGTCGTACGTCGACCTCGGGCTGCTCGCCGCCCAGCTCGGCGCCGCCTCGCCCCAGGCGCTGGTCGACCGTGGGGACATCTCGGTGCAGCAGCTGCTCTCGGCCGGGGCCAGGGTGCTCGATGCCCAGGGCAGCTCCTCGGCCAGCGTCATCCTGGGAGCGATCGCCGCGAAGACCTCCTCGACCGCGACCGTCGGCCTCGGCGACATCCTGAGCCTCGGCAACGGTTCGGCCCTCGGCTCGAGCGTCAACGTCATCGACCTGGTCGGCGCCGCGGCCCTCTCAGCCGGGGAGCACACCCAGCTCGCGAACCAGAACAACCTCCTCGACACCGGGGTGGTCTGGTCCACGCCGCACGCGTCCAGCGGCGACGTCGGCCTCAGCGTGATCGAGCCGCCCCGCGAGGGGTGCGGGGCGCCGGGGACCGCCACGGCGAGCACGGGGCAGGTGAGGATCGCGACGGACTTCGGCTTCAACCTCCCCAACAAGGTGTCCGGTTTCTCCGGCCTCTCGGTCGGCACCGTCGCGGACCCGACCTCGACACAGGGGACGATCCACGTCGATGCTGGGCTCGCCGGAGCCAACGGCGTGCTCAGCGGTGTGACGTGCGGGAGCGCGGTGGAGACCCGGGTGCGCGTCGACACCCGCTTGATGACCGCGACGATCACCCTGCCCTTCCGGGTGAAGGGAACGCTCTCGGTCGCCGGCCTCGGCCTGGTCACCGTCGATCTCCAGGCGACCGCCTCCACGAGCGTGTCCACGGCCGCGTCGACGGGAAGCACCGACACCGCCTACGACGTGCCGCCGCACGACTACACCGATCCGCAGAGCAGTCCGGGCTCGAACGGATACGTCGGGCTGTCGCCGCCCAAGGTGAGCATTGACCTCGCCCACAGCTCCGCGACGCTGCTCGGCGTGCCGTGGAAGATCGATCTCGGCCCCCAGGGCCTGGGCCCGCTGGTCAGCGCCCTGACGTCGAGCGTGATCGTGACCTCGCTTGCCGAGGTCACCACCAACATCAACGCGGCGGTGACGCCCCTGGCCAAGCTGCTCGGCATCCAGCTCGCCGGTGCAGACGTCTTCGGCGTACCCACGCCGACGTGCGCCCAGCCGCGTCTGGCGGGATAGCCCGATGGGACTAGGACCCGCGTCCGAGCAGCCGTTCCGTCGTACGTCCACGCGCCCCTAATCTCGGCCTGTGGCCGGGGGAAAACGGCCCACGAGGCATTGAGATGGATCGAGGGACGATGAAGCGTGCGCTGGTGTGGGGCCGTCGCGGCGCGGAGGAGCGAGGCGCGTCCGCCGTGGAGTTCGCCCTGGTGGTCCCGTTCCTGCTGCTCATCGTCTTCGGGATCCTCAGCTTCGGCATGATGCTCTCCTTCCGGCAGACGCTCAGCCAGGCGACCGCCGAGGGTGCTCGTGCGGCAGCGGTGCAGCTCGTCTCGGCGAACCGCTCGTCGGCGGCCACCTCGGCCATCAACTCGGCACTCGGGAGCATGAAGGTCGGTGACAACACGCTGGCCTGCGGGCAGAACTACGTGACCTGCACGATCGGAAGCCCCACCACCTGTGGCACCGCCCAGTGCGTGACCGTCACCGTGAGCTACCTCTACCGCGACCACCCGGCGATCCCGTCGATCCCGGGCGTCAGCCTGTTGCTGCCCCAGACGCTGAGCTACTCGGCCACGGTGAGGGTGAGTTGAGCCGGCCCCTGGTCGGCCCGCTGCGTCGCCGTCGCGACGAGCGGGGAGCGGTCGGCGTCATGTTCGCGATCCTGATGGCGCTGCTCATCCCCGTCACCAGCGCCTTCGTGCTCGACCTCGGTGTGCAGCGGGTCGGTCGAGCCGACATGCAGACGCTCGCCGACGTCGTGGCGATGGACATGTCGCGCCTGCTGGACGGCACCAAGACCGTCAGTCAGCTGTCGGCCGGTGGCGCGGACATCACCGCAGCCAATGCCAGCCGGGATCGCAACACGAGCGTCATCGACTACGCGACCAGCAAGCCGACGATGGGCATCACCTGGGGGACCGAGAACCTGACGACCGGCGTCTTCGCCGCGGCCTCGGCCGCGACCGTCCCCAACGCGGTGAAGGTGACCGCGACGACGCAGGTGGGCTTCGGCTTCGCAGCGTTCACGGGCATCGCCTCCGGGCAGGCGTCCCGCAATGCCGTCAGCTACTCGAACCCCGGAGCCTGCTTCCGGGTCGGATCGTTCGTCGCCGCGCTCGACACCGGCGACTCGAGCCCGCTCATCAACGCGATCGTCGGGGGCGCGCTGGGCTCGTCCCTCAACCTGGACCTGGTGAGCTACAAGGCCCTGGCCGGTGCGAACGTCAGCCTTGCCGACCTGGTGAACACCGGACAGCTCCACGTCGGATCGGTCACCGAGCTGCTCAGCGACAACACCCTCAACATCGCCGACCTCGTCACCGCGACCGCCATGGTGATGAGCTCGAACGGCGGGTACACGTCGGCGCAGATCACGGCCATCAACGCGGTCAAGACGGCGATCGGCGCGAGCGGTCCGGTCATCAAGATGGGCGACCTGCTCGCCGCGAGCTCCGGCGACCAGTCGGCCCTCAACGCCTCCCTGAACGTGCTCGACATCGTGACCGGTTCGGCCCTCGTGGCCGGCAAGGGACATGCGCTGTCGCTCCAGGGCGTCAACCTGAACCTGCCGCTCATGGCGGGGAAGACGGTCACGTCGTCCACGAGCCTCAACGTCATCGAATCGCCCCAGGAGGGGTGCACCGGCCAGCAGGCGCACACCGCGCAGGTGCAGCTCACCACGACCCTGACGATCCCCGCCCTCACGCTGTCGAACGTGAACTTCGCCGGCGTGACCAGCTCGATCGCGACCGATGCGACGACGCTGACGCTGAAGGTGAACCTCGGGGAGGCGATCGCGACGCTCGCCGGCATCGCAGGGTGTTCCACCGGCTCGCCGACCAGCCTGTCGGTGCTCGTGAACTCCGCGATCCTGGGCTCGACCAGCCTGACGGGGAGCATGGGTGCGCACCTCAACTTCAGCTTCGGTGTCAGCCAGACCGGCACGCTGGTCACCGACATCCTCAACCTGCTCGGGCTGGGCAGCCTGCTGAGCACCACGACCATCGCGCTCGACAGCGCGGTCACGCTGTCGGCCAACTTCCCGAACACCTTCGGCTCCTACAGCCAGACCGTCACGGTGCCCCTGCCGGACGGCTACACCAACCCGGCGAAGGTGAACGGCAACGTCCTGTCGTCCCCGACGCTCAACCCCTCGTCGGCGCTGCGCGACACGTCGGTGACCACGACGGCCACGGTGACCACCAAGCTCCTCGCGCTCCTGCTCCCGCAGACCAAGCCGATCGGCCTGACGTCGAGCGCCTTCAGCGACCTGATGAACCCGATCCTCACCACGGTCTCAAGCACCCTCGACCCGGTCCTGACCGCCGTCCAGTCCTCGCTCATCACCCCGTTGTCGAAGATGCTCGGCCTGCGCGTCGGCGGCGCGGACGTCTACGCCGTACCGACCCCGACGTGCAACCAGCCGCGCCTCGTCGGCTGAACCACGCGCCACATCCGTCCCGTCATGGGCCACTTCTGAGGCCTCACCCTGTGGAGGACGCTCGTTCTCCACAGGGCCGTCTCGGCCTGCATCCGGTTGTCGGCACCTGGCACGAAGGTGGTCGCCAGGAGGTGGGTCATGACGGACATGGCGATGACGACACGAGGTGGGACGACGGGCGCGCAGCGCCAGGCCCTGGGGGCGTACGGCGAGGAGGTCGCGGCACGCTACCTGCGAGGCGCCGGCCTCGCGGTGCTCGAGCGCAACTGGCGCTGCGAGATCGGTGAGATCGACCTGGTGTGCCGTGACGGCGCGACGCTCGTGGTCTGCGAGGTCAAGACCCGCAGCAGCATCGCCTGCGGTACGCCGCACGAGGCGATCACCGACGCCAAGCTGGCCCGTCTCAAGCGTCTGGGGGAGCGGTGGGCCCGCGAGCGCGGCATCCGGCCCGACGGGATCCGGATCGACCTCGTCGCGGTCCTCCGCTCACGCCGCGGCGCCGCCCAGGTCGACCACGTCCGAGGCCTCTACTGATGGCCACCGCCAAGGCCCACACCGTCACGCTCGCGGGAGCGCTCGGCCATCTCGTCGACGTCGAGGTCGACGTCTCCTCCGGAGCGCCTGGCGTCACCCTGGTCGGTCGTGCGGACGCGTCGGTCCGGGAAGGTCCTGAGCGCGTGCGGATGGCGATCATCAACTCCGAGCTCGCCTGGCCGGCCACCAAGCGCGCCACGATCCTGCTCTCGCCCGCCGACCTCCAGAAGTCGGGCACCCACGCGGATCTCGCGATGGCCGTCGCCCTGCTCGCCGCCAGTGAGCAGGTCGAAGGTCGCGGCCTGCTCGGCACGGCGTTCATCGGAGAGCTGACCCTGTCCGGCGGCCTGCGACCGGCGATGGGCGTCCTGCCGATGGTGCTGGCGGCCGCCGAGCGGGGCATCCGACGGGTCTTCGTCCCCGAGCCCCAGGCCGCGGAGGCGGCCATGGTCCCGGGGATGAGCGTCCTCGGCTTCCGCTCGCTCGCCCAGGTCGTTGCCGAGCTGCGCGGCGAGACGGTCCCCGCCGCGCCGCCCGTCGCGGCGGCATCGGGTGCCCAGCTGCTGTCCTGGCGCGGTGACGAGCGGCTCGACGAGCTCGACCTCGCCGACCTCATGGGCATGGAGGACGAGAAGTACGCCCTCGAGGTCGCGGCGGCGGGTGCTCATCCGTTGCTGCTGCTCGGCCCCAAGGGAGTGGGCAAGACCAGCCTGGTCGAGAGGCTCCCGACGATCCTGCCCGATCTGACGCCGGAGGAGTCGCTCGAGCTGACAGCGATCCACTCGCTCGCCGGATCGTTGGACGCCTCCCGCGGCATGATCACCCGACCGCCGTACTCCGCTCCTCATCACGACGCGAGCAAGTCCAGCCTGATCGGTGGCGGCAACGGTCACGTCAGGCCCGGCGAGCTGTCGAAGGCCCACGGAGGAGTCGTGTTCCTCGACGAGCTCGCATTGTTCAGGTCCGACGTGATCGATGCGCTGCGTCAGCCCCTGGAGAGTGGGGAGATCACCGTGGCCCGCCGGGAGGAGTCGATCACCCTGCCGGCGCGTGCGCTGCTCGTCGTCGCTGCCAACCCGTGCCCCTGCGGCAACCACGAGGTCAAGGGGCAACGCTGCGAGTGCGACGGCGCCGTGCTGCGAGCACATCAGCGCAAGATGTCCGGGCCGATCCGCGATCGCATCGACATCACCCGCAACGTGCGCGCGTTGGGCCCGGCCACCCGCGATCCGTTCTTCAGCGCCGAGACCTCCGCGATGGTGGCCGCACGGGTGGCTGTCGCTCGGCAGAGGCAAGCCGATCGCTTCCGCGGGTGCAGCTGGCGGTTCAACGGTCAGATCCCCAGTCCACGGCTCAAGGACGACTGGTCGGTCACCCGAACGGGCGCAAGCTCGTCGACCAGGCGATGTACTCCGGCAAGCTCAGCGCCCGCGGCGCCGTGCGCGTGCTGCGCCTGGCCTGGACCGTCGCAGACCTGGCGTCGGCGCGGCTCGGTGAGGACATCCATCCGGGGAAACCGGAGGTCGAGGTCGCGCTGAAGCTCCGCCAGGGTGAGCCGTTGCCGTCGCGTGTGGTCCGGGTGGTCGACCAGGAAGGGGCCGTCGGATGAGCGGGGTCGACGACGACCGCGTCGCCCGTGCTGCGCTCAGCGTGATCGCCGAGCCCGGCGATCTCTTCTTCACCGAGGCAGTGGTGCGTGAGGGGGCGCCGACCGTCCTGGAGTGGATCCGGACCCGCGTCGGCGAGGAGGCGAAGATCGCCTCGGCCCAGGCGCGTGCCCACGGGGTCGACGGCACCCGCGAGCTCGAGCGCGCCGAGGAGCGGGGCGTGCGCTTCGTCATCCCTGGCGACCCGGAGTGGCCGCCAGGCCTCGCCGATCTCCGGGGCGTCTCGATCCTGGACGCGCGCGGGGGAGTGCCGATCGGCCTCTGGGTCGCAGGGCCGCTGACCCTCGACACCCTCGACGCCTCGGTCGCCGTGGTCGGGGCGAGGAACTCCACGACCTACGGCGACCAGGTCGCGATCGACATCTCGGCAGGGCTGGCCGCCCGAGGGTTCACCATCATCTCCGGCGCGGCCATCGGCATCGACTACGCCGCACACCGGGGTGCGGTCGCGGGGGACGGGCCCACCGTCGCGGTCCTGGCCTGCGGCGTCGACCGGGACTACCCACCCCGCCACTCCCGACTGCTCGCCCACCTGCGGACCCACGGAGCGGTCATCTCGGAGGCGCCGCTCGGCAGTGCTCCACAGCGCATCCGATTCCTGGCCCGCAACCGGTTGATCGCCGCGCTGTCCCGCGGGACGGTCGTCGTCGAGGCGGCGGCTCGTAGCGGTGCGCTGAACACGCTCAACTGGGCCCAGAAGATGGGACGCGAGGCGATGGGTGTCCCGGGGCCGGTCACCAGCGGTCAGTCCGTCGGGGTGCACCACCAGCTCCGCTCGGGAGGCACCAACCTGGTGACCTCCGCGGAGGACGTGCTCGAGCTGGTCAGCCGGATGGGCGAGAACATGACGGTCGCTCCGCGGGGCCCCGAGGGCCCCCGCGACCAGCGTTCGCTCGTGGAGCGGCAGGTGCTCGACGCCGTTCCCGCACACCGCGCGGCCCCGGCGACCTCGATCGCAAGGGTCGCGGCGCTGGAGGTCCTCGAGGTCGAGGGGATGCTGACGACCCTCGAGCAGGAGGGCCTGATCGAGCGCGACACCGCCGGGTGGCGCCTGGCCGCCGAGGCTGATCGATAGTCCTACGATGCGTGGGTGACCACTGTGGCCGATGAGGCCTTCGACGCGTTGCCGGAGCCGCTCGTGCGCGTGCTCGCGGACTACGAACGTCACCTGGTCGCCGAGCGGGATCTTGCTCCCAAGACGGTGGTCGCCTACCTCGCCGACATCGCCGCGCTCCTGGAGCACGGCCACCGCTCCAGCATCGATGCCGTCGCGGATCTCGACCTGCGCACCTTGCGCAGCTGGCTGGCCAAGCAGCAGACCATGGGCCTGGCCCGCACGACCATCGCGCGACGGGCCACAGCGGCTCGGGTGTTCACGGCCTGGCTGGCCCGTACGGGCCGAACGTCCAGCGACGTCGGTTCGTCACTCGGGTCGCCGAAGGCGCGGCGTACGTTGCCGAGCGTCCTGCGGGCCGACGAGGCCCGCGACCTGATCGCCGCGGCCGCCCAGGCAGCCGACGACGGCAGCGCCGTCGGCCTGCGCGACGTCGCAATGCTCGAGCTTCTGTACGCGACCGGAATGCGCGTGGGTGAGCTGGTCGGGCTGGACGTCGACGACCTCGACCGTGACCGCAACGTCGTGCGGGTCTTCGGCAAGGGCAGCAAGGAGCGGACCGTGCCCTTCGGGCTCCCCGCCCGGCGCTCGATCGACGCGTGGCTCGTGCGGGGCCGACCGCAGCTGGTGCGGGCGGGCTCGGGCGGCGCCCTCTTCGTCGGTGCCCGCGGCGGCCGAATCGACCAGCGCGCTGTGCGCACGATGGTGCACGGCCGGATCGCCGAGGTACCGGGAGCTCCGGACCTGGGCCCCCACGGCCTGCGGCACACGGCCGCGACCCACCTCCTCGAGGGTGGCGCAGACCTTCGTTCGGTCCAGGAGCTGCTGGGTCATGCCTCGCTCGCGACCACGCAGCGCTACACCCACGTCACCACCGACAGGCTGCGGCGGGCCTACCAGCAGGCGCATCCGCGGGCCTGAGGCGTCAGCCCGCCCACGGCAGGTCTCGCCACAGCGGCAGCAGCCGCACCGGCGCCTGCGCGACCAGCGTCAGTGGATCGAGGTAGACGTCGTCGGCGTTGCGGATCAGTCCCCAGTGCAGGCAGGCGGCCGGGAAGCAGTGTGACTGGACCGCGGTCAGCCGGCCGATGACCGCACCGGCACCGACGACCTGTCCGACCCGTGCCGTCGCGACGACCGGCTCGTACGTCGTACGGGTCGCGCCGTGGTCGACGACCACCACGCCCCGTCCGGCGAGCATCCCGGCGAACGTGACGCGCCCACCGAGCGCGGCGTGCACCTGCTGGCCGACGTGGCCTGCCAGGTCGACGCCCCGGTGGCCCGCGCCGTACACCGACGAGGGCGGGTCGAACCCGTGCACGACCGTCGGCTCCGGGTGGAGCGGCCACTGGCCGCCGACCGCGGGGGAGACACGCGCCAGCAGGGGGCTCCCGGGAGCCGGATCGCCGGGACGTGGCACGAGCAGAGCAGGGAGCAGGAGGGCGAGCGCGAGGTGACGGACCGGCATGGATCCACGGTCCCCGTCGCGACGCTGACGAGCGACTCGCCTGCGGTGACCTGTGGAGGAACCGCACCCCCGACGAGGCCTGTGGATGAGGAGTGGTCGGGATTGGCACGCGTGGGACGCGTGCGACTACTCTGGGCGTAACCGACTCGCCGAGTCGCTAATTCGCACGTCCGCAGACCACGACGGGATTCTCTCCGAATCCCGACCGCCCGTGGGTGACGGCCGTCGGTCCCGAGTGCCAGACACGAGGGTTCGGCCGCACGCAGGCGTCAGGAAACAACTGACAACACCACAGGAGAGCCAATCATGGCTGTTGTGACCATGCGCCAGCTCCTCGAGAGCGGCGTCCACTTCGGGCACCAGACCCGTCGCTGGAACCCGAAGATGAAGCGCTTCATCATGACCGAGCGCAACGGCATCTACATCATCGACCTGCAGCAGTCGCTGGCCTACATCGACCGCAGCTACGCCTTCGTCAAGGAGACCGTGGCCAAGGGCGGCACGATCATGTTCATCGGCACCAAGAAGCAGGCGCAGGAGTCGATCGCCGAGCAGGCCACGCGCGTCGGCATGCCCTACGTCAACCAGCGTTGGCTCGGCGGCATGCTCACCAACTTCACGACCATGAGCCAGCGGATCAACCGCCTCAAGGAGCTTGACGACGTCGACTTCGACACCGTCGCCGGCTCGGGTCGTACCAAGAAGGAGCTCCTGCAGATGCGCCGGGAGCACGTCAAGCTGGAGAAGACGCTCGGCGGCATCCGCGAGATGACCCGGACCCCGTCCGCCGTCTGGATCGTCGACACCAACAAGGAGCACCTCGCCGTCGAGGAGGCGCGCAAGCTGCGCATCCCGATCGTCGCGATCCTCGACTCCAACTGCGACCCGGACGACGTCGACTTCCCGATCCCGGGCAACGACGACGCCATCCGCGCGGTCGGTCTGCTGACCCGCGTCGTCGCCGACGCCGTCGCCGAGGGCCTGATGGCTCGCTCGGGCGTCAAGACCGATGGCGCCGAGAACGGTGCCGAGGAGCCCCTGGCCGAGTGGGAGCGCGAGCTCCTCGAGACCCCGGCCGAGACGACCGAGGCTCCCGCCGAGGCCGCTGCCGAGACGACCGAGGCCCCGGCCGAGGCCGCCGCCGACGCTGCTGCTGAGACGACCGAGGCGCCCGCCGAGGCTGCCGCTGAGACGACCGACGCTCCGGCCGAGGCCTGATCAACCGAGATGTGATGCGGGCTGTCGTCGTACGACGGCAGCCCGCTCCTCTTCTCTCACCACCGACGTAAAAACCAACCTGCGAGGGAACAAGAAAATGGCTTTCACCGCTGCTGACGTCAAGAAGCTCCGCGAGACGACCCAGGCCGGCATGATGGAGTGCAAGAAGGCGCTGGACGAGACCGACGGCGACTTCGACAAGGCTGTCGAGCTGCTGCGGGTCAAGGGTGCCGCCAAGGCCGCCGCCCGCGCCGCCGAGCGCGAGGCCTCCGCGGGTCTGGTCGCCGCCTCCGGCAATGCCCTGATCAGCCTCAAGGCCGAGACGGACTTCGTCGCCAAGAACGAGGCCTTCGTCAACGCCGCCCAGGCCATCGCCGACGCGGCGAACGGCGCCAAGGCGACGACCATCGAGGAGCTGCGCGCGGTCGCGCTCGGTGATTCCACGGTCGGCGAGACCGTCGACGAGCTCGCCCGCACCATCGGCGAGAAGATCGAGCTGGGCGACGTCGCGTACTTCGACGGCAACACCACGGTCTACCTCCACAAGAAGGCCTCCGACCTGCCCCCGACGCTCGGCGTGCTCGTCGAGTTCGAGGGTGACGAGGCTGCGGCCAAGCAGGCCGCCCAGCAGGCTGCCGCGCTGAAGGCCCAGTTCCTGACCAGCGACCAGGTCCCCGCGGACGTCGTCGCGGCCGAGAAGGACGTGCTGACCAAGAAGACGCTCGAGGAGGGCAAGCCCGAGGCTGCCGTCGCGAAGATCGTCGAGGGTCGCATCAACGCCTTCTACAAGGAGATCGTCCTGCTCGACCAGGAGTCGGTCTTCGAGGCGAAGAAGTCGGTCAAGCAGGTCCTCGACGCCGCCAACACCTCCGTCAAGCGGTTCGCCCGCTTCGAGGTCGGCGCCTGATCGAGGTCTGACGACCCGATCTGCCAGATCACCGGCGAGGTCCCCGTTCCCCTGTGGGAACGGGGACCTCGCCATTTTTCCGCTTCCTGGCAGACGGCCACGCGATAGGTTTCAGGCGTTCGAGCGGTGGAGACGAATCGGACACGGGCGCCCGATCGACCGGGCGCGCGACAACGGACTCGAGGGGATCGGCACATGGGACTCATCCAGGCTGCGGCGGGAGCGATCGGCGGCACGCTCGGCGACCAGTGGGTCGACTTCTACGGCGTACCGGCTGATGTCAGCCCGACCGCCGCGATCTTCCCGGCGGTGCTCCAGGGCCAGAACGCCGGCCGGGGCAGCAACACCCGCGGCTCGAGCGGTGTCATCACCAACGGCTCGAAGTTCATCGTGCCCCAGGGCTACGGCCTGGTCCTGCTCGAGGACGGCGCCTACACCGGGTTCGCCGCCGAGCCGGGCGCCTACACCTGGAACTCCGACGAGCCCGCCTCGCAGTCGGTCTTCACCGGCGGTGGCCTGGTCGACAGCGTGGTCAAGCAGAGCTGGGAGCGCTTCAAGTTCGGCGGCCGGCCCGGCACCCAGCAGACGGCCGTCTTCGTCTCGCTCAAGGAGCTCCCGAACAACAAGTTCGGCACGCAGTCGGAGATCTACTGGGACGACGCGTTCCTCAACACCCAGGTCGGCGCGGTCACCCGCGGTACCTACACGCTCAAGATCACCGACCCGCTGACGTTCATCCGCAGCTTCGTGCCCGCGGGCGTGATCGGTGGCGGCCAGGTCTTCGACTTCACCGACATCGACAACCCCCAGGGCGAGCAGCTGTTCAACGAGGTCGTCAGCTCCCTCGCACCCGCCTTCTCGATGTACTGCAACGACCCGGCCAAGGGCAGTCGCATCACCAAGCTGCAGAGCGACTCGCTGGGCTTCGCGCAGTCGCTCTCGGCGGCGGTCGAGTCGGCGTACCAGTGGAAGACCGGACGCGGCCTGGAGATCGTCAAGACCGCGATCGTGTCCATCGAGTACGACGCCACCACCCGCGAGCTGCTCAAGAACGTCCAGCGGGCCGATGCGCTGTCGGGATCGCGCGGCAACTCCAACCTGCAGGCATCCGTGGCCGCAGGCATGGAGGCGGCCGGCCAGAACGCCGGCCCCGGCGGGATGATCGGCATGGGAATGGCTGCCGGCGGGATCGGCGTCGGCGGGCTCCAGCAGCCGGCCACCCCGGCGCCCGCCGCGGCGGCGCCTGCTCCCGCGGCCCCGGCTCCGGCAGCGTCCGCGCCGGCCGCCGGCGACGACGCGATGGCCACCCTCAAGCGCGCCAAGGAGATGCTCGACGCCGGCCTGATCACGCAGGCCGACTACGACGCGGCAAAGGCGAAGGCGCTCGGTCTCTGAGATGACCCACCAACCCCAGGAGCCGGCGGAGCCGAAGGAGCCGACCTTCGACGGTCCGCCGCTCTCGCTGGACGAGGAGCTCGCCGCGGCGAAGGCCGCACCTGAGCCCCAGCCCAGCATCGAGACGGTCAACGCCTCGCTCAAGGACGGCGTCAACCGGTGTCCCAAGTGCGGGTCGACCGACGTACGCCTGCACGCCGCGACCGGCAAGCTGGTCTGCCTGTTCTGCCGCAACGAGTGGCAGGAGCAGCGCGTCGAGGAGGAGTTCGGCCTCGGTGAGGGCATCGACCAGCTCCAGGGCACGGTGATCGCGAGTGGCGCGAAGGACATCGCGGCCGACGTCGCCGACCAGGTCACCTTCAAGTGCGACGGCTGTGGCGCTGAGGTCATCGTCGACACGGCCCACTCGATGAACGCCCGCTGCCACTGGTGTCGCCACACGCTCAACGTCAACCAGCAGATCGCCAACGGCGCGGTCCCGGATGCGGTGCTGCCCTTCAAGCTGACCAAGGACGAGGCGGTCGAGCTGATCCGCGGCTTCGCGGGCAAGCGCCGGCTGTTCGCCCACCGTCGGTTCAGAAAGGAGTTCGTCCCCGAGAACGTGCTGGGCGTCTACCTGCCGTACCTCGTCGTCGACGCACGCGCCGAGGCCGACTACTGGGGCAAGGGTGAGGTGGAGACCCGCCGTTGGACCGAGACGCACGGCAGCGGCGACAACAAGACGACGACCACCTACTACGCCGCCGACGTCTACCAGGTGGCGCGCCAGGTGAGCTTCACCGTCGACGACCTCACCATCGAGGGTTCGGCGGAGCGGGCGACGTTCGGCAAGCGGAACACCAACAACATCGTCAACTCGATCCTCCCGTTCGACACCAAGAACGCCGTTCAGTGGAACGCCAGCTACCTGGTCGGGTTCACCAGCGAGAAGCGTGACCGCGACGTGTCCTCGATGGAGCCCGAGCTCGAGGACCAGATGCTCTCGATCGGCCGCTCGCAGGTCCACGGGTCGCTCAACCGGTTCGACCGGGGCGTGCGGTGGGAGCAGGAGAAGATCGACGTCGGCGGCTCGCGGTGGCTCTCGATGTACCTCCCGGTCTGGCTCTACTCCTACCAGCAGGAGAGCAACGGCATGCTGCACTACATCGCGGTCAACGCACGCACGGGGGAGACCATGGGCAGCATCCCGATCTCGCAGCCCAAGCTGATCCTGGCCGCGATGACGGTCGGCACCTTCCTCGAGGGTGCGGTCGGTGCGTTCCTGGTGGCAGGTGCGCGATGATCCTCGACCTGATCGCGCTCTCCAGCGACCAGCACGGCGGCCTCTACGCGCTGCTCGCAGCAGGTCCCGCGGGTGCCGCGGGAACCTACTGGAGCATCTACCGCTACTACCGCAACACCGACAAGACCCACGAGTTCGAGCGGGACACCCTGATCGACGCCCAGCCCGTCCAGGGAGGGGAGGAGAAGGTCGACCACATCTCCCGGACGACCGACTCCGACATCGACGGCGGCAACGACGACAAGTACCGCCAGCGGGTACAGAGGATCAGTTGAGCGACGTACGACCTCGGCCGGTAGGGTCGCCTGCGTGACGGGTTACAAGCGGGTTCTGCTCAAGCTGTCCGGTGAGGTCTTCGGCGGCGGCAAGCTCGGCGTCGACCCGGACGTCGTGCAGTCCATCGCCAAGGAGATCGCGGCGGTCGCCGAGTCCGGCGCCCAGATCGCGATCGTCACCGGTGGTGGGAACTTCTTCCGCGGCGCCGAGCTCCAGCAGCGGGGCATGGACCGTGCCCGCGCCGACTACATGGGCATGCTCGGCATCGTGATGAACTGCCTGGCCCTCCAGGACTTCCTCGAGAAGCTCGGCATCGACACCCGCGTCCAGAGCGCCATCACGATGGGCCAGGTCGCCGAGCCGTACATCCCGCGTCGCGCGATCCGGCACATGGAGAAGGGCCGCGTCGTCATCTTCGCCGCCGGCATGGGCATGCCCTACTTCTCCACCGACACCGTCGCCGTCCAGCGCGCCCTGGAGAGCAAGTGCGACGTCGTGCTGGTGGCCAAGAGCGGCGTCGACGGCGTCTACTCCGCCGACCCCAACCTCGACCCCACCGCCACCAAGTACGACGAGGTCACCTACCAGGAGGCCATCGAGCAGGGCCTGCGGATCATGGACCAGACCGCCTTCGCGCTCTGCGGCGAGAACAAGCTGCCGATGGTCGTCTTCGGGATGGAGCCGGCCGGCAACATCCTGCGGGTCGTCAATGGTGAGAAGATCGGCACGCTGGTCAGCGCAGGCTGAGTCCTGACGGACTCGGCCACCTGCACAGCGACCAGACAGATATCGAAGGAGACACCGGTGATCAACGACATCCTCAACGAGGCCGACGGCAAGATGGCCAAGTCCGTCGACGCGACCCGCGAGGAGTTCGCCGCGATCCGCGCCGGCCGCGCGCACCCGTCGATGTTCAGCAAGATCCTGGTCGACTACTACGGCTCGCCGACCCCGATCCAGCAGCTCGCCTCGTTCACCGCGCCCGAGGCGCGCATCATCATCGTGCAGCCCTTCGACGTCGGTGCGATCAACAACGTCGAGAAGGCCATCCGCGACTCCGACCTGGGCGTCAACCCGTCCAGCGACGGCAAGACGCTGCGCTGTGTCTTCCCGGAGCTGACCGCGGAGCGTCGCAAGGAGTTCATCAAGCTGGCCAAGGAGAAGGCCGAGGGCGGCAAGATCGCCATCCGCCAGGTGCGCCAGAAGGCCAAGCAGAACCTGGAGAAGCTCGAGAAGGACGGCGAGGTCGGCAAGGACGACGTCACCGGTGCCGAGAAGAAGCTCGACGCCCAGACCAAGGCCCACACCGACGCCATCGACGTGCTGCTCAAGGCCAAGGAAGCCGAGCTGGTCGAGGTCTGAGGACCTCAGGCACCGACGCCACGACGACATGAGCACCACCACTCCCGACGCCACCCCTGCGCCGAAGAAGGATCACGGCCGAGCCGGCCGCGACCTCAAGGCCGCGGTCACCTCGGCGTTGGTCCTGCTGGCGGCCATCGGCTGCTCGCTCTACTTCTGGAAGCCGGCGTTCATGGTGATCGTCGCCGTGGCCGTCGTGGTGGCGGTCTGGGAGCTGCGGCGTGGCCTGATGGCCAAGGACATCGACCTGCCCGAGCAGCCGCTGATGGTCGGTGGCGTCGTGATGGTCCTGGCGGCGTACTTCTGGGGTGCCGGCCCGCTGGTGACCGCGACCGCGGTGACCGCCCTGGTGATCATGCTGTGGCTCCTCAACCGCGGTGTCGACGGCTACGTCAAGAACGCGACCGCCTCCGTGTTCACCCTCATCTACCTGCCCTTCCTGGGCTCCTTCGTGGCCCTGCTGCTGGCCGAGGGCGGTCGTGGTGGGGGCGGGTTCGAGAACGACGGCGTGGCCGGCGTGGTCACCTTCGTGCTGGTCACCATCGCCTCCGACATCGGTGGCTACATCGCCGGCGTCCTGTTCGGCAAGCACCCGATGGCTCCGGTCATCTCGCCCAAGAAGTCCTGGGAGGGCTTCGCGGGATCGGCGATCTCGTGCATCGCGATGGGCTGGGCGCTGGTCACCTACTACCTCGACGGACCGTGGTGGGCAGGCATCGCACTCGGCGCGATCGCGGTCTCCATGGCCACCCTGGGCGACCTGTGCGAGTCCGTGATCAAGCGCGACCTCGGCATCAAGGACATGAGCCAGATCATCCCGGGCCACGGCGGCCTGATGGACCGGCTCGACTCGCTGCTGGCAACCATCGCGCCGATCTGGCTCGTCCTCCACTACGCAGTGTTCAACTGATGGCGGGCGAGATGGCGGCACAGGAGACGGTCGAGAAGAGCCGACGCCCGGACTGGTTCCACCGCGACCACCCGGTGTTCGTCCCGCTCGCGGGCTTCTTCAGCGGGATGCTCTTCATCCTGGTGGTTCCGGGTGTGTACGGCGCTCTGCTCAAGGCCCTGTTCGGCTACAAGAAGGCCGAGGACCTGTTCCCGTTCGTGCTGCTGATGCTGGTCGTCCCGATCGGGCTGCTGGTACCGCAGCACACCCGGAAGTTCGCCAGGTACATGCTCTTCGCCTGCCTCGCGACCCTCGTCGTCGTCGCGGGTGTGGCGATCGCCGTGCTGTGGTTCCTCATCAACAAGGATAAGTAGCCACAGGCGTCGCCATGGGAGAATCGGCGCGTCATGAGTGATGCGCCGCAGCCCCAGCAGTTCCAGACCCTGCCCCTCGTCTTCGAGGCGCCGCGGGGTCGCGGCAAGCCGCCGCGCCACCTCGCCGATCTCGACGAGGCGGGCCGCAAGGACCTGCTCACCGAGATGGGCCTGCCGGGCTTCCGCGCCAAGCAGATGTCGAACCACTACTTCGGCCGGCTCGTGCACGACCCGGCGGAGATGACCGACCTCCCTGCCGGGCAGCGGGCCGAGCTGGTCAGCGCGCTCCTGCCGGACCTGATGGACCCGATCAAGCAGCAGACCGCCGATCGCGGGACCACGATCAAGACGCTGTGGAAGCTCTTCGACGGCTCGCTCGTCGAGTCGGTGCTGATGCGCTACAAGGACCGCGCCACGATCTGCATCTCCTCGCAGGCCGGCTGCGGCATGGCCTGCCCGTTCTGCGCGACCGGCGCGGGTGGGCTGCAGCGCAACATGTCGACCGCCGAGATCGTGCACCAGGTCGTCGTCGGCGCTCGTGCGATGGCGTCCGGTGAGGTCGCCGGCGGCCCCGGTCGCCTCTCCAACGTCGTGTTCATGGGCATGGGGGAGCCGCTCGCCAACTACAAGGCGACCGTCGCCGCCGTACGCCGCCTGACCGATCCCGCACCCGCCGGCCTCGGCCTCTCCGCGCGGCACGTGACCGTCTCCACGGTCGGCCTGGTCCCGCGGATCAAGCAGCTGGCCGACGAGGGCGTCCCGGTCACGCTGGCTCTCTCGCTGCACGCGCCCGATGACGAGCTGCGCAACGAGCTGGTCCCGATCAACACCCGGTTCTCGGTCGAGGAGACCGTCGCGGCGGCGTACGAGTACTTCGAGAAGACCGGTCGTCGCGTCTCGATCGAGTACGCCATGATGCGCGACATCAACGACCAGGCCTGGCGCGCCGACCTGCTTGCCGAGGTCCTCTCGGCCAACGGTCGCGGCACCAGCTGGGTGCACATCAACCCGATCCCGCTCAACGACATCCCCGGCTCGCAGTTCACCCGCTCGCGCGAGGAGGACATGGACGAGTTCGTACGTCGCCTCAACCGGGCCGGCATCGCGACGACGCTCCGCGACACCCGGGGCAGTGACATCGACGCCGCCTGCGGGCAGCTCGCGGCCAGCGAGTAGCCCGGTCGGCAGCCGACGCCGCTCCGATGGACGTACCAAAGTGCGATCGGGCGTACTCGCCTGAGCGGGCGGGCCGCCTCGATCCTTGGTTTGGTACGTCGGTCCGACCACGTGGCCTGATGGTGCCCCTGCGGACGACCTAGAAGTCGGCCGGCCGGCCAACCAGCAGCTCGGTGTTGCGGGCGTTGGCCGGGCCGGAGGCGGCCGCGAGGTTCGCCTGCGGGTCGTTGGCCGACAGCTCCCGCGACAGGCTGGCGAGCGCCAGGCTGTTGGACAGGTTGCCGGCGTACGACGCCGGTCCGGCGTGGTCCAGGATCGTGGTGAAGATCGACAGGGTGCCGTCGTGGTTGTCGGTGACCTCGATGATGCGGGCCTGCTGCGGGTAGTCGCAGTGGGAGGCGGTGTTGATCTCCCAGAAGCCGCCGCTGCCGTCGGTGCGGGCGTGCACGAAGATCTGGTTCTTGTGGGTGTGGCCGTTGACCCACGCGATGACCCGCGGCTGCGAGAGCAGGTAGGTCACGACCTCGGGCCCCAGCACGCGCGGGATCGCCAGGTCGCCACCGGTCGCGACGAGCGGGTTCGTCATCGTGTCGGCGGTGTGGTGGCTGTAGACGATGACCGCCTTGCCGGCCGCGCCCTCGACGGTCGCCTTCAGCCACGCCAGCTGGTTGCCGTCGATCGAGCCGTCGTCGTACCCGTTGGGGTTGACGGTGTCCATCACGACGTGGCGGAACCGGCCCTGGTCGAAGGAGTAGTACGCCGTCCCGGCGGCCTTGTTCGTCGCGGTGAAGCCGTGCCCGACCGGGACGCCGGTGGTGGTGAAGTGCTCGGCGACGATCTGGGCGCGCGAGACCGTGCGCCGCTTCGGGTCGGGCGTGACCGCTCGGACGTACGGCGACACGGTGAGTGCGCCGAGCAGGCCGGTGAGGTCCAGCGTGGTCACGGCGTTCTCGATGTCGGTGTCCGAGAGCCCGGTGGGCGGCGAGATCACCTTGAGGGAGCCGGTGCCGAGCGCGGACAGCGGCACGGTGTGCGGGAAGTTGCCCTGGGTCAGGCCGTCGTGGTTGCCGAAGCAGGTGTACCAGGGGACGTCCAGGCCCGGTGCCGTGAACGGGCGCCGCGCCGCGGCGAGCAGCCCCGGCACCGTCGGGAATCCGTGGTCGGCCTTGTACTGGTCGGCCTTCTTGCCCAGCGGCACGCCCTCGGGGTGCCAGTAGTGGGTGTCGTAGTAGGTGGCGTTGCCGTCCATGACGCCCTCGTAGCGGGTCGGCGCGCCGGAGTCGGACCGGATCGTGCCGCCGTCGAGGATGTCGATGTTCCAGCGGACCTCGTTGTACTGGCAGTTGTCGGAGTTGTCGCCGGTCTCGATCGCGAACGTGAACGGCAGACCCGTCACCGGCCCGACCCGCTGCGCGTTGACGGCCTGCACCATCGCGTCCGCGACCTGCGCGGTGAGCATCTCCTGCGGTCGGTACGCCGAGGAAAGCAGCCCGGGCGTGACGTACCGGTCGGTCCACTCGACGCGGCCGGGGGACTGGTGGTCGACCACGTGGACGTCGGACAGCTGCACGAAGGACAGCAGCGGCGTACGACCGGTGGCGCGGGACGCGCCGGCGGCGATGCCGAGGTCGGTGCGGATGATCCGGGCCTCGCCGGGCAGGGCGACGACCTTGCGGTAGCCCTTGGCGTTGGGCGCGCCGAGGCCGTAGGACCGGCTCAGGGTCGTCGTACCGATGACCGCGGCCTGCGCGAGGCCGGGTCCGGAGATGCGTGCGGCGGCGGCGAGAGCGCCGGCGGCGGCCCCCGCGCGGAAGAGGGAGCGGCGGTTGATCTGCACAGATGAATACGACCACACGGCCCGCCCGCCGTCCACGGTTTCGTGAGAACGTGAAGACGGTTCGCCGTGGGCGTCAGACGGGGCGCGTGGCCAGCCGGTCGGCGGCCTCCTCCACCGTCTCGACGAGGTGGATGTGCGGCTCCATCGCGCGCCCCTTCGCCAGAGCCTGCAGCAACGGCCAGGCGGGCAGGGTCTCGGTCCAGTAGCGGCGGCCGACGAGCACCATCGGCGCGACGTTCCCCTCGGCCGCGTAGTAGTTCTCGCACGCGTCCTGGAAGATCTCCTGGACGGTGCCGCCGGCGCCCTCCATGAACACGATCCCGGCCCCGCAGATCTGCAGCAGGATCGCCTCGCGCAGGGCGTTGCGGAAGTACTTCGCGATCGCGGTGGCGAACAGGTTGGGCGGTTCGTGGCCGTAGAACCACGTCGGTACGCCGAGGGAGGCGTTCTCGCCCGGGAACTTCTCCAGCACCTGCCGGGAGCTCTCCACCCACGCGTCGATCGACGGCCGGAAGGAGGGTACGCCGGCCAGCAGCCGGCACGCCTCGACGACCGCGTCGTCCGGCAGCTGCGCCAGCCGGGCGCCGAGGTTCGCGGCCTCCATCGCGCCGGGACCGCCACCGGTCACCACGGCGTGCGAGGCGCCGAGCAGGTGCCCGAGGTGGGCTGTCCGGTCGTACGCCGGCTGCCCGCGCTCGACCGCGTGACCGCCCATCACGCCGACCAGCGAGCGTCCGTCGATCCAGGCGTTGAGCGCGGTGTCGATCGCGCTGTCGTGCAGCACCGTGGCCAGGCCTGCATCGGTGTCCATCGGGAGCCGTGACCAGGCGTAGACCCGGCCGTCGAGGCTGTCGGCGTACGGCGTCACGTCGTAGAGCTCGTCGGCGGTGTAGAGCGACGTACGACGACAGTCGACCGGTGCGCCGAGCGCTGCCGCCCGCTCGTGGTCGGCGGGCGTGGGGGCGTGGACGTGGAGGCGGTGGCTCCGGGTCTTCCTCACGCGGCGAGCGTAGCCACGCTCGCGTAGATTCGGCGGCATGCGTCTTGGGGCTCGTGCACGGATGGTGGTGGTGGCGATGCTCGCGGCGGTGCTGGTGCTACCCGGATCGGGCGCGGCCCTCGGAGGATCGGCGGTCGCCGGGTCGGCCGGCATCGGCGACCCGTACTTCCCACTCGACGGCAACGGCGGGATCGACGTCGAGCACTACGACGTCCACGACACCTACGCCTTCTCGCCTGCGCACCTCTCCGGCACCACGACGCTCACGATCCGCTCGAAGGAGGCGCTGTCCTCCTTCCACCTGGACCTGCTGCTGCCGGTGACGTCGGTCGAGGTCGGCGGCGTCGCGGCGCGGTTCAGCAAGCCGAGCAGCCACGAGCTCGTGATCACCCCGAGCCGGCCGATCGCGGCGGGCACGGTGTTCACCACGACGGTCACGTACGCCGGCGACCCGACCCGGCCGACGTACGCCGGTGAGAGCAACTGGCTGGCCGACGGCTCCGAGGTCGTGGCGATGAACGAGCCGCACATGGCGCCGTGGTGGTTCCCGTCCAACGACCATCCCGCCGACAAGGCCACCTTCTCCATCGCCATCACCACCGACGCCGGCAAGCAGGTGCTCGGCAACGGCGTGCAGGTGTCACGGACGGTCTCCGGCGCCCAGGCGACGACGCGGTGGCGGATGGACCAGCCGATGGCGACGTACCTCGCCTTCTTCGCCGTCGGCGACTTCGCCGTACGTCGCACCCGCAGCGCCTCGGGCATCCCGGTGATCACGGCGGTCTCGCGCCACCTGGGCGGCGATGCCTTCACGTGGGCGCAGCACGTCCTGGCGCGCAGCGGCGCCGTCACCGACTGGCTGCAGCACGAGCTGGGCACCTATCCGTTCGCCACGACGGGCGGCGTGGTGACGTCGCTCCCGATCGGCTTCGCGCTGGAGAACCAGTCGCGCCCGACGTACTCCTTCATCGACGGCACGACCGAGGTCCACGAGCTCGCCCACCAGTGGTTCGGGGACTCGGTGTCGATCCGCCGCTGGCGCGACATCTGGCTCAACGAGGGCTTCGCGACCTACATGGAGCACCGCTACAACGAGGCGCACGGCGGCATCACCACGCGGAAGTGGCTGCACAACGCCTACGCGTCCTACTCCCGTGACGCGCGCTTCTGGCAGCTCTCGCTGCGCAACCCGCGGGCCGCGCACATCTGGGACGAGGCCATCTACGTGCGGGGCGGGATGGCGCTGGCCGCCCTGCGGGTTCGCATCGGTGCGAGCGACTTCCGACGGGTCCTGCGCGCCTGGGCCGCGCAGCACCGGGGTGGCAACGGCAGCACCACGGCCTTCATCGGACTGGCGCACCGGATCTCGGGTCAGCGGCTCGGCGCCTTCTTCGACTCCTGGCTCTCCGGCTCGGTGCCGCCGGCGCCCACGCGCGCCAACGGTTTGGGTTAGCTCGCGATCGGGCAGGGGAACGGCATGAGCATCAGGAAGACCATCGCAGCAGCTCTCGCGACGGCCGCACTGTTCGTCGGCACCATCGCACCCGCGCACGCGGCCGTGCGGGTCGATCGGACGTGGTCCGACCCGGCCCGCGACCTGACGGAGTGCCAGAGCGCGACCGCCGCGCAACGCGCTGCGATCGATCTGCGAGGCTTCCACGTCCTGTTCCGTCCGGCCCGCTCCGACGTCGTCCACCTCTCCTTCCAGATCCGCAGGCTGACGGCCGGCTCACCCGAGGCCGCGTGGATCGTGCACCTGCATGACGGCTCGCAGCTCTACGTCCGCTCGGCGCCCGACGGCACGGTCACCCTCGTCAACCGGCAGGCGTCCTTCCGGGGACACTGGACCAGCACCCCGGTCGCGCTGGCCGGCAGCGCGTACGACGTCGTCGACATGCGGGTCCGGGTCGCCGTGCACGCGGCCGACCTGAGGAAGGCCGGGGTCGGCGCCACGTTCACGATCGTCGGCGTCAGCTCGCTGTACACCGCGGAGCCGTTCTGCAGGGATCGGATGCCACGCGTCGACGTACGCGTCGCCACGCTCTGACTCCACCCGAACGTGGGCGGAGCGCCTCCCACGTGACGGGAGTGACTTCTGTTAAGAATGCCCCCATGGACGCCAAGAAGCTGATCGGTGTCGTCATCGTCGTTTTCCTCGGGTTCTGGATGTTCACCGACCCCAACGGCCTGGCGGTCACCGCGAAGGATGCCGGCACGAAGGGCTGGGACCTCGCGACCCAGCTGTTCACCGGCGTGATCAGCTTCGTCGGCGCGCTCAAGAGCTGACCTGACGTGGGCGTCGTCGCAGCGCTCGTCGACCCGCAGATAGGCAAGCACCTCCTGCGCGACGAGGACGAGGTGATCGTCGACGAGGTCGCCCACCACTGGGTCGCCTACGTCCGCCCCGGCATCGAGGCGTTCCTCGGCACGGTGGTGCTCGTGTGGAGCTGGACGGTCAGCGTCGAGGTCGCCTGGTTCCTGCTGTTCGTCGCGTTCGCCCTGTTCGTGCACGCCGCGTGGGGTGCGGTGCGCGAGAAGCGCGACCGGTTCGTCATCACCAACATGCGGGTCTTCCGGGTGCACGGCGTGCTCACCTCGCAGCTCGCCACGATGCCGCTGAGCCGGATCCTCGACATCACCGTCACCAAGCCGCTGCTCGGCCGGATCCTCGGCTACGGCCACTTCGTCTTCGAGTCCGCCGCCCAGGAGCAGGGGCTGCGTGACATCAGGTACGTCGCCCGCCCCGACGAGCGCGACCTCACCATCCAGCGCGTCGTCCAACGTGCAGGACTCCGCGGCCCTCGCGTTTCTTGAGCCGCGCCGCTCTCTAGGATTGCTGCCATGACGCAGCAGCCGTTCTCCCGTCCCGGCGCGATCGACCTGTCCGCGCTCAAGCGCGCCGCACCGGCCCCGTCCTCCGCACCGACCGGCGGTTCCTCCGCCCCGGCGGCCGCAGGCGGGCCGAGCGGGTCGGCGTACTCCGTGGCGGTCACGCCCGAGAACGTCCAGACCGTGCTCGAGTCCTCGATGACCGCGCCAGTGGTGCTGGTCTTCTACTCGACCAGCCAGGTGCCGACCAGCGGCGCGTTCGCCGCCGACGTCGCCCAGGTGTCCGACGAGTACGACGGCCGCTTCCTGGTCGCCACGGTCGACGTCGACACCAACCCCCAGCTCGCGCAGGCGCTCCAGGTGCAGCAGGTGCCCCTGATGCTGGTCCTGGTCGAGGGCCAGCCGGCGACCCAGCCGATCCCCGGTGCCGCGCCGATCGACGACATCCGCGCGATGTTCAACCAGCTCGCCCAGCAGCTCACCGCACAGGGCCTGACCGGTCGGCACCAGCCGCAGAGCGCCGCCGGCGAGGCTGCCGACGGCGAGGAGCCGTACGTCGACCCGCGCTACGCGCCTGCCCAGGACGCACTGGCCGCGGGCGACATCGACGCCGCGGTCGCGGAGTACCAGAAGCTGGTCGACGCCAACCCGGCCGACCACGAGGCCGCCGCCGGCCTGGCGATGGCCAAGGTCCTGCAGCGCACCCAGGGCGTCGACCTCAACACCGCCCGTCAGGCGGCCGCCGAGAACCGCGACGACATCGACGCGCAGACCTTGGTCGCCGACCTGGACATGCTCGGCGGCCACGTCGAGGATGCCTTCCGCCGCCTCGTCGACCTGATCGCGCGCACGTCCGACAAGGACCGCGACAAGGCCCGCCAGCACCTCCTCGGCCTGTTCGCCGCGGTCGGCAACGACGACCCGAGGGTCCTCGCCGGTCGCCAGGCGCTCGCGTCCGCGCTCTTCTGAGCCAGCAGACCATGGGGGCAGTGGGTGCGGTCGGCGGGTTCTGGCACGGCGTACGCCTGCTGCTGCGGGGCCAGGGCCTGTGGCGGCGCAACCCGCGCCTGATGCTGCTCGGGCTGGTGCCGGCACTGCTCGTCGGCGCCGTGCTGCTCGCGGCGTTCGTCAGCCTGGCGGTGTACGTCGACGACGTCGTCACCTGGGCCACGCCCTTCCTCGACGGGTGGGCCTCCGGGCTGCGCTCGTTCGTGCGGGTGCTGATCGAGATCGTGGTCGTCGTCGGTGCCCTGGTGCTGGCGTTCGTCTCGTTCACCGGCCTGGCCCTGGCCGTCGGCGACCCGTTCTACGAGCGGATCTGGCTGGCCGTCGAGCACGAGATCGGGGGAGAGGTCCCCGAGCGTGGCGTCGGCTGGTTCCGGGGGGCGCTCGACGGCCTGTTCCTGGTCGGGGTCGGCCTGGTCTGCTCGGTCGCGGTGTTCGTGATCGGGCTGCTGCCGGTGCTCGGCGCCGTGATCGGAGCGGTGCTGGGCGTCGTGGTCTCGGGCCGGCTGCTCGCCGGCGAGCTGGTCTCCCGCGGCCTCGAGGCGCGCGGGCTCGACCGTCGTGCGCGGTCCGAGGTCCTGCGGGCCCGCCGTGGCGCGATGATCGGCTTCGGCACCGCCGTCCAGCTCTGCTTCCTGGTACCCGGCGGCGCGGTGCTGGTGATGCCTGGTGCGGTCGCCGGGGCGACGTACCTCGCCCGTGAGGCCCTCGACGGCTCGGCCGTGTAACTACGTGTTCTGACCACTACCCGGGTGACAGACCACCCGGGTAGTGGTCAGAACACGTAGTTACACGGGCCTCGGAACACGGGCCTCAGACCGAGCCGAACGCCGCCAGCACGGCCTGAACCGCCGGGCTGTCGGACATCGTGCGCCGGTGCAGCGCGTCGATGAGCCGGATCGGCTGGGGATCGCGGACCTCGACGGCGACGACGTCGGACCAGAGGGCCGCGCGGCCGAGGCGTGGGATCAGGGCGACGCCGAGGCCGGCCGCGACGAGGGCGAGGTGTGACTCGAACTCGGCGGAGACGTGCGCGATGCGCGGTGGGCGACCGGTGCCGTCGTACATCCGGTGCAGCCACTGACGGCAGATCGTGCCCTCGGGCGTCGCGATCCACTCGACGTCGACGAGGTCGTGCGGCGTGACCCGCTTGCGGCTCGCGAGCGGGTGGTCGTGCGGGACGATCAGGTCAGCCAGGTCGCGCTCGAGCGGGTGCGCGACGACGTGCTCGGGGATGTCGAGCGGTACGCCGCCCCAGCGGTGCACGATGCCGATCTCGGCCTGACCGCCGGCGACCAGGTCGACGGTGTCCCACGGCTCGCGTTCGTCGATGACGAGGTCGAGGCCGGGGTGGGCGTCGCGGAGGCGGCGTACGACGGGAGCGACCAGCCCGCGCACGGCGGTCGAGAAGCAGGCGAGCCGGACCCTGCCCGCGACCCGGCCCACGCTGGCCTGGAGCTCGGACTCCAGCTCCTCGAGGTCGGCCAGGACCCGCCTCCCGGCGTCGACCAGGTGGGAGCCCTGGCTGGTGAGCATCACGCCCCGTCCCACCCGCTCCAGGAGAGGTACGCCGACCTGGCGCTCGAGCCGCTTGACCTGCTGCGAGACGGCGCTGGGCGTGAAGCCGGTGGCCTCCGCGGCGGCGCTCACCGAGCCGTGCGTGGCGACCGCTCGAAGAGCGGCGAGGGCGTCCAGATCGATCATGTAGCGATGCTACAAGGTCTGGTGCAGATCAATTCGCTGGTGCTTCAAGGTCTTCGCCGGAACCATGGAGCACATGAGCCGCCGCGACTGTCTCCTCGCCGCGCTGGTCGCGTGCATCTGGGGCTTCAACTTCGTCGTCATCGACTGGGGCATGGGCGACGTCCCTCCGCTGGTGTTCCTCACCGCCCGCTTCGTCCTCGTCCTGTTCCCGGCGGTCTTCGTGATCCCGAAGCCCGACCTGCCCTGGCGCACCATCCTCGGCGTCGGTGCGTTCATGTCGTTGGGACAGTTCGCGTTCCTCTACGTCGCGATGGACAGCGGCATGCCCGCCGGGCTGGCCGGGCTGGTGCTGCAGGCGCAGGTCGTGCTGACGATCCTGATCGCTGCGGTGGTCCTCCGCGAGCGCCCGACCCCGGCGCAGTCGGCCGGGGTCGTCCTCGGCGTGGTCGGGTTGCTGGTCGTCGGCCTCGGCCGGGGCGGCCACGTCCCCGCCCTGGCGCTCTGCCTCTGCCTGACGGCTGCGCTGATGTGGGCGATCGGGAACGTGGTCTCCCGCGCCTCGGGCGCCAAGGGCGGGCTCGCGCTCACGGTGTGGTCGGCGCTCGTCGTACCCCTGCCGCTGCTGCTCCTCGCCGTCGTCCTCGACGGTCCTGGCACGCTGTCGACCGCGGCCCACGCGTTCGGCTGGAAGGCCGCGTTGTCGACGCTGTTCACCGCGGGACTGGCCTCGCTGTTCGGCTACGCCGTCTTCAACGGGCTGCTCTCGCGCAACCCTCCCGCAGCCGTGGTGCCGTGGGTCCTCCTCGTCCCGCCGGTCTCCATCGGCTCCGCGTGGCTCGCCCTGGGCGAGCGACCCAACGCGGCCGAGCTCGTCGGCGGTGCGTTGCTGATCGTTGGAGTGCTGGTGACGATGCGGCGCGTCAGGGTCGACCGGACTCCGCGTAGCGAGGGCCGTCCGCTGCCAGTGCGGCCAGTGCCGTCCGGATCCGTCGCGCGGTGAAGTCCGCGGCGCGCTCGTCGATCTCGGCGAGCGTGAGGAACGCGGCTTGCTTGATCTCGCGCGCCTGCGGGCGGATCTGGTCGACGATCGAGGCGGGGTGCCGGCCGCCGTCGAAGACCAGGCAGAGCGCGTCGTCCCAGCCGCCCCACGGGGGCAGCCAGTCGGTGAGCAGCAGCCGTCCCGGCTCGATGGCGAGCGCGAGCTCCTCCTCGACCTCACGTCCCACTCCGACCTGAGGGGACTCGCCGATCTCGATCACTCCGCCGGGCAGGTCCCAGTCGGTCTTGTAGGTCAGCTCGCACAACAGCACCCGCGGCTCGTCGGCGGACGCCGAGTGGTCGAGGATCAGCATCTGGCTGATGCCGCGCTTGCGTGGGAGGAACGAGTTGAGGATCGCCCGGAAGCCGCCCGGCTCCTGGGCGGACAGGTCGTCGGCGAGGCGGGCGAACACGATCAGGTCACCGGTACGCCGACGCTCGACCCCCTCGCGCCGCAGGCCCGACCAGGTCGCCACGCGGGCGGCCCGTTCGTCGTCGGCGGGCACCTTCAGCTCCACGCGATGGTGGTCGGTCAGCGCGTCGGCCACCTGCCGGCGTACGACGTCGACGGCGGCCTGCCAACCGCGCTCGGTGAGCTCCGGGCGCCACACGATGCGGGCCACACCCTCATCGACGGTCTCGTGCTCGACTCCCGACTCGCTCACGGCTCCACCCTAGTGGCGGGTGCGGCGGTTCCCAGGCTCAGGCACGGCGGCGCCACGCGATCGCGCTCGCCACGGCGAGGGCGAGGGCGCCCCCGAGCAGCGCGAGCAGCATGCCGTCGTCGGTGCGTGCCACGTCCAGCGCAGCCGGCCGGGCGGCGGCCGTCCGCTGGGAGTCCGGCTGCTTGCTCGTCAGGCCCGATCGGATGCGGGTCGGGACCGTGATCGTGTGGTGCCGCGGCGTGCGTACGACGGCGTCGGCGGGCGCGGGCGCGGCGACCGGAACCGGTGCGTGGGTGCTCGGTGCGCGGGGCGCACCGGCAGGGATCGCGCTGTCGGGGACGGCGGTGCCCGAGGCGGCACCCTCCGCTCCGCCGTTCATCGTCATCGGGTAGGCGCAGACCACGACCGTGGCGCCGTCCGTCGGGTCGCTGCCGGGGTCGGTCGCGGTGTCGACCGGTTCCTCGGTGGTGGCGTCATCGCCGGCCGTGCCGGTGGCACTCGTGATGGTCTGGGCTCCGCCGTCGTCGAGGTAGCACTCGCCCTCGGAGGGGCTGTCCGTCGGGTCGTCGGTCGGGTCGTCCGTGGGTAGGTCGGTCGGGTCGTCGGTCGGGTCGTCCGAGGGCACGTCGGTGGGCTCGTCGGTCGGGTCGTCCGTAGCCACGTCGGTCGGCTCGTCCGTGGGCACGTCCGAAGGCACGTCGGTCGGAGTGTCCGCCGGTGTGGTGTCCGGGGCAACGGGAGCAACGGCCGTGGAGCTGTCCTCTGCGGACGCGGCGGCGAGCACCTGACCGGCACCGCCGGTGAGGCCGACCGCGAGGACGGTGGCGACGAGGGTGCGACGAACAGCGTGCATGGGAACAGGCTCCTGCATCCGGGGACGAATGACAGGTCCGACGCAGAAACTTGTCCGACGGTTCCCCGGTGGTCTGGACCGGGCCTCAGCCCAGCGTCAGGTCCCAGACGTCGACGGGCGCACCGGCGGGCAGCTCGCTCACCTCGGCAGGCACGTCGATCAGGCAGTCGGCACCTGCGGCCCAGCCGAGGAAACCGGACCCGGCCGGCCCCCAGGCCTCGACGGACGCGGCGACGCGGTCGAGGCGGCCTCGGCGCAGCTGGCGCTTGCCGGCCGGCGAGGTCAGGGGAGTGGTCAGGGTCGCCGCGACCACCGGGCGGACGGCCGGCAGACCGGCCAGCGCCCGCAGGGCCGGGCGCACGAACACCTCGAAGGACACCAGTGAGCTGACCGGGTTGCCGGGCAGGCAGACGACGGGCACCCCGGCGTACGTCCCGAGGCCCTGGGGCATGCCGGGCTGCATCGCGACCTTGGTGAAGGTGACGCCACGGGGGCCGAAGGCGTCCTTGACCACCTCGTACGCCCCCATGCTCACGCCACCGGAGGTCAGGACCAGGTCGATCCCGTCGAGATGGGCGTCCAGCGAGGCGAGGAAGGACGCGACGTCGTCGGCCGAGCTGGGCGCCCGTACGGCGATCGCGCCGGCTTCGACCACGGCGGCGCACAGCATCGGCCCGTTGGCGTCACGGATCTGGCCGCTTCCCGCGGCGGGGGAGTCGGCCAGCTCCGACCCGGTCGACAGCACCAGCACGCGCGGGCGGTGCACGCAGGAGACCGAGGTGATGCCGAGCGCGGCGAGCAGCCCGACCTGCGCCGGCCCGATGACGGTCCCGGCGGCGAGCACCTCGGCTCCCGCCCGTACGTCGCTCCCGGCGGCGCGGATGAACCGCCCGGACTCGCGCGGCTCGAGGATCGACACCGATGTCGTCCCACCGTCGGTCACCTCGATCTCGACGATCGCATCCGCACCCTCGGGCACGGGCGCGCCCGTCATGATCCGCAGGGCGGTCCCGGGCGCGAGCACCGAACGCGCCGCACCCGCGGGGATGTCACCCGCCACGGGCAGCACCACGGGGTTCGACGGAGAGGCGGACGCGACATCGGCGGCACGGACGGCGTACCCGTCCATCGCGGAGTTGGCGAACGCGGGCAGGGCCTCGGGTGCGAGCACCGCCGATGCCAGGACCCGGCCGACCGCCTCGACGATCGGGACCGGCCGCGGCGGGCGTGACGACGAGGCGAGGAGCGATGCGACAGCGGCCTGATGCTCGGCGACGGGGACCAACGACACGCCCCAACCCTAGTGAGGCGGCCCGAAAAAGAGCTGTGGGTGAGCCGGCCCCCATGATCCGTCCCACCCACTGCTTGACGGGCACAACGTGTCGCCTCCGGAAGCGTTACGGTCGCGCACGCACCGAGCTCGTGGCGATCAATCGTCGGGTGCCTGGTGCGGACGGCGCCGGCTCACGGCAGAATGCGGGCTCTGATGTGCGGCGACGCACGACCGAAGGACCGAGGAAGGGTTCCGATGACCGAGTTCGTCCGGCTGGAAGTGGCCGACGGGGTAGGGACGATCCGACTGGACCGTCCGAAGATGAACGCGATCAGCCTGCAGGTTCAGGATGAGCTGACCGAGATCGCCGCGGAGGCCACGGCCCGCGCCGACGTGCGCGCCGTCGTCGTGTGGGGTGGCGAGCGCGTCTTCGCCGCGGGCAACGACGTCAAGGAGATGGAGGAGATCCCGTACACCGCGATGGTGGACCGGGTCGACGCGCTCCAGGGCGCGGTCACCGCCATCGCCCGCATCCCCAAGCCGGTCGTCGCCGCGATCAACGGCTACGCGCTGGGCGGCGGCTGCGAGCTGGCGATGGCCGCCGACGTGCGCTTCGCCGCCGAGGACGCCGTCCTCGGCCAGCCCGAGGTCCTGCTCGGCATCATCCCCGGTGCCGGCGGCACCCAGCGGCTCCCGCGGCTGGTCGGCCCGGCCAAGGCCAAGGAGCTGCTGTTCACCGGCCGGTTCGTCAAGGCCGACGAGGCGCTCTCGATCGGCCTGGTCGACCGGGTGCTCCCGGCCGCCGACGTCTACTCCGAGGCCGTCGCGTGGGCGAAGCAGTTCTCCGGCGCCGCGGCGTACGCCCTGCGGGCCATCAAGGAGTCCGTCGACCAGGGCATCGAGACCGACCTGGAGACGGGCCTGTTCATCGAGCGGCGCCACTTCTCCTCGATCTTCGCCACCGAGGACGCCAAGATCGGCATGCAGTCGTTCGTCGCCAACGGCCCCGGCAAGGCCACCTTCACGGGCAAGTGACTGACAGACTGTGGCCATGAGCGAGGAACAGGACAAGACCCGGGCGCCGGAGGCGAGGCGCCCGGCGGTCGATGTCACCAAGGTCCGGGCGTACGCCGCCCGCGCCGTCTGGCTGATCTGCCTGGCGATCGCCCTCGTCCTGGCGGCCGCCGCGTTCAGCTACGCGCTCAACGCCAACGCCGACAACTCCCTGATCCACTCGATCCGCAACCTCGCGAAAGCGACCGACCTCGGCTGGTTCGACCTGAACCAGCCGATCTGGAAGGCCAAGCCTCCGAACGCGCTGACCAAGACCGCGCTCGCCAACTACGGCGTCGCGTCGGTCGTCTACATGGTCATCGGGCGCACCCTCGAACGCATCATCCGGCCCTGACCAGACCCGGTCAGATCGCCGACCAAAGCAGTCCGGCGTGACCGATCCCACCGTGGGACCGTTCGCGCCGTTCCAGCACGGGCGGTAGCCTGCCCAACGCTGTCCTACAAGTAGGAAGGGGCCTTGCGGCCACAACCATGAACATCGTTGTCTGTGTGAAGTACGTTCCGGACGCGACCGCCGACCGGCGGTTCGAGTCGGACAACACCGTTGACCGTGTCGGCGTCGATGGGCTCCTCTCGGAGCTCGACGAGTACGCCGTCGAGCAGGCCCTCCAGCTCAAGGAGAAGCGCGCGGACGAGGAGGTCAACGTCATCGCGCTCACCGTCGGCCCGCAGGCCGCCGAGGCCGCCGTGCGCAAGGCCCTGCAGATGGGTGCCGACTCGGCCGTCCATGTCGTCGACGACGCGATCGCCGGCTCCGACGCCATCGCGACCTCGCTCGTGCTGGCCAAGGCCATCGAGAAGGTCGGCACCCCCGACCTGGTGATCACCGGCCTCGCCGGCACCGACTCGATGATGTCGGTCATGCCCGCGATGCTCGCCGAGCGCCTGAACCTCCCGCAGGTCACCCAGGCCGCTGTGATCGAGTCCCAGGGCGACCAGGTCCGCATCAAGCGCGACGGCGACGCCGCGACCGAGGTCATCGGTGGCACCATGCCGCTGGTCCTCTCGGTCACCGACCAGTCCGGCGAGGCCCGCTACCCGTCCTTCAAGGGCATCATGGCGGCCAAGAAGAAGCCGCTGGAGACCTACTCGCTCGCCGACCTGGGTGTCGACGCGTCCGAGGTCGGCCTGTCCGTCGCGTGGACCGAGGTCACCGAGACGGCCGCCCGCCCGCCGCGCACCGCCGGCGAGATCGTGAAGGACGAGGACGGCTCCGGCGCCACGGCGCTGGTCGAGTTCCTCGCCTCCAAGAAGTTCATCTGAGGAGTCTGAACATGTCTGAAGTTCTGGTACTCGTCGACCACGTCGACGGTGCGGTCAAGAAGCCGACGTACGAGCTCCTCGCCATCGCCAAGCGCCTCGGCGAGCCCTCGGCCGTCTTCATCGGCGGGGCCGACAAGGCTGCTGCCGCTGCTGAGGCCGTCAAGGGCTACGGCGCCGAGAAGGTGTACGTCGTCGACGACGCCGAGGTCAAGGGCTACCTCGTGGCTCCCAAGGCCGAGGTGCTCGCGCAGATCGCCGGCACGGCCTCGCCCGCCGCGATCCTGATCCCGTCCTCCGCCGAGGGCAAGGAGGTCGCGGGTCGCCTCGCGATCAAGCTCGGCTCCGGCCTGATCACCGACGCCATCGACGTCGAGGCCGACGGCACGACCACCCAGTCGGTCTTCGCCGGCAACTTCACGGTCAAGGCCAAGGTCACCAAGGGCACCCCGATCATCACGGTCAAGCCCAACTCGGCCGCTCCGGAGGAGGGTGCCGGCGCCGGCACCGTCGAGAACGTCTCCGTGGCGATCTCCGACGCTGCCAAGACCGCCCAGATCGTGGCCTCGCAGCCGCGGCAGGCGACCGGTCGCCCCGAGCTCACCGAGGCCGCCATCGTGGTCTCCGGTGGCCGTGGCACCGGTGGTGACTTCACCGCCGTCGAAGCTCTCGCCGACGCGCTCGGTGCCGCGGTCGGCGCCTCGCGTGCCGCCGTCGACTCGGGCTGGAAGCCGCACACGTTCCAGGTCGGCCAGACCGGCAAGACGGTCTCGCCGCAGCTGTACGTCGCCAACGGCATCTCCGGTGCCATCCAGCACCGTGCCGGCATGCAGACCTCCAAGACCATCGTGGCCGTCAACAAGGACGAAGAGGCCCCGATGTTCGAGCTGGTCGACTTCGGCGTCGTGGGCGACCTGCACACGGTCCTGCCGAAGGTCACCGAAGGCATCCTGGCCCGCAAGGGCTGATTGCTCGGCCCGAGCGGCCAGTGGCGCCCCGTCCTCCTCACCGAGGGCGGGGCGCCTCGTCGTTCGGTCCGAAAAGCGGACCGATCGCGGCCTGCAGGCGACTTCCCCGCCTGGGCCCGTCGCCGACCGACCCGATTGGTCCGCTTTCCGGTCGGCCAGCTGGCTGTCGCCGAGCATGAGAACGCGCATGGAGGGCAGCGCGTACGGAGCCGTACCCTTGACCGGTGAGCATCGAGCAGGACGTCCGCACGACCGCCCTCCGCGCCCGGGAGGCGAGCCACGAGCTGGCGCTGGCCACCCGCGCGGTCAAGGACCGTGCGCTGCACGCCATGGCGTCCGCGCTGCGTGAGCAGACGCCGGCGATCCTCGCAGCCAACGCCGAGGACGTCGCTCGGGCCGAGGCGGGCGGTACGCCGCCGAACATCATCGACCGGCTCCGCCTGACCGACGAGCGCGTCGACGGGATGGCCGTGGGCCTCGAGGACGTCGCGGGCCTGGCCGACCCGGTGGGCGAGGTCGTGCGCGGCTCGACCCTGGCCAACGGTCTCGAGCTGCGCCAGCTGCGGGTGCCGTTCGGCGTGGTCGGGATGATCTACGAGGCGCGGCCCAACGTGACCGCCGACGCCGCCGGTATCTGCCTCAAGTCCGGCAACGCCGTGCTGCTGCGCGGCTCCGGCAGCGCGGCCAGCTCCAACGCCGCCATCGTCTCCGTGCTCCGCGACGCCGTCGTGGGTGCCGGCCTCCCGGCCGACGTGATCCAGCTGGTCTCCGCGGAGAGCCACGACTCGGTCAAGGCGCTGATGCAGGCCCGCGGCCTGGTCGACGTGCTGATCCCGCGCGGCGGCGCCGGCCTGATCAACGCCGTCGTCACCGAGTCGATCGTGCCCGTCATCGAGACGGGCGTCGGCAACTGCCACGTGTACGTCGACGCCGGGGCCGACCTCGACAAGGCGCTCGCCATCGTCCTCAACTCCAAGAGCCACCGCACCAGCGTCTGCAACTCCGCCGAGTCGTTGCTGGTGCACGAGGCGATCGCCGACACGTTCCTCCCGCGCGTCGTGACGGCCCTGCAGGACGCCGGCGTCACCCTGCACGGCGACGAGGCGTTCGCGGCGTACGACGGCGTCGAGCCGGCCACCGACGACGACTACGCCTGCGAGTACCTCTCGCTCGACATGTCCGCGCGCGTCGTCCCCGACGTCGACGCCGCCATCGCGCACATCCGCCGCTTCTCCAGCGGCCACACGGACGCGATCGTCACCGAGGACCAGCGCGCCGCGCGCCGGTTCACCGCCGCCGTCGACTCGGCCGCCGTGATGGTCAACGCCAGCACGCGCTTCACCGACGGCGGCGAGTTCGGCTTCGGCGCCGAGATCGGCATCAGCACCCAGAAGCTGCACGCTCGCGGGCCGATGGGCCTGCCCGAGATGACCTCGACCAAGTACGTCGTGGTGGGCGACGGTCAGATCCGCTAGTCCGGGTCAGGCCTCGCCGAGCTCGGCGGCGGCGCGGTCGCGACTGCGGATCGCCGCCGCACTGGTGGTCACGAGGGCGAGCGCGGCCACGGCGAGGCCGCAGCCGAGCACCAGCCACCACGCCGCGTGGGAGGCCTCGGCGAGCCCGCTCGACGCCGGCCCGCGCAGCCGCGCGTAGGCGACGGTGGGCAGCACCGCGACGCCGAGCGACATGCCGACCTGGCGGCTGGTAGACGCGATGGCCGCGGCGACGCCGGCCTGGGCGCGCGGCATCCCGGACACGGCGGCGTTGGTGATGGGGGCGTTGAGCATGCCGAACCCGATGCCGAAGGCCAGGTAGGCGAGGCCGAGGTAGACGTAGGACGTGCCGTTCTCGACGTGCAGCAGCATCGCGCCGCTCAGGGCGATGCCGCCTCCGGCCACGAGCATCGGCAACCGAGGACCGACGGCGCCGACGATCCGGCCGGAGATCGGCGACATGATCGCGGTCGCCCCGGCCATCGGCAGCGTCATCAGGCCGGCCCGCAGCGGTGACAGGCCGCGGACGTCCTGCAGGTAGAGGGTGTTGAGGAAGAGGAAGCCGCCCATCGCGCAGAAGCCGAGGATCGCGCTCAGCACGGCCCCGCTGAACGGGATGCTGGCGAAGAAGCGCGGGTCGAGCAGCGGTTCGGTACGCCGGAGCTCGTAGCCCACCAGGGTCGCGAGCGTGCCGGCCGCGACCGCGAAGCATGCCAGCACCGTTGCCGAGTCCCACCCGAGCGAGCGTCCCTCGATGATCCCGTAGGTGAGGCTGGCCAGCAGGACGACGACGAGCACCTGGGCGACCGGGTCGAGCCGGCGTACCCGGTCGGCGCGCGACTCCGGGACGAACAGCGCGGTCAGGGCCACCGCCGCGACGACGACGGGGATGTTGAGCCAGAAGATCGCGCGCCAGCCGATGCCGTCGACGAGCACGCCGCCGAGCACCGGACCGAGAGCCATGCTGAGCCCGACCGTCGCTCCCCACAGCCCGATGGCCTGGGCGCGCTCCTTGGGCTCGCGGAAGGTGTTGGTGATGATCGACATCGCGACCGGGTTGAGCATCGACCCGCCGGCGGCCTGGAGCATGCGGGCCGCGATGAGGAAGCCCGGTGTCTGCGCGGCCGAGCAGAGCAGCGACCCGAGGCCGAACAGCACCAACCCGACCTGGAAGACCCGGCGGCGACCGAGGCGGTCGCCGGTCGATCCCGCGAGCATCAGCAGGCTGGCCAGCACCAGGGTGTAGGCGTCGATGACCCACTGCAGCTGGCTGCCGTCGGCGCCCAGGTCGCGGCGGATCGAGGGGAGTGCCAGGTTCACGCCGGTCGCATCCACGCCGACGATGAACAGGCTCAGGCAGCAGATCGCCAGCACGCCCATCCGGCGGTCGCGCCCGGTGTGCGCGGGGGAGGTGGCCGCGGCGCTCACGCCTCGGCCGCCGCGCGCATCTTGTCGACCAGCCGCGCCAGCTCGCGCCGCTCGGCGGCGGTCAGCGTGGCGACGGGTGCGGGCACGACGTCGGGCAGGGTGCGGAGCCGTTCCATCAGCTCGCGGCCGGCGTCGGTGATCGTCACCACCTTCATCCGCGCGTCCTGCGGGTGGGTGACGCGTACGACGTACCCACGCTCGACCAGGTCGCCCACGATGCCGGAGATGGCGGGCGCGTCGATGTGCATCGCCGCGGCGAGCTCGCGCTGGGTCAGGTCACGGTCCTCCACCCGGCGCAGGGCGCGGTAGCGGCTCCAGGGCATCCCGGACGCCTCCTGCAGCAGCGACTGGGCGAGCAGCTTGTGGTCCATGACCAAGCCCATCACCCCCATCCAGACGGCGATCGGATCCGAGCTAGTTGTACGCATGCAATGATTGTATGCGTACAACCAAACGGAGCGGAAGCCGTCTTCGCGAGGGAGGTTCACCGGCTGTTCCCAGCCGCACGATAGGTTGCGCCCCATGGCAGGCACCCACGATCGGATCATGGCCGATCCGGCGACCGAACGGCTCTTCACCGGTGCCACCATCATCACCTTCGTGCGGATCGTCATCACGCTGGCGATCGCGCTGTACGCCGCCCACGAGCGCTCCCTGACGTGGATGTGGGTCGGGCTGGTCTCGCACTGGATCGGCGACAGCCTCGATGGTGAGTGGGCGCGGTGGTTCGACTGCGAGACCCGCATCGGGGCCGTCGTCGACATGATGTGCGACCGGCTCGCGTGCGGTGCGCTGTACGTCGGCCTGATCTGGCTGGAGCCGAAGGGCTGGCTCTTCGATCACGGCCACATGACGCTCATCGCGATCCCGATCGGGATCTACCTGTTCGAGTTCATGGTCATCGACATGTTCCTGTCGCTGGCGTTCTGGTCCTGGCCGATCCGCAGCCCCAACTACTTCTGGGTGATCGACAAGCGGATCTACCTCTGGAACTGGTCGCGCATCGGCAAGGGCGCGAACTCCGGCGCCTTCGCCGTGATCCTGCTCTTCACCGGCTGGTGGTGGCTCGGCACGATCATCGCCGTCGGCCTGCTCGTGGTGAAGTGCGTGTCGATGAAGTGGCTCTTCGACCTCGGTCTGCCGATCCCCGACCGGCCCGTGCCGGCGTACCTCCCGCCCGAGGTCGCTGCGCGCTACTCCGGCAAGGTCGTCGACGGTGTCGTCGACGGGACCGCGTCGGCATGATCTGGCTCTGGCTGACGACGTGCGTCTTCAGCCTGGCCTCGGCGCTCCTCCCGTTCCTCCCGATCGAGGTCTACATCCTCGGCGCGGGATCCGCGGACACCGGTCTCGGCCGCGCGATGTGGCTCGGCTTCGCCGCCGGTGTGGGCGCCACGATCGGCAAGATCATCTGGTACCAGCTCGCGCTCCGCGGCTCGGAGCTGCCCTGGGTGCAGAAGAAGCTCAGCAAGCCGAAGGTCGCCGCGGCGTACGAGCGCTGGACCACGCGCATGCAGGGCCGCCCCTGGTACGCCGCCGCCATCATGTTCATCGCCGCCTCGGTCGGCATCCCGCCGCTGCTCGCCATGTCGGCGGTCGCGGGCTTCCTGCGGATGCGGATCTGGGTCTTCATCCCGACGGTGCTGGTGGGCCGCACGATCCGCTTCACCCTGTTCTTCATGGGTGTCGATGCGGTCCACTGGCTCACCTGAGCCCGAGGTTCGATAGGATCCGCGCATGTTCGCGCTCGAGATCAACCCGTACGTCGTCGGTGGGGGATTCCTCGCGGTCCTGCTCTTCCTGCTGGCCATGCTGATCGCCTTCGGTGGCGGTCGCGATCACACCTGATCCGATGGTCGAGGCGTTGCCCCGGCGCCGCATCGGCGTCATGGGTGGCACCTTCGACCCGATCCACCACGGCCACCTCGTCGCCGCCTCGGAGGCGCAGGGCTGGTTCGACCTCGACGAGGTCGTCTTCGTCCCCACGGGTCGGCCCTGGCAGAAGGCCGACCGCGCGGTGTCGCCGGCTGAGCACCGCTACCTGATGACGGTGATCGCCACCGCGGCCAACCCGCGCTTCACGGTCTCGCGCGTCGACATCGACCGGCCCGGTCCGACGTACACGATCGACACGTTGCGCGACCTGCGCGCCGAGCGCCCCGACGCGGACCTCTACTTCATCACCGGTGCCGACGCGCTGGCCACCATCGTCACGTGGCGTGACGTGGCCGAGCTGTTCGAGCTCGCGCACTTCGTCGGCTGCACCCGGCCCGGCGCCGAGCTGTCCGAGGAGACGCTCGCCGCGCTCCCGATGGACAAGATCACGCTGCTCGAGGTGCCGGCGCTCGCGATCTCGTCCACGGACTGCCGCACGCGTCAGACCGCCGGCCAGCCCATCTGGTACCTCGTTCCCGACGGCGTGGTGACCTACATCGACAAGCACGGCCTCTACCCAGGAGACGAATGACCGCCAACGACTTCTCCGTCGACCTCATCCGGGTCGCGGCACGCGCGGCCTCCGCCAAGCTCGCCACGAACATCCGGGCCTTCGACGTCAGCGAGCAGCTGGCGATCACCGATGCGTTCCTGATCGCCTCCGGCGCCAACGATCGCCAGGTCAAGGCGATCGTCGAGGAGGTCGAGGACCAGCTCCGCGAGGCCGGCGTCAAGCCGATCCGTCGCGAGGGTGAGCGCGACGCCCGCTGGGTGCTGCTCGACTTCGGCGACGTCGTGATCCACGTCCAGCACGAGGAGGAGCGCGAGTTCTACGCCCTCGAGCGCCTGTGGCGCGACTGCCCCGTGATCGAGCTGCCCGAGGACCTGTGAGCGCGCCTCGCAAGCTCGTCCTGCTGCGCCACGGGCAGACCGACTGGAACGCCACGCAGCGCATCCAGGGGCAGATGGACTCCCACCTCGACGGGGTCGGGCTCGCGCAGGCTGCGGCGGTCGCTCCGGTGATCGCCTCCCTGTCGCCGTCGGTCCTCTGGTCCTCGGACCTCTCGCGTGCCCGGCGTACAGCGGAGGCCGTGGGTGCGGCCTGCGGGTTGACGCCGGTCCTCGACGAGCGGCTGCGGGAGTACACCCTCGGCGCCGTCGAGGGGCTGACCCACCAGGAGTACGCCGAGCGCGACCCGGTCGGGTTCGCGCACTTCCGGTCGGGGGAGTGGGACCAGGTCGCCGAGATCGAGGCTCCCGAAGCGGTCGCGAAGCGCTTCGTCGCCTGCCTGGGTGAGCTGGTCGATGCCGTGGCGCCCGGCGAGCTCGGTGTCGCCGTGGCGCACGGCGCCGCGATCCGCACCGGCCTGGTCGCGTTCCTCGGCTGGCCGCCGGCGTACGCGAGCGACCTGCGCGCGCTCACGAACTGCGCGCGCGTCGAGCTGATCGAGCGTGAGAACGGGCGCTGGGCGATGTCGGCCTACAACCTCCCGGCGCCCTCGCCAGCCATCGAGGACCCCGATTTCACCCACCCTTCGGATGTTCGCTAATATTCGTATCCGTTGCTCCACGGAGCGATGACCCCGGGGGTGTGGCGCAGCTGGTAGCGCACCTGCATGGCATGCAGGGGGTCAGGGGTTCGAGTCCCCTCACCTCCACCGAAATTCAGAAGGCCGGATCCGATCAGGATCCGGCCTTCTGCGCGTTGCCGCGGGTGGGACCGGTGCGGCTTGGAGCGAGACGGCGGTCCGGGCGTGCGGGAGTCGATGAACCATTTCCGAGGCGTCGACGTGTCCTTGGTGAGGCGCCCGCCCGGGGCCTCGTCACCGGAGGTGAGGTTCACATGTCAACGACCTTTGCACGCAGAGTGGGTGTGGGTGCGGCGACGGCTGCTGCCGTGATGGCGCTGGCCAGCGGCTGCGGCGGCTCGACCGCCAAGGACAACTCGCCCGGCGGCACGACCCCGCCTTCCGGCGGCACGTCCCCGACGACGTCGGCCCCGGCGGGCGGCGGCGCGGCGTTCTGATGGCGTCGACGCAGCTGCTGCGACCGACGACCGCAGGTCGAGCCGGCGCACGGCCGGCCCGGCGTCGGCTGTCGTCGATCGTCTACGTCCCGGCCCTGCTGGTCGCGGCCGTCGCCCTGATCCTGGTCGGGCTCGGCTGGGCGACCGACTGGGGTGGGGCGGCGTTCGCCGGCTCGATGACGGACCTCCGCGCCGAGGCGATCGGTCCGCTGGCATCGGTCCTGATCGTGCTGTTCCTCGTCGCCGAGCGGGTCCGTCCCGCGCAGGAGCGGCCACTGCTGGCCCGCGGCCACCGCCACGACCTGCTGTTCGCGGCGCTGTACGTCGTGCTCGTCGTACCTCTCGTGACGGCGCTGACCCTGGCGTTCGCGGACGTGGTGCGGCAGGTCGCTCCGTGGGTCGTCCTGCCGCAGTCGAGCGTGGTGCCGCGGTGGGCCGTCATCCTGGTGATCCTGGTGGGCATGGACTTCTTCAACTGGCTGGTGCACCTGGCCAACCACCGGGTCCGGGTGCTGTGGCGCTTCCACGAGCTCCACCACTCGCAGGAGGACATGAACGTCCTGACCGTGTTCCGCACCCACCCGCTGATCCACGTCTCGTACCTGCTCGCGGTGGTCCCGGCGCTGGTGCTGCTCGCCAACGGCGCCCTCCCGACGCTGCTGCTCGTCGCGTACGGCGGGGCCGTCGCCTTCGCGCACTCCAACACCAACCTCGGCTTCGGGCCGCTGGACCGCGTCTTCGTCAGCCCCAACTACCACCGCATCCACCACCGGGCGGTCGGCGCACAGGACGTCAACCTCGGCTTCACGCTGACGATCTGGGACCAGCTCACGCATCGGGCGATCTTCCCGACTCCCGAGACCATCCGAGCAGACACCGGGCTCGCGCAGCGACCCCTCCGCGTCGAGCAGCAGGGGTCCCACGTCGGGGCCTTCCTGGCACAGCTGCTCGGACCGTTCCGGCCGATGAGCGAACCCGTGACGCTGCCGTCCGTCAAGGAGTCGGCGACGAGTCCCGCCCCGGAGGAACGGTCATGAAGAGGTGGACCGCTCTGCTGCTCGGGACGACGCGGGGAGGCACGGCCGTGGACCTCGCCGTCCTGGTGATGCGGCTCGTCCTCGCGTGGATCTTCGTCTACTACGGCGCGTCGAAGCTGTTCGGTGCGTTCCCCGGAACCGGCGGCACGCACGGCCTGCACCAGACGGCGCGCTTCATGGCGCAGGGGGCGCACCTCCACCCGGGCGAGCTCTTCGCCGTGATGGCCGGATCGATCGAGCTCGGCGGCGGCATCGCGATGGCGCTCGGCCTCCTCACCCGACTGGCAGGCCTGGCGCTGGTCGGCGACATGGTGATGGCGGTGCTCACCGTCACCGGGTCGGAGGGCCTCGACCCCACCACGGGGACCGGCTACCAGCTCAACCTGGCGGTCGCGGCCGCGGCGCTCGCTGTGACGCTCATCGGTGCCGGTCGGTTCAGCCTCGACGCGCAGATCGTCCGGATCAGGTCTGGCAGCGCGGGCACCACCACGTGATCCGCTCCTGCCCGGTCGCCCCTGCGTCCTGTGCTCGCCGGATCGGCGTACCGCACCGCAGGCAGGGGCCCCTGCGGCCGTAGACCCACAGGTCGTCGCGCACCTGCGTGCCGGTCGTACGCCGACGCGGGCGGTCCTTGTTGGCCACGAGGAGCCGATGCGCCAGGTCGACGGCGGCGTCGAGGTCGACCTCGCCGGCCGGCCGGGTCGGCAGCACGCCGAGGAGGAAGCAGATCTCCGCGCGGTAGATGTTGCCGATGCCGGCCAGGTTGCGCTGGTCGAGCAGCGCTTGGCCGATCGCGCGCTCGGGGGAGCGGGCGAGGTGGGCGGCGGCCAAGGCCGGATCCCAGGCGGGACCGAGCAGGTCGGGGCCGAGGTGCCCCACGGCACGGTCCTCGTCGTTGCGGCGCACGACCTCGACCAGGCCGAGCTGGAGGCCGACCGCCTCGACGTCGGCCGTGGCGAGCACGATCCGCGCCTGCCAGCCCGGGCCGCGCCACCGCTCGCCCGGACGGTGGACGTCCCACCGGCCCTCCATCTTGAGGTGGGTGTGGATCGTGGCGTCACCGATCCGGAGCAGCAGGTGCTTGCCGCGGCTGACGACCTCGTCGACGGCGCGCCCCGACAGGTCGACGGTCGCGTACGCCGGCACCCGGATGTCGCAGCGCGTCAGCGCCTTGCCGCGCAGGGCGGCGTCGAGCCGCCGCGCGTCGCGGTAGACGTTGTCACCCTCGGGCACGCTGCCAGTCTGCCGCGCGCCCAGCGGACGACTCGAAAATCCGGTTGGCCGGCTCGCCGGCGCGAGGGAGAATGGCAGGGTCGCATCCCCGAGCACGAGGTGTCTCTTGACTGGCTTCACCGGTTCCGCGCCGATCTCCCCGCGCTGACCTCCTCGAGCCGCACGGCTCGGAGCGTCGGCGTACCCACGCCGAACCGAACCGGAGCACGCCATGCCCCACCCGATCACCCTGCTCGACCTGTCCTTCGAGTGGCCCGACGGCAGCGTCGCGCTGTCGCACCTCGACGCCACCTTCTCCACCGGCCGCACCGGCCTCGTCGGTGACAACGGGGCCGGCAAGTCCACGCTGCTGCGGCTCGTCGCCGGCCTCCTGCGTCCCACCGGTGGCTCGATCACGACCGACGGCGAGGTCGGCCACCTGCCGCAGACCCTGACCCTCGACGTCGGCGCGACCATCGCCGAGCTGCTCGGTCACGCACCTGGTCGAGGCGCTGTCGGCGTACGGCGGAGCGGTGCTGGTCGTCAGCCACGACGACGACTTCGTACGTCGGCTCGCGCCCGCGCGCGTGCTGCGGCTGGACGCCGACGGGCTGCTGCGCGAATGATCCCCGGGCGGCTGGATACCGCCCAAGGATGACCAGCTCCCTGGACCATCACGCACGCACGGCGGCGCTCGGCGAGCTCCGGGAGGCACTGGAGGCCGAGCTGCCCGCCGCCGTCGAGCTCCGCCACACGATCCACGCCGACCCCGAGCCCTCCGGCGAGGAGTGGCGTACGGCGGAGCGGGTGGCGGCTGCCATCGGTGCCGGCGACGGGCAGCCGGTGGCAGGCACCGGCCGACTGATCCGGATCGGCAGGCAGGACGGTCCGTGCGTCGGCGTACGAGCCGAGCTGGACGCCCTGCCCGGACCCGACGGCTTCATGCACGCCTGCGGCCACGACGTGCACCTCGCCGCGCTCACCGCGCTGGCGCGTGCGGCCGCGCGCGTCGAGGACCTCCCGTTGCCGCTGCTGGCGATCCTGCAGCCCCGCGAGGAGCACCCGCCGTCCGGTGCACGCGACATCGTCGCCACCGAGGAGTTCCAGCACCACGACCCGTGCGCCGTCGTCGGTGCCCACGTCCAGCCGTTGCTCGACGCCGGCTGCGTCGCGGCCACGCCGGGAGCGGTCAACGCGGCCGCCGACCACGTCGAGATCACGGTCAGCGGCCAAGGCGGCCATGGCGGGTACCCCCACCTCACCCGCGACCCGGTCGCGGCGATGGCCCAGGTGATCGTGGCGCTGCAGGAGCTGGTGAGCCGCCGGATGGACCCGCTGCACGCGACCGTGCTGACGATCGGCTCGGTGCACGCCGGGTCCACCCACAACGTCATCCCCGACGTCGCGCGGGCCGAGGCCACGCTGCGCGTGCTCGAGGAGGAGGACCGCCAGCGCGCCCACGACGAGCTCCGCTCCATCGTCGAGCACGTCGCCGCCGGCCTGGGCTGCACGGGCAAGGTGGTGGTCCACGAGGGCGAGCCGGTGCTCGTGAACGAGCCGCTGCTGACGATGGCGACCCACCCGCGCCTGGTCGGGCTGGGCTTCGACGTGGCGTCCTCGCTGCGCTCGTGCGGCGCCGACGACTTCTCCTACTACGGCGGGGTGGCGCAGAGCCTGATGATGTTCGTCGGCCTGCCCGACGACGGCTCCGGCCTGCACCAGCCCGGGTTCGCACCGCCGGACCGGACCGTCGGCGACGTCGCCCTCGCGATGCTCGCCGGCTACCTCGGCGCCGTCGACGCGGCCTCCGGTGGGGAGTGAACCGGCCGGCTTCGGGGAACCGGGCCGCATGAGCGATCCTCATCAGCGCACCGTCGGCGTCGAGGAGGAGTTCCTCCTCGTTCGGAGCGGTACGCCGTACCTGGCGTCCGTCGGCGACCAGGTCGTCGCGACCGCGGAGCGGCTCGCGGACGGCCAGTTCGAGCACGAGCTCCAGCAGGAGCAGGCAGAGATCGGCACGGCGCCGCACCACGACATGGCGGCCCTGGAGAAGGATCTGCGCGCGCGGCGGTCGGGGCTCGCGACGGCCGCAGCGGCGCACGGCGTACGACTCGTCGCGTCAGGGACCAGCCCGCTGGACCAGGACACCCGGACGACGGCCGACCGGCGCTACCAGCGGATGAGCGAGGTGTACGGCCGTCTGGCGCGCATCCAGCTGACCTGCGGCATGCACGTCCACGTCAGCGTCGCGTCGCCCGACGAGGGAGTCGCGGTGCTCGACCGGATCCGCGCGTGGCTGCCGCTGCTGGTCGCCGCCAGCGCGAACTCGCCGTACCTGGCCGGCGAGGACACCGACTACGCCAGCTACCGATCGATCCTGTGGGGGCAGTGGCCCACCGCCGGCGCACCCGAGGCGTTCGGCTCCCTCGAGGCCTACGAGCGCTCTCGGGCCGACCTCATCGCGAGCGGCGCCGCCCTCGACGAGGGGATGATCTACTTCGACGCGCGGCTCTCGGCGCGCTACCCGACCGTCGAGGTCCGGGTGGCCGATGTGTGCGCCGACGCCGCGGATGCGCCCGTGCTCGCCGCGCTCGTCCGAGCGCTGGTCACAGCGGCCTCACGGGAGGCAGAGGACGGGCGGCCGATGCCCGCACTCCGCGGTGAGCTCCTGCGCGCGGCCCGGTGGCGGGCGGCGCGCTTCGGGCTCGACGACGACCTGTTCGACCCGGTCGAGGCGCGCCTCGTGCCGGCCGACCGCCTGCTCGATCGGGTGCTCGACCTGGTCACGCCGGACCTCTCTGCCGCCGGCGACACCGACCTCGTCCGCGACGGGCTGCAGCGGATCCTCGAGCAGGGTAACGGAGCGCGCCTGCAGCGGGCGGCGTACGCCGACGGCGGCCTCACGGCCGTGGTCGAGGCGGTCGCGGAGCGGACCACGGCCTGACGCCGCTACCGGTCGTGCGGGCTCAGTGGGTGACGACCGGGTGGAGGGCGAGGTCGGCCTCGCATCCCGCCTCGCCGGGCTCCAGCTGTGGTCCGGTCATCGGCCCGGCGCCGACGTGCGTGCCGGTCCGCAGACCGATCTCGCACTCGGCGTGGCCGAACGAGGACACCCCGACCGCAGCGGCGACGCGGTCACCCTCGATCGCCGCGTCGACGGTCGCCACCGAGGGGAACGCGACCCGGAGCGCGTGGCGGACGCGAGCGAGCGAGGGCGCCGGGGGCAGGTCGCGCAGCACCATGCGCATGCGTGCGTCCGCGTCGCGCGGCAGGTGCGGCACCGGGGGAGCGGGCGGCGGCGTCATCGGGATGGCGCCGGCTGGGCAGTCGACCCGATCCGGCTCGCCGTCGAGCGAGGACGACGGCATCTGGTAGGTCAGCCGGTAGCAGGCGTCGTACGCCGGGGTCGACCGCTCGAATTCGTTGGCCGGTGGCTGCGTGGGCACGTGGATCCGGATGACGAGCCGGGACTGCGACGGCGCCACGTCGGTCGCCTCGAGCACGGCGACGGTGTCGTTGGCCGCCAGCGCCGCGCGTGCCAGCCCCGCCGCGTCCTGCTGGCGCGGGTAGGCGATCGCGAGGCCGAGCACGTGGGCCTGCCGGTCGGTGTCGGCGGTACCCGTCGGCCGGTGTCCGGCCGAGCAAGAGGTGAGGAGCAGGACGGCGGCGAGGGGCAGCAGGCGCGGACGCATGGCGCGAACCTAGCCAGTGCCGTGGGCCGCGCACATGGGTCGAGGTACTCGGTCAGCCGATCGAGATGCTGCCGACCGGGTAGCTCCCGTCGGCCGTCCGGCCGCGGGTAGCGAGCGCCATCGGCGCGATGCCGGGGAGGGTCGAGGTGACCGCGAGAGCGATCCGGTAGCGACCGGCCGGGACCTCGAAGCGCACCTGGGCAGTGCGGGTCGAGGTGCCGGGCAGCAGGCGGCGCAGGTCACCGGGGAACGCCCTGCTCGCGGCGATGCTGCCGTCGGGGCGCAGGAGGCGGAGGCGCAGCCGCCAGGCGTCGTACGTCGGGGCGGAGCCGGTGTTGGCCAGCCGCACCGTCACCGGCGTGGCCACCCCGCTCCGCCACCGCGGCGCTGTGGTCACCGATGCGATCCGGTAGCGGAAGCCGGCGCGCTCGGACGCCGCTCGCCAGGAGTCGCGCTGGGCGCTGGTCATCTGCTGGTAGGTCCATGGTGCGTTGCCGCTGGAGACCACGGACACGTGGTACTTCGGCACCTGCGCGAGGCCGCGCTGGCTCGTGGTCTGCCCGGCGTCGTGGCACCACTCGGTGACGACCGGGGCGGTCCGCCACCGGTCGCGGATGATCGGGTAGGCATCGAAGGTCCACGGGAAGCCGGTCGAGCCCAGGCAGTCCTGGCGCACGCCGACCCGCGGACTCATCCGCAGGGCCGGGACGACGTACGCCGGCACCATGGTGTTGATCAGCACCTGGTGGTGGGGGAACGCGTCGAGGACCGCGCTCACCACCTGTCGCGCGTTGGCGACGGTGATCTTGGAGCCGATGCCGTCGGTGTGCCACTCGCCGAAGGCGCCGTACCCGCCGACGTCGACGGTGCCGAGTCGCGGGTCGGAGTCGTAGCGGCGACCGAGCGCGGTCATCAGCCGGCGCCAGGCCGACAGGAAGCCCGGGCTGTTCCAGGCCGGCGGCGGCGACGCCATCGCGAGGGGCTGCTTCGGCAGCCAGGTCGGGGTGGCTGGCGGCTTGCCGTCGGTGGTCGGGTGGCTCTCCATCCAGCAGCCGGGACACCAGGCCATCACCCGGAAGGAGGGCCGGCCACCGGTCGAGGCCGCGTCGGCCAGACCGGCATCGAGCGGGGAGAAGTCGTAGGCGCCGGGGGTCCGCTCGAGGCGGCCCCAGTAGACCTGGTCGCGGTAGTAGACGTCGCGGCTCGGCCAGCCGGCAGGCTGGGTGGCCTGGCCCTGCCAGCGGACCTGGCCGCGGCCGGTGTTGGCGATCTCCGCGGAGCTGAGCGGGATCGGCCGGGGGCGGAAGGTGACCGAGTTCGAGGCGTCGGCGGGGGTCGCCGGCACGAGCAGGGCGAGCGCAGCCAGCAGCACGCCGACGAGGGTCCTCCTCATGCCCTCAACCCTCTCGCGCGATCGCGTCCGGCGGTACGTCCGATCGGCCGGACCGTCTGGTCACCTGGTGGCGCTGGCCGTGGGCTTCGTGGTCGGTGTGGCGGCCGCGCGTAGCGCGCCGCTCCCCGCCGTCAAGGACGCCTTCGGCGCCGCTGCGCGGTCGCTTCGCGATCCTTGACTGCGGGTCCCTGGCGGCGCGCTGGTGGCGCGGTTGTCGGCGGCTCGCTTCGCTCGCGCCGACGCGATGCGGCCGCCTTCGGCGGCCACATCGGTGCGTTCGTTGGGTTCGGCTCGACATCGTGGAGTCTGGTGGTCACCAGGTGGCTCTGGGACTCCACGGTCTCGGTCTAGGGCCGGCGGTGGAATCGCCAAGCGCCGGTGGGTAACGCGGGGTCGTGGGCGACGTGGTGATGGTGGCGCGGGTGTCGGCACGATGCGATGCGGCCACATCGTGTGGATTCGTGGCCACGTGGTGGCTCCAGATCCACACGATGTCTAGGGACGTCGGTGGAATCGCCAGGCGCCTGTCGAGGTGAGCTCGTGGGTCATGTGGGGGTCGTGGGCGACCTGGTGATGGTGGGAGCAGAGGAGCACGCCGTCGGCGAGGTCGGTCTTCCCGCCGGCTGACCATGGATGTGAATGATGTGCTTCGCACCAGGTGGCGGGGATCGAACAGCCTTCGGCCCGGCACTGCTTGTCGCGCAAGCGGAGGGCCTTGCGCTGGGAGGCGTTGAAGAGCCGCTGGGCCCTGCCCAGGTCGAGGATCTCGCCCTTGCCGCCGAGGACGACGGGGATGATCTTGGCGGTGCAGGCCAGGCGCCGGGCTTCGTCAGCGGTGATCTGGAGATCGCCCTCCAAGGAGCCGATGATCCCAGCGGTGGCGAGATCGCGACGCAGGTCCTCGAGCGGGATCGTCACCATCACGGTCGTGGCGTCGCCGCCGTGATCCGGGAGCTTCTTGGGGTCGAGGTGCTCCAACAACGCACAGAACGCTTGGCCAAGACGACGACTCCGCGGGAGGCGCTCACCAGTCGAGACCCGCGGCGAGGAGAACGCATCCAGGTAGGTCTCGAGGCGCGCTGCCACCGCGTCAGGGACCTGGCCGACGATCCGGGTGATCCCGTCGCCGAGGCGCTTGAACCGGATCGAGGTCTTGATCCGCGCGGAGCGTTCCTCGCGCTCCAACGCGCGGGCGTCGGCCTCGTCGGCGATGTCGGGGGCGACCACCGAAAGGATCCGGTCGCCCAGGGTCCGCAGCTCACGCGGACCGAACTGGCCGGCCAACTCGACGAGGTGCTTCTCGGCACGACGGCGGGTGACCTGGTCGATCTCCGGGGGCAGCTTCTCCAGTGCGGTGACGATCACTTGGGCCTGCGCGCGGTTGACCGCGCCAGCACGCATGCTCGCCGCGACCTGGGAGCACTTCTCGTCGATCGCTTGGGCGAGCTTGAGCTCGCTGTGGCAGGTGCGCGGGTCGAGGTGCGCCTCGTGTGCCAGCCACTGGCCTGCGTCGCGGGCACCGGTGTCCTGAGCGAGGTCACCGGCGGCGGCAAGGAGCCGCATCTCGGCCTCTTCGACCTGGGCTTTCAACGCCGCCAGCCCTCGCAACGCCGTGGCCTTGTCGCCCGGTGTCATGTAGACGGGCTCGACTGAAGCGACGTCGGCGAAGGCTCGGCGGGAGGTGTTCACGGCACGCAGCATCGGGTGTTCTGACACCGATGCTGCGGTCATGGTGACTCCCGAGAGATGAGGCTTGATTCGTGCCTTCATCATACATGTGTTCGAACGATTCTTCAATGCAAGATTCGACCAAACCTGCTGGTCAGAGGCACTTTTCGCTGTCGGCGGAATTGGTTTCGATACGCCCTCGCCTAGCGGCTCGGGCTACTCAACCAACGAAGGAGGCGGCCGCCAGCTGCCGACTCAGAACACCGACCAGGAGTCAGATGGGCGAGATGGTGCGGCGGCGGTCGGGGACGCGCGACGGCTTGCGACGCGGCACCCGGCGCAGGGTCTCCGCGATCGCCGCACGGGTCTCGGACGGCAGCAGGATGTCGTCGATGCCGAAGCTGTCGGCGGCCAGCAGCGGGTCGATGTTGGCGCTGAACAGCTCGATCAGCTCGGTGCGTCGGGCCTGCGGGTCGGTCGCGTTCTCCCAGTCCGAGCGGAACGCGAGGTCGACCGCGCCCTCCACCGGGATCGCACAGATCTCGGCGGTCGGCCAGGCGATGGAGAGGTCGGCGGCCAGGGACCGGCCGCCGCCCAGGACGACGTACGCCGCGCCGTAGGCCTTGCGGCTGGTGATCACGATCAGCGGCACGGTGGCGATCGAGAGCTCGTAGGCGAGCCGGCCGCTGCGTCGCGCCAGGCCCTGGCGCTCGGCCTCCAGGCCGACCAGGAAGCCGGGCATGTCGATCAGGTTGATGATCGGGACGCCGAAGGTGTCGCAGACGGCGTAGAAGTGCGCCGCCTTCTCGCACGCAGCGACATCCATCGCGCCCGCCCCGAAGCTCGGCTGGTTCGCGACGAAGCCGACCGAGCGGCCCTCGATCCGGCCGAGGGCCGTGACGATGTTGCGTGCCCAGTCGGGCTTGATCTCGAAGACGGACTCGTCGTCGCAGAGGCCCTCGATGACGTCGCGCACGTCGTAGGCCTCGCGCTTGTTCGCGGGCACGACCGTGTCGATCTCCTCGGCCGTCGGCCCGGGGACGAACGACCCGGAGGCGGTGTTCGGCTCACCGTCGGCCCAGGACGGCAGGTAGGAGAGGTAGAGCCGGACCGCGTCGAGCGCCTCGCGCTCCTCGTCGACGACCAGGTCGACGATGCCGCGCGAGGCCTGGAGGTCGGCGTCACCGAGGTCGTCGTTGGTGACGTCCTCGCCGGTGCCGCCCTTGACCAGGACGTCCGAGGACATGCCGATGTGGGCCGCGCCGCGACGGATCACCACGAAGTCGCAGCCCGCGGCCATGTTGGCGGGGGCACCGAAGCCGGGGCCGAGGAACGCCGCCACCGTCGGGACGTAGCCGTTGAGGTCGCCGAGCTGGAGCATGACCGGTGCGCCGGGGGAGGCGAGCCGGGAGTCGAGCGCCTCCTGCATGCGGTGGCCGCCGCCGTCCATCAGGGCGACGAACGGGATCCGGTCGATCCGTGCGCGCTCGGCCATCCGGCCCAGCTTGAGGTTGCCCTGCGCGCCCTGGGAGCCGCCGAGGACGGTGAAGTCGAACGCCGCGATGGCGACCGGTCGCCCGTCGACGTACCCGATGCCGGTGACGATGCCGTCCCCGGGCGCCACCAGCGGGGCGGCGCCGTTCTGCGCGGGCCCGGGGCCGGCCAGCCCGCCGAGCTCGCGGAAGTCGCCGCCGGTCAGGTAGGCGACCCGCTCCCGGGCGGTCAGCTTGCCGCGGTCGTGCTGCTTCTTGACCTTGTCGGCGCGGTTCTCGTCGAACAGCGCCGCCTTGGCGTCGACGACGTACTTGATCAGGGCGTCGTTGGTCGTCATCGAGGTTCCTTCTCGTGGGGGAGTGCGGCGAGGAGCAGAGGCTTGACCGCGCGCCAGTCGGCGTCGATGTCGGCGTCGGGGAACAGCGCGCGGCGCATGGCGATGCCGCGCATCGTGGCGACCGCGAAGCGGGCAGCGGTGAGGTCGTCGGTCGCCGCCAGCTCGGGAGCGATGCGGGCCATCAGCGCCATGCCCTCGCGGTCGATGCGCTCCTCCACCTCGAGCAGGTGTGCGCGCAGCTCGGGATTGGTGCGGGCCTGCACCCACAGCTCGAGCGCGACGACGAACGTCGGGCCGGCGTAGAAGCTCCACGTCGCGTCGAGCGCAGCCTCGACGCCCTGGCGCGGGCGCTCGTCGAGATCGACGCGCATGTCGGCGATCCGCTGGGCCGCGAGCTGGTCGACAGCGGCCGCGACGAGGGCCGCCTTGGTGCCGAAGTGGTGCAGGTGGGTGCCCACCGACCGTCCGGAGCGCTGGCAGATCTCGGCGATCGCGAGGCCGCCGTACCCGACCTCGTCCATCAGCTCGAGCGTCGCCGCGATCAGGTCGTGGCGGCTCGACGTACGCCGCTCCTCCTGGGTACGGCGCACGGCGGGCATGCTGCGACCCTAGACCATTTCCGTTACGAGCGTAATGGTTCTGTGTGGGGGGCGGTCGTCGTCTGCGACCGCTTGACCAAATGCGTTAGTGATGACTAACGTGTTGCTCATGACCGACGCCCTGAGCGCTGCAGCGGAGCCGACCCGGCGCCGCATCCTGCAGCTGTTGGCTCGGGGGCCGCTCACGGTCGGCCAGATCGCGGGGGAGTTCTCCGTGACCCGCTCCGCGATCTCGCAGCACCTCCTCCTCCTCGCCGGTGTCGGCCTGGTCGAGGCGGACAAGGTCGGGCGGGAGCGGCACTACCGCGTCCTGCCCTCCGGCCTGCAGCAGCTGCAGGACGAGATCAACCGTTTCTGGACCGACGAGCTGGACCTGCTCGTCGCCGACGCCCACGAGCTTGCCGAGAAGAAGAGGAACAACCCATGAGCTACACGAAGACCGTCGAGCTGCCCGTCTCCGCCGAGGAGGCGTTCGACCTCGTCACGCAGCCCGAGCGCCTTCGCCGCTGGCAGGCCGTCTCGGCGTACGTCGACCTCCGCGCCGGCGGCGAGTACCGCTGGACCGTCACGCCCGGCCACCGTGCCTCCGGGACCTTCTGGGAGGTCGAGCCCGGCAAGCGCGTCGTGTTCGGCTGGGGCTGGGACGGCTCGGCCGATCTCGCTCCCGATGCCTCGACCGTCACCATCACCGTCGAGCCGGCGGGTGCGGGCAGCCGCGTCACGCTGGTGCACGAGGGACTCACCGAGGAGCAGGCCGCGCACCACGCGGAGGGCTGGAACCACTTCCTCGAGCGCCTGGAGGAGGTCGCCGCGACGGGCGACGCCGGCCAGGACGAGTGGGCCTGGGCGCCCGAGAACCTGGACCCGATCGTCGCCGCCGAGGCGTCGCTCGCCGTCCTGCAGCCGATCCTGCGCGGCCTGACCGACGACGACCGGGTCAAGCAGACGCCGTGCGCGGAGTTCACCTGCCACGAGCTCGCCGAGCACCTCTTCGGCTCGCTGGTCTCGCTCGGCGGCATGGCCGGCGCGGCCGTGACCAACCCCGAGGAGGGCTCGCTGGAGAACCGGGTCTCGGTGATGGCCGACCAGGCGATCACCGCGCTCGCGGCGTACGACGAGCCGGAGGTCGTCGGCGGCGGCCTGCCGACGTACGTCGCCCGGATGATCCTCTCGATCGAGTTCCTCGTCCACGCGTGGGACTTCGCCCAGGCCTCCGGCCAGGAGGTCAAGGCGTCCGACGAGCTCGTCAGCTGGGTGCGGGCCGCGGCGGAGCCGATCGTCAACGGTGGCCGCGAGCGCGGTGCCTTCGGCGCCGAGATCGCCGGCGACGGCATGTCGGTGCTCGACGCGTTCGCCGCCTTCACGGGCCGCACGCCGGTGGCGGTCTGAGATGCAGATGCCCAAGGCCACCGACGAGCAGAAGCAGGCGTTCCGCGACCTGATCGCCCCGCTGGCCGCGGAGTCCGCGGCCGTCGAGGTGAAGCCGATGTTCGGCCAGCTCGGCGCGTTCGTGAACGGCAACATGTTCGCCGGCCTGTTCGGCTCCCAGGTCGGGGTGAAGCTCGACCAGGCCGACGCCGCCGAGCTCGGTGACCTCGGCGCCGGCCCGTTCGGGCCGGAGGAGCGCCCGATGGGCGGCTACCTCACGCTCCCCGACGGCGTCGACGCGGGCGACTGGGTCGCCCGCGCTTCGGCGCACGTCGCGACGCTGCCGCCGAAGGTCAAGAAGAAGTAGTCCCCGGAGATATCTCGATCGCCTCCGGTATAACCCCCTGGGGGGATGTAGCATCGATGTCATGCAGCTCGACCCCGACCAGATCAAGCCGCTCATCACGCGGCTCAAGCGCGCCAACGGCCACCTGACCTCGGTGATCCGGATGCTCGAGGACGGCTCGGAGTGCGAGGACGCGCTCACCCAGCTCGCCGCGGTCAGCAAGGCGATCAGCCGCGGTGGCTACGCCCTCGTCGCCCAAGGCCTGCACCAGTGCCTGAGCGAGGGCGGTCCCGAGAGCGTGGACACCAAGAAGCTGGAGAAGCTCTTCCTGGCGCTGGCCTGATGCTCCTGGACACCCGTGCCCCGATCGTCGCCGCGCCCATGGCGGGCGGCGCGACGACCCCTGAGCTCGTCGCCGCCGTGACGCGTGCGGGCGGGTTCGGCTTCCTCGCCGCGGGCTACCGGACGGCCGAGCAGATGAGCGCCGACGTCGCTGCCCTGCGCGCCCTCGGCGTCGAGCACTTCGGGATGAACCTCTTCCTCCCGGCACCCAGCGGGATCGACGCCGGCACGTTCCGTGCGTACGCCGACGAGCTGGCCGCCGACGCCCAGCGGTTCGGCCTCGACCTCTCCCAGGAGGAGCCGCGCGAGGACGACGACGACTGGCGGGCGAAGGCCGACACACTCGTCGCCGACCCGGTGCCGGTCGTGTCCGTGACCTTCGGCCTGCCGCCGGTCGACGACGTGCGGGCCCTGCAGGCCGTCGGCACCCGTGTGCTGGTCACGGTCACGACCGTCGAGGAGGCGCGGGCCGCCGCGGAGCTGCGGCCCGACGGCCTGGTCGTGCAGGGGAGCCGGGCCGGTGGGCACAGCGGCACCCACGACCCGCGGCGTCCCATCGTCGACGTCGCGACCGATGCCGTCGTCCGCGATGTCTCCGCTGCCGTGGACCTGCCGATCGTCGCCGGCGGAGGCGTGGGCGGCGCGGCCGACGTACGCGTGCTCCTCGCGGCCGGTGCCGAGGCCGTCGCGATCGGCACCCTGCTGCTGCGCACCGACGAGAGCGGTGCCTCCGCCGTCCACCGCGAGGCCCTCGCCGACCCGCGGTTCACCGAGACGGTGATCACCCGGGCGTTCACCGGCCGCCCGGCCCGCGGGCTGCGCAACGCCTTCATCGCCGACCACGAGGCGCGGGCGCCGTACGGCTATCCCGCCCTCCACCACCTCACCCGCGGCCTGCGTCGGGCCGCGGCAGCCGCGGGCGACCCCGACCGGGTCCACCTGTGGGCCGGCACCGCGTTCCGCAGCGCGCCCGCCGGTCCCGCGGGCGACGTGGTCCGCGCGCTCCTAGGATCCGACGCGTGAGCACCGACACCACCGACACTTCGGGCCCCTCGGGCAGCATCCGCCGGCTGGCCGTGTTCTGCGGCTCGGCACCGGGCGCGGACCCGGCGTACGTCGAGACGGCGTACGCCGTGGGCAAGGAGCTCGCCGAGCGCGGCATCGGCCTGGTGTACGGCGCCGGTGGCGGCGGCCTGATGGGTGCGGTCAGCCAGGGCGCGCTGGACGCCGGGGGAGAGGTCATCGGGGTGATCCCGCGCTCGATGGTGGAGAAGGAGTGGGGTCGCGACGACCTCACCGAGTGTCACGTCGTCGAGACCATGCACGAGCGCAAGGCGATGATGGCCGACCTCGCCGACGCGTTCCTGACCCTTCCCGGTGGGCTCGGCACGCTCGAGGAGATCGTCGAGGTGTGGAGCTGGCGCTACATCGGCTTCAACTCCGACCCGGTTGCCTTCCTCGACGTCGGCGGGTTCTGGAAGCCGTTCCTCGCCTCGCTCGACGGCCTGGTCGCCGCCGGGTTCGTGCGTCCGGGCGTGATGGAGGACGTCGTCGTGGCGGAGACCCTCCGCGACGCGTTGGCCGGGCTCGAGGCCCGCGCTGGGTAGGGTCACGCCTCGTGAACGCACCCACCTCGGGCAAGGACGTCCTCAGGCTCGCCGCGGTCGTCGGCGCGCTCGGCGTCGTCTTCGGCGACATCGGCACCAGCCCGATCTACACCCTCCAGACGGTCTTCAGCCCTCAGGAGGCGCACCCGGTCCCGGTCAGCACCGACAACCTCTACGGCGTCATCTCGCTGATCTTCTGGTCGGTGACCCTGGTCCTGACCGTCACCTACGTGCTCCTGGTGATGCGGATCAGCAACCACGGCGAGGGCGGCATCATGGCCCTGCTCTCGATGCTGCGGGGCTGGTTCGAGAAGTCCCGGACCCGCAAGCTGATGGTGCTGGTCGCGATGGGTGTCTTCGGTGCCTCGCTGTTCCTGGGCGACTCGATGATCACCCCGGCGATCTCGGTGCTCTCGGCGGTCGAGGGCCTCAAGACCGTCGATGCCGGCTTCGCCGAGTGGGTCGTCCCGATCACCGCGGTGATCATCACCATGCTCTTCCTGGTGCAGCGCTTCGGCACCGAGGCGGTCGGCCGGACGTTCGGCCCGGTGATGATCCTGTGGTTCACCACCCTCGGTGGCCTGGGGATCTCGGGGATCGTGCACGAGCCCGGCATCCTGCGAGCCCTCTTGCCGACGTACGCCCTCGGCTTCCTGTTCGGACACTTCGAGATCGCCTTCTTCGCGATGGGCGCGATCGTGCTGTCGGTGACCGGTGCCGAGGCGCTGTACGCCGACATGGGCCACTTCGGTCGCCGACCGATCTCGGTCGGCTGGCTGTTCCTGGTCTACCCGGCCTGCACGCTCAGCTACCTCGGCCAGGGCGCGCTGATCCTGCACGACCCGAAGAACCTGAGCGCGCCCTTCTTCCTGCTCTGCCCGGACTGGGCGCGGATCGCGCTCGTCGTCCTGGCGACGGCGGCGACCGTCATCGCGGCCCAGGCCGTCATCACCGGGGCGTTCTCGGTGGCCAAGGCGGCCGGCCAGCTCGGCTACCTGCCCCGCCTGCGGATCGTGCACACCTCCGACGACTCGCACGGCCAGATCTACGTGCCGTTCGTGAACTGGCTGCTCCTGGTCGCCGTGCTCACGCTCGTGTTCGCCTTCGAGTCCTCGTTCGCGCTGGCCAGCGCGTACGGCATGGCGGTCACCGGGACGATCACCATCGTGGTGATCCTGTTCGCCTACATCGCCGCGCGCACCTGGCGGATGCCCAAGGTCGTGCTGTTCCCGATCGTGGCGGTGCTGCTGGCGCTCGACCTGCTCTTCCTCGCGGTCAACCTGACCAAGATCCCGCACGGTGCCTGGCTGCCGGTCGTCATCGCGCTGGTCTGCTTCACCGTGATGATGACCTGGCAGCGCGGTCGGGAGCTGGTCACCGCGCGGCGCACGGTCATGGAGGGCCGGCTCACCGACTTCGTCACCGAGCTCCAGGACCCCTCGCGCGCGTCCGTCGTCGACGGCACGGCGATCTTCCTCAACCGCGGCGCGCAGACGCCGTTGGCGTTCCGCGCGAACGTCGAGCACAACCACGTCCGCCACCGCAACGTGCTGATCGTCAAGATCGACATCGAGACGATCCCGCGTGTCGCGGAGCAGGACCGTGTCGTCCTCAACGACCTCGGGTACGCCGACGACGGCATCACCCACGTCACGCTGCGCTTCGGCTACACCGAGACGCCGGACGTGCCGGCAGCCCTGGCCCGTCTGCAGGCGGACCAGACCGAGGGGGCGATCGACCTGGCGGGTGCGACGTACTTCCTGTCCAAGATCGAGCTGGTCCCGGCTCGCGACGAGGCCTCGGCGATCGACATGCCGAAGTGGCGCAAGCGGCTCTTCCTGGCCACCTCGCACATCTCGTCGGACGCCGCGGACCACTTCCTGCTGCCGCGCGACCGCACCGTGCTGATGGGTGCGCACGTCGATGTCTGAGCTGCGCCCTACGCTTAAGGTTCCCTTCATCAGCCTCCGGCAGGATCCTCAACCATGCGCAGTGTCATCGTCGTCCCGACGTACAACGAGGCCGACTCCGTCGGCCCGATGCTGGACCGCCTCGCGGCGCTCGGCCCGGGTCGTGACTCGGACGCGCCCGAGATCCTCGTCGTCGACGACTCCAGCCCCGACGGGACCGGCGACATCGTCACGGCGCACCCGGCGTACGGCACCCGGATCCACCTGCTGACCCGGACCTCCAAGGACGGGCTCGGTGCGGCCTACCGGGCCGGCTTCGCCAAGGCCCTCGAGGACGGCTACGACGCCATCGTGCAGATGGACGCCGACGGCTCGCACCCGACGTCCGCGGTGATCCCGATGCTCGACAAGCTCGCCGACCACGACCTGGTGATCGGCTCGCGCTACGTGCCGGGCGGAGCGACCGAGAACTGGCCCAAGCGCCGCAAGTTCATCTCGTGGGGCGCGAACACCTACGCCCGCGGGATGCTCCGGCTCAAGACCCACGACGCCACCGCCGGCTTCCGGGCCTGGCGCTCGCAGGCCCTCCGCGACGCCGGGGTCGTGGACACGCACTCCAACGGCTACGGCTTCCAGGTGGAGAACACCTGGCACGCCGAGCGGATCGGCCTGCGCATCACCGAGCACCCCATCACGTTCGTCGAGCGCGTGGCCGGCGCCTCCAAGATGACCGGCGACGTCGCCAAGGAGGCCGCCCGGCTCATCCTGCGCTGGCGCTGGCAGGAGATCCGCGGCCGGATCGAGCACCCGACGCCGTCCGGCGTCGACGCCCGCCGGTGACGTCCTGGCGGCCGGGTCCGGCCCTGGCGGCCGGCCTGCTCGCGCTCGCGGGCGCGCTGCTGCGCCTGCCGATGGTCGGGCGTCCGCTGTCCTCGGACGAGGCCGGCTTCCTGATCGTCGGCGGCCAGTGGGGCCACGGCTCCTCGCTGTACGGCAACTACTGGGTCGACCGCCCGCCCGTGCTGATCGGCATCTACGAGATCGCTGCGGCGCTCGGCGGGGCGGTCCCGCTGCGCCTGATCGGGATCCTCGCGCTGCTGATGTCCTGCCTCGCGGCGTACGCCATCGGCCGGCTCGTCAGTGACTGGCGCTGGGCCGCGCCGCTCGCTGTGGCCGTCCCCGCCGTCCTGCTGTCCGACCCGTTGTTCGGTGCCAACGAGGTGGACGGCGAGCTGCTCGCCGCGCCCTTCATCCTCCTCGGCCTGTACGCCGTCCTCCGCGCCCTCGCCGACCTCGACGGGCCGCGGCGGCGTCGGCTGTGGTGGCTCGCGGCCAGTGCGGCGGGCGTCTGTGCGGTCTCGATCAAGCAGAACATGGCCGAGGTCTTCGTCGCGGCCGGTGTCGGCGTGATCTGGCTGGCGTGGCGCCGGCAGGCTCGTGCCGCCGTCGAGGGTGCGGCGATCTTCGGGGTCGGCTCGATCGCGTTCCTCGGTGGGGTCCTCGGCTTCGCCGCAGCGCGGGGGACGTCCCCCAGCGGCCTGTTCGACGCGGTGGTGACCTTCCGCGGAGAGGCCTCGCACCTGATCCGCACCCAGGCCTCCGCGGCGACCTCCGAGCGGGCGGCCCACGTGGCCGAGGCGTTCTTCGGCAGCTTCGCCTGGCTCCTCGGCGTCCTCGCGGTCATCAGCGCCCTGATCTGGTGGCGGCGACGCGCCGACCACCTCGAGCGGCTCCCGCTGGTCCCGCTCGGCGCGATCACCGCGGCGATCATGCTGTGGGAGGCGATCGGCGTCATCGCCGGCGGCAGCTACTGGCTGCACTACCTGATCGGCACCGTCCCCGGCAGCGTCCTGATCGTCGCCGGCGTCGTCCGCGCCCACCTGCTGCGGGTCCGGTGGCTCGCGGCGGCGTACGTCGTCATCGCGGTCGTCGCCGTGCCGTCGGCGTTCGTCGACTACGGCCATCCCGGCACCTCGGGGGACAAGGTCGCCGAGTACCTGCGCACGCACGACGCCCCGGGGCAGTCGGCGGTCGTGGTGTTCGGGCAGTCCAACGTGCTGGAGGGGACGGGCCTGCACGACCCGTACGAGCACCTGTGGAGCCTGCCCGTCCGCGTGCGTGACCCGCACCTGATCGAGTTCATGCAGGTCCTGCGCCAGGAGCCTCCGACCTGGATCATCGTCCCCGGCACGGAGATCGACACCTGGGCGGTGGACAGCACCGCAGCCAACGTCTACCTGCACGCTCACTACCGCGATGTGGCACAGATCGGCGAGTGGCATGTGTTCAAGGCCGTAGCGCCAGGGGCCTCCGCGCGTTAGGTCCGCGAAAGCTCCCGCAGGAAAGTTGCAACGGTCTACTTTATGAAGCTCACGGCCTACTCCGACTACGGATTCCGCATGCTCGTGTTCCTGGCGATCGCGCCGGACAACCGCGGAACGGTTCGGGAGATCGCTGCGGCGTACGACCTCTCGCAGCACCACCTCGCCAAGATCGCCCAGCGCCTGGTCCACGCGGGCTTCGTGGCCAGCTTCACCGGGCGGACCGGCGGCCTGCAGCTCCGGGTCGACCCCGAGAGCCTGAGCATCGGTGACATCGTGCGGGCGGTCGAGACCGACTTCTCGGTCGTGGAGTGCCTCAGCGCGGACGGCAACTGCCAGGTGGCCGAGCACTGCGCCGGCCGCTCGATCTTCGCCGACGCGCTCGATGCGTTCTTCAGCGTCCTCGACGCCAAGACGCTGGCCGACGCGGTCAAGGACCAGCAGGGTCTCCGGACCGCGCTGTCGCTGCCGCTGCTTCCCTTGGTTCCTGCCTGAGCCCTGTCAGGATGGCGGGGTGATCACGCACGTCCACGCGCCCGAGCTCTCCCGCTACGAGATCCGCGACGACGAGGCCGTCATCGGCCTGGCCGACTACGGCCTGCCTGACGCCGTGCACGTCGTCCTGCCGCACGTCGAGGTCGATCCGGCGTACGGCGGCCGCGGGCTGGCCACCGAGCTGGTGCGCTTCGTGCTCGAGGACATCCGCGCCCAGGGCAAGCTGGTCGTCGCGCGCTGCCCGTTCGTGGTCGCCTTCCTGCGCAACCACGCGGGGGAGTACGACGACATCGTCGCCGGCGCGCCACGGTGAGCGCTCGCCCAGCGGTGGCCGGTGCGCTCGGTCTCGAGGCGCATCCCGAGGGTGGCTGGTACCGCGAGACCTGGCGCTCGCCCGTCTCGGTGACGCTGGTCGATGGCCGGGTCCGCTCCACCGCGACGTTGATCTACTTCTTCCTCGCCGCCGGGGAGTCCTCGGCCTGGCACCGGGTCTCCTCCGACGAGCTGTGGCTCGCGCACACCGGTGCGGTCTCGGTGGAGCTGGGCGGGTCGGGGCCCGCGCCGGTGCCGGGAGAGGTGCTGGCGGTGTCAGCCGCCGAGCCGCAGGCGCTCGTGCCGGCCGGGGTCTGGCAGCGGACGCTGCCCTCCGGTGCTGACGCGCTCGTCAGCTGCCTGGTCTCACCCGGCTTCGACTTCGAGGACTTCGAGCTCGCGTCTCACTGAGAGTGACCGATAGGTCACTCTCAGTGAGACGGGACGCTCAGGTGATGGTCATCCCGCCGTCGACGGGGAGGGTCTGGCCGGTGATGTACCCCGCTCCGTCTCCGGCGAGGAACACCACGGTCGCGGCCAGCTCGCGCGGGTCGCCCTTGCGGCCCATCGGGATGCGCTCCTGCTGCTGCTCGAGGTAGCCCCGCGGGTAGCTGTCGGTCATCTCCGAGACGAAGAAGCCCGGCGCGATCGCGTTGACGCGGATGCCCTTGCGGCCGGTCCACTGCTGCGCGAGGTCGCGGGTCAGGCCGATCAGACCGGCCTTGGAGGCGGCGTACGCGGCCTGGGGGAGCCCGGCGGTGGTCAGGCCGAGGACCGAGGAGATGTTGATGATCGAGGAGCCCGGCTGCATCACGCGGCCGCAGGCCTGGGCCATCCAGTAGCAGCCGTTGAGGTTCACGTCGATGACGGAGCGGAACTGCTCGGGCGTCTCCCGCGTGGCCGGTACGGCGGTGCCGATGCCGGCGTTGTTGACGAGTACGTCGACCCGCCCGAGCTCGTTCATCGCGGCGTCGACGAGCGCCTGGCAGGAGTCCGGGTCGGCGACGTCGGTGGCGACGCGGACCGCGCGGCGGCCGGCCGCCGTCACGAGGTCGGCGGTCGACGCGAGCCGGTCCGCCCGGCGCGCGCCGAGCACGACATCGGCACCCGCCTCGGCCAGGGCCTGGGCGAAGGCGACGCCGAGGCCGGAGGAGGCGCCGGTGACGATCGCCACGCGGCCGTCGAGTCGGAACGTGTCAGTGATGCCGGAAGGGGCGCCGGAGGTCATGCCGGGACATTAGCGCGGCGTCGTCGCCACAGGTGCCCACCCACCAGTGCGGCGGCGAGGAGCACCACGAGGCCGATGCCCGCCAGCGAGACGTCGTGCGCGATCCGGTGCCACGCGTTGCCGGCCAGGTATCCGATCAGCACCATCGACACCGCCCACACCGCTCCGCCGGCGGCGTTTGCCAGGGCGAAGCGGCGGTAGGGCATTCCTGCCATCCCCGCGAGGCCCGGGATCATCACCCGTAGGGCCGCGGTGAACCTGCCGAGGAAGACCGCCCACCCGCCGCGGCGTACGAGAGCCTGCTCCGCGCGATCGATGTGGTGGGCCTTGATGAACCGGCCCAGCGTCGAGTCCAGCATCCAGCGCCCCCAGTGGCGGCCCACGACGTACCCGATCGCATCGCCGGCGATCGCGCCGAGGATCGCCGCGGCGATGACGGGTGCCAGCGCGATGCGGCCCTGGCCGGCCACGACGCCGCCGAGCACGACCGCGGTCTCGCCCGGGAACACGAACCCCAGGAACGCCGCCGACTCCAGGAACGGCAGCGCGAACACGACCAGCAGCACGGCCCATGCGGGCGTGGCGAGCAGGTGCTCCATCAGTCCGGTCATCGCGAGCCTTTCCTCGAGACGAAGGCTAGGTCCCGCCGATGAATCCGACGTGAAGGCCCGCCAATAGACTTCTCGCGTGAGCGAGCAGTCTGAGCAGCAGGTGACCGAGCCGGCGTCGTACGACGTCCACGGCGTCGAGGAGAAGTGGCTGCCGGTCTGGGAGAAGCTCGAGGCGTTCAAGGCCGACGACGCGGCGGTCCTCGCGGGCAAGCCGAAGTTCTACGCGCTCACGATGTTCCCCTACCCGAGCGGCGACCTGCACATGGGTCACGCCGAGGTGATGGCGCTGCACGACGTGCTCGCGCGCTACAAGCGGTTCCGCGGCTTCGAGGTGCTCAACCCGATGGGCTGGGACTCCTTCGGGCTGCCCGCGGAGAACGCCGCGATCAAGCGCGACGAGCACCCGTCGGCGTACACCTATGCCAACATCGAGACCCAGCTCGGCTCGTTCAAGAAGTACGGCCTGAGCTTCGACTGGTCGCGGCGCCTGCACACCTCCGACCCGGAGTACTACAAGTGGACGCAGTGGCTGTTCCTCAAGCTGCGTGAGGCCGGGCTGGCCTACCGCAAGAACTCCCCGGTCAACTGGTGCCCGCAGGACCAGACCGTGCTCGCCAACGAGCAGGTCCTGGCCGACGGCACCTGCGAGCGCTGCGGTGCCGAGGTGACCAAGAAGGAGCTCACGCAGTGGTACTTCAAGACCACTCAGTACGCCCAGGAGCTCTACGACTCCCTCGACGGCCTGCAGGACAGCTGGATCGGCAAGGTCGTCAACGCCCAGCGCAACTGGATCGGTCGCTCCGAGGGCGCGCACGTCTCGTTCGACGTCGAGGGCCACGACCCGATCAAGGTCTTCACGACGCGTCCCGACACCCTGGTCGGCGCGACGTTCATGGTGGTCGCGGCTGATGCCATGCTCGCCGCCGAGCTGGTCAGCGACGGCCAGCGGCAGGCGCTCGACGACTACCTGACCGAGGTGCGCAAGGCCTCCGACATCGATCGTCTGGCCACCGACCGCCCCAAGACCGGCGTCGACCTGGGCGTCACCGCCACGAACCCGCTGACCGGTGAGCAGATCCCGGTCTGGGCCGCCGACTACGTGCTGGCCGACTACGGCACCGGCGCGATCATGGCCGTCCCCGCCCACGACGAGCGCGACCGCGAGTTCGCGGAGAAGTTCGGGCTCCCGATCGTCCCGGTCTACGACGACGAGCAGCCCTACGACAAGGCCGCCGAGGTCACCAGGGCGATCGAGAAGATCGAGGCCAGCGGTCACGGCGAGGGCACCGTCAACTTCCGCCTGCGCGACTGGCTGCTCTCGCGCCAGCGCTACTGGGGCGCCCCGATCCCGATCATCCACTGCCCGGTCGACGGCGAGGTGCCGGTGCCCGAGGCGGAGCTCCCGGTCCGGCTGCCCGAGCTCAAGGGTGCCGACCTCAAGCCCAAGGGCACCTCGCCCCTCGGCGCCGCACGCGAGTGGGTCGAGGTCAGCTGCCCGAAGTGCGGTGGTCCCGCCGAGCGCGACACCGACACCATGGACACCTTCGTCGACTCGTCCTGGTACTTCTTCCGCTACCTCTCGCCCAACGACGACACCCAGGCCTTCGACCCGGCGCTGGCCAAGGCGTGGGGCCCGATCGACTTCTACCTCGGCGGCGACGAGCACGCCGTGCTGCACCTGCTCTACGCGCGGTTCTTCACCAAGGCGCTGCGCGACCTGGGCCTGATCGACTGGGACGAGCCGTTCTCGGCGTACCTCTCCCAGGGCAAGGTCATCAACGCCGGCCGCAAGATGTCCAAGTCGCTGGGCAACGGCATCGACCTCGGCGAGCAGATCGACAAGTTCGGCGTCGACGCCGTGCGCCTGACCCTGGTCTTCGCCAGCCCGCCTGAGGACAACATCGACTGGGCGGACGTCTCGCCGCAGGGCTCGGCGAAGTTCCTCGCCCGCGCCTGGCGGCTGGCCGGCGACGTCACCTCCGCGCCGGGCATCGCCTTCGACGGGGGAGACACCGCGCTTCGACGTACGACGGCGCGGACGATCGCCGACGCCGAGCAGCTCGTCGAGTCCTACCGCTTCAACGTGGTCGTCGCCCGCACCATGGAGCTCGTCAACGCGACGCGCAAGGCGATCGACTCGGGCTGCGGCCCGGCGGACCCGGCCGTCCGTGAGGCGACCGAGGCCGTCGCGATCCTGCTGTCGCTGGTCGCGCCGTACACCGCCGAGGAGATGTGGGCGCAGCTCGGCCACGAGCCGTCGGTCGCCCAGGCGCCTTGGCCGACCGTCGACCCGGCGCTGCTGGTCGAGGAGTCCGTCACCGCGGTGGTCCAGATCCAGGGCAAGGTCAAGGGCCGGCTCGAGGTCGCACCGGACATTTCCGCGGCCGACCTCGAGGCGCTCGCGCTCGCGGACGAGGCCGTGGTCAAGGCGATCGACGGCCGCCCCGTTCGCAAGGTGATCGTGCGGGCGCCCAAGCTCGTCAACATCGTCGTCTGAGCAGCGCGCGTAACCTGAAGCCGTGCGCGTCTCCCTCGTCACCGACTCCACCGCGGAGCTCTCGTCCGTCTGCGTCGAGTCGCTCGGTGCCGTCGTGGTGCCGCTGCAGGTGGTGATCGACGGGACGTCGTACGACGCCGACGCCCCGGAGGTCGCGCCCGACAAGGTCGCCGACGCGCTGCGCGCCAAGCGTCCGGTCAGCACGTCGCGGCCGGCGCCGGTGCTCTTCGCCGACACCTACGCGCGCCTCGCGGCCGAGGGTGCCGACGCGGTCCTGTCGGTCCACATCTCCGGTGAGGTCAGCGGGACGCTGGAGTCCGCGCAGTTCGCCGGGCGGGCTGCGTCGATCCCGGTCACGTGCGTCGATACCCGCCAGATCGGCCCCGGGACGGCGTACGCGCTGGTCGCCGCTGCCCGGGCGCTCGCCGACGGGGGCTCGGCCGAGGACGCCGCCAAGGCCGCGATGGTGCGCGCCGAGGCGACTCGGACGTTCATCTACGTCGACACCCTCGAGCACCTGCGTCGCGGTGGGCGGATCGGCGCCGCGGCCGCACTCTTCGGTGGCGCGCTGGCGGTCAAGCCGCTGCTCACCATCGAGAACGGCGTGATCGTGCCGATCGCCAAGGTCCGCACGTCGGCCAAGGCGATCGCCCGCCTCGAGGACCTCGCCGTCGAGGTGGCCGGGGAGGCGCCGGTCGAGGTCAACGTCATGCACCTCGCGGCTGCCGAGCGGGCCGAGGGCCTCGCGGAGCGGCTGGGCGAGCGGATGGCGTCGCGCCTCGTGGGCCAGGTCCGCTGCGACGAGATCGGCGGCGTGCTCGGGGCACACGTCGGACCGGGATTCCTCGCCGTCTGCGTGGCACCGGTCGTCGACTGATCCCATCCGTCACACGACGGGCCGGTTCCTGTCCACAACGGGGCCGCGCACGGTGGTCCTCCACAGGGTCGTCCGCGAGCCCGGCGTGATGTCGCCACGGCTTCCTAGCGTGCAGGCATGCGCTCGTCACCGACCACCGGCACCGCCGACTCCACCGACCGCGCCGCGCAACGGCTGGCCCAGCTGGCCGTGGCGATCGGCGGTCGGGCGGCGCCGTCGGCGAGCGATCACTCCGGCGGGTCCGAGATCCCGCCGGAGTGGTGGTCGGACCACACGCGCCTGGCGGCGCCCCTGCCCCCGGTCGAGCAGCCACCGCCGGTCGTCGTCCCGATCAGCGCCCCGGGCCGCCATGCCGCTCGCCGGTCCGCACGCCCGGTCGGGCTCTCGGTCCGCGACCGGCTGCCGGCCGTCGGCGACCTGGGCTCGGCGCACCTCGCCGTCATCGCCCTGGCCGCCGCGCTGGCGATCGCGTGCACGACCTGGTGGTTGCTGCGTGATCGTGGTCCGGTCGAGCCGATGCCGACCGCGGGCGCGGCGGCGCCGCTGGTCGGCTTCTCGCCCGTCGCGCGGACCTCGCCCGGATCGGGTCCGAGCGCTGCGCCGAGCGCAACCGGTGCCAAGGTCACCGTGGACGTCGTCGGGAAGGTACGCCGCCCCGGCATCGTGGTCCTCTCCGCCGGGTCTCGGGTCGTCGATGCCATCAAGGCCGCTGGCGGGGCGCGCCGGGGCGTCGACCTCACCTCGCTGAACCTGGCCCGGGTCCTGGTCGACGGTGAGCAGGTCGTCGTCGGCGTCCCCGGCGGCCGGGCGGGTCCGCCCGCCTCGGGAGCGATGCCGCTGACCGGCGCGGCCTGGCCGGTCGTCAACCTCAACACCGCCACGGTCGATCAGCTCGAGACGCTGCCCGACGTCGGCCCGGTGACGGCGCAGTCGATCCTCGACTGGCGTGCGGAGAACGGCCGCTTCACCAGCGTCGACCAGCTCCTCGACGTCGACGGCATCGGCGACAAGACGCTGGCCAAGCTCGCCCCCCACGTCACGGTCTGACGCGGCGGTCGGGGAGTGGCGCGCAACGGCCCACGCGAGATCGGAGAGAACGACCGGCACGACTACCGCATGCCGCTGCTCGGCCTCGCGGCCTGGGCTGCCGCCCTGGCCGTGTACGCCGGGGGCGTGCTGCCCTGGGTGCTGCTGGCAGTGCTCGCGGTGGGAGCCGGGCGCCGGCGTACGGCCTTCGCGGCCGCGCTGCTCGTGGTCGCGGCGACCGTCGCCGGTGGGGCAGCGTTGCGCGAGCGGGCGGTGGCGACCGACCCGTTGACCGCCCTGGCCAGGCGGCACGCGGTCGCCGACCTGGTCGCCACCGTCGTCTCCGACCCGCGGGCGATCGTCAGTGGTGCGCCGCGGGGTGGGCAGCGAGAGACCCAGGTGGTGGTGCGGCTGCGGGTGACGTCAGCGGTCGTCGGTGGCTCGCTCTACCGCCTCGGTTCGAGCGCCGTGGTGTTCGGCGACGGCAGCTGGAGCAGCGTCCGCTGGGGCGAGGTTCTCCGGTTGCGCGGCCACCTCGGTCCGGCCGACGACACCGACACCGCTGCCCTGATCAGCGGACCCGGGCCGCCGCAGGTAGCGCGCAGCCCGGACCCCTGGTGGTCGGCGGCAGCGGCCGTCCGGACCGGTATCCGCAGGGCGGTCGACCACCGGCCGGACGAGCAGGCCGCGCTGGTCGCCGGCCTGGTCGACGGCGACGACGCCGGGCTCACCACGATCACCCAGCAGGAGTTCCGGACCACCGGGCTGACCCACCTGACGGCCGTCAGCGGGACCAACCTGACCTTGATCGTGGGCTTCCTGCTCACGCTGGCGCGCTGGGCCGGCGTACGCGGCAGGTGGCTGACCGTCCTCGGTGTCGCGGGCATCGTCGGCTTCGTCCTTCTCGCGCGGACCGAGCCGTCGGTCCTGCGCGCGGCCGCGATGGGAACGGTCGGCCTGGTCGCGCTCGGCGCGGACGGGCGTCGCCGTGGTCTTCGCGCGCTCGGTGTGGCCGTCGTCGCCCTGCTGCTGATCGACCCGGCCCTCGCCAGGTCGGCCGGCTTCGCGCTCTCGACCCTGGCCACGGCCGGCATCGTCGTGCTCGGGCCGCCGTTCACCAGGGCGCTCGCGCGCTGGATGCCGACGTTCCTCGCCGAGGCGGTCGCCATCCCGCTCGCGGCCCAGCTCGCGTGCACCCCGGTCGTCGCCGGGCTCTCCGGCCAGGTCAGCATCGTCGCGGTCGTGGCGAACCTGCTCGCGGGTCCCGTCGTCGGTCCTGCCACGGTGCTGGGGCTGATCGCCGGGGTCCTCGACCTCGTCCTCCCCGGGGCCGCCCACCTGCTCGGCACGGTCGCCTCGTGGTGTGCCGCCTGGCTGCTCGCCGTGGCCCACCGGGGGAGCGACCTGCCCGGGGCCGCGATCACCTGGGGTGCCGGCGCGCTCGCCCTCGCCGTGCTCACCGCCCTCTGCCTGGTCGCCGCGGGCCTGCTGCCCCGTCTCCTCGAGCGGCGTCGCTGGGCCCTGACGGCCACGGCGATCGCCGTCGCGTTCCTGGTGGGCCTCCCCGGTCGCCTGTGGTCGCTGCCGGGTTCGTGGCCGCCGCGGGGGTGGATCTTCGCCGCCTGCGACGTCGGCCAGGGCGACGCCCTGGCTGTCGCCGTCAGCCCGCACAGCGCGATCGTCGTCGACACCGGCCCCGACCCCCACCTGGTCGACTCCTGCCTCGACCACCTCGGCGTACGTCGCATCCCGCTGCTCGTCCTGACCCACTTCCACGCCGACCACGTGGACGGGCTCACCGGCGCTCTGCACGGCAGGCAGGTCGCCGAGATCGACACGACCGCGGTGCTCGACCCGCCGTACGGCGTCCGGAGCGTCCAGCAGGCCGCTGCCCACGCGGGGGTTCCCGTCCGGATGGTGCGTTCCGGCCTGACCCGGCGCTACGCCGACGTCGTCGTCCAGGTGCTCTACCCCGATCTCCCGCAGCCGGTCCCCGGCGCCGGCGACGGCAGCAGCGCCAACAACGCCAGCGTCGTGCTCCTCGTCCGGACCCACGGCCTGAGCCTGCTGCTGACCGGCGACGTCGAACCGCCCGGCCAGGCCCAGCTGGCCGCCACCTATCCGGGGCTCCACGCCGACGTCCTCAAGGTCCCGCACCACGGGTCCCGCTACCAGGACCCGGCCTGGCTGACCTCGCTGCACGCGAAGGTCGCGGTGATCTCGGTCGGCAAGGACAACGACTACGGCCACCCTGCAGCGAGCACGATCGACACCCTCCGTCGGGCCGGCCTGACCGTCGCCCGGACCGACCAGGACGGCGCCACCGCGGTCGTGATCGGACCTGACGGCTCGCCCCGTCTGGTCACCGAGCGGTGATCCTCAGGGTGCCTCGGAGCTCGCGGTGGCCTGGAACCCTGTCGTCTGGTCGGCGAAGAAGTGGCGGTGGCCGGTGCCGGTCCAGCCTGTCCACTGCGTCATCGTGCTCCGGGGGAAGGCGTCGATGACGTCGTGGGCGCCGGAGTAGTCCGACGAGGTCCAGCCGACCGCGCCCGTGCGGAGGAACGCGCTCATCCGGACCCGGCGAGCGGTGTAGCAGCCCTTGACCTTGCGGAACACGATCGAGGTGAGCTTGCTGCCGGTGCTGCTCTCGGTCAGGTCGGCCGTGTGCACGCAGCTGTGCGCGTCGCCGCAGCCGCCCTTCCACTTGTCGGTGACGTCGTAGTAGGTCGTACCACCGTAGGAGCGCTTCACCAGACGCCCCAGCTCGTAGCCGGCGCCACACTGGTTGTTGATCAGCGCGCCGTACTCCGGGCCCGCGTGGGACGCGTCGGTGTCGAAGAAGACGTCGCCGCCCCACCACCACGGGTAGCCGTCGGGCTGTTGCCCGTTGGGGTTCACCGGCGTGAACACCTGGCGGTAGAAGAAGGTGAAGGTCACCGAGCGGGCGGTGTTGGTGACCCGGACCCCGCTGACGTCGAGGTAGTGCTGGCTGGGGGAGTCGGTGACGGCGTGGGCGGGCGCGATGAGTGGGGTGGTGGCGGCTGCGGCGATCACGGCGGTGGCCACCATGATGCGGGTACGTCGGAGGAGGGTCATGCTGCGCCAACCCGGCTCCGTGGCCCCGGGCTACGCCGGTCGGCCGATCCCGGACGGATCTCGGACGCTGTCGGCCCCGTCTGGCAGAGTTCAGGCATGCAGGCGAACGAGGTGCTGGGCCGGATCACCCTCGTGACCGGCAAGGAGGAGTACCTCGGCGCTCGGGTTGTCCAGCAGGTCAGGGAGGCGATCCGCGGCTACGACGCCGAGGCGGAGGTCTCCGATGCGATCGCGAGCGATCTGAGCGTCGGCAGCCTCGGCGAGCTGTCCGCGCCGTCGCTCTTCTCGGCGATCCGCTGCGTGACCGTCCAGGGTCTGGAGAACCTGCCCGACGAGTCCGTCGACGGCCTGTTGGCGTACGCCGCCGCGCCGTCCGAGGACGTCGCGCTGGTCCTGGTCCACGGCGGCGGCCAGAAGGGCAGCGGCGTGCTCACCAAGCTGCGCAAGCTCAAGACCGTCACCGAGCACAAGTCCGAGGAGCTCAAGCCCTCGGAGTTCCCCGGCTTCGTCAGCTCCGAGGTCCGCCGCCACGGCAGCACCATCGATCGCGAGGCCGCCGAGGTGCTGGTCGAGTCGATCGGCCGCGACCTGCGCTCGCTGGCGGGTGCCGCTTCCCAGCTGGCGAGCGACTTCGCGGGGGAGCGCATCAGCGAGGACAAGGTACGTCGCTACTTCGGCGGCCGGGCCGAGGCCAAGTCGTTCACCGTGGCCGATGCCGCGTTCGCCGGCCGGACCACGGTCGCGCTCGAGGAGCTCCGGTGGGCCCTCGACAGCGGTACGCCGGCCGTGCTGGTCACCTCCGCCTTCGCCGGCAGCGTCCGCGGCCTGGCCCGCTACGTCGGCGCCCCGCGCGGCATGCGCGATGCCGACCTGGCCCGCGAGGTCGGCGTACCGCCGTGGAAGCTGCGCACCCTCCGCGACCAGTCCCGTTCCTGGAACGAGCAGGGGCTGGGCCGCGCGATCCGCGCCGTCGCCCAGGCCGACGCCGACATCAAGGGCGCGGCCAGCGATGCGTCGTACACCCTCGAGCGGTTGGTGCTGACGATCTCCGGGCTCCGCTCGCGCTGATCGCCCGACTGCAGGTTTCCCAAGGTATGCAGGGCGGATTCGTGGGGTCATCGCAACACCTGAGGTGAGGGTGGTGTGTGGTGCCGCACGGTGTGAGGGTGTCGC
>NZ_BAAGSB010000006.1:0-163415 GCF_054782655.1 Nocardioides montaniterrae | reverse complement strand
GAACCGGGAGATCAAGCGCTGCCTGAAGCGCTACATCGCCCGCGACCTCTACCGACTACTCGAACACGGCCCGATCACCACTTGACAGACCATAGGAGCGTCGGCGGGGAGCGGCGCGCTACGCGCGGCCGCCACACCGACCAGAGGAACAACAGCAGCCAGGAGGCTCAGCCCTCCCCCGGCTCCGCCCTGCGTACGACGAGACGGGTCCAGGCACCGAGGTAGATCCGGTCGTCGCCGTCGAGCTCGCGCTTCTGGCCCTGCACGAGCGGGGTGGTGGGCAGCGGGCCGGTGGCGTCGCCGACGTACGTGCCGTTGGAGGAGCCGAGGTCCTCGACCCACCAGCGCCTGCCGTCGGAGGTGAGCTGGCAGTGACGGCGGCTGATCCCGGTGTCGGAGCCGAGGTCGATGTCGGGGTGGATGCCGCGCGACGCGGAGGCGCGGCCGACGAGCAACGACTGGCTGCGCAGGGGTACGACGGTCGGCAGGCCGGCCGAGGGCATCGGGTCGGTCGACTGCTGGTCGGCGTACCAGTCGGGGTCGATCCACACCTCGGCCACCCAGCCGGCGGCGAGCGGCGGCGCCACGGGCGCGACCGGCGCCACGGGCGCGGCGGGCGTCACGGTCGGTGTCTCAGCCGTCGGGGCGTCGTCCGGCACGGACCCGGGCGGGCCGGGCGGCGGCGGGGTCACCGGCCGCGGCAGGCTCCCGGTGGTGAAGTCGTAGCCACAGGCCTCGCAGAACAGCGCGTTCGCCGGGGTCGGCGCGTGGCAGTTGGGGCACGGCCCCGCCTCGGAGCCGGAGTCGCCGGTCCCGGCGGGCTCGGCCGCCGAGGCGGCAGGCTCGGCCCCCGAGGCAGCAGCCGCTGGGGCGGCCGGCGGCGCACCGATGGGAAGCCCGCAGACATCGCAGTAGTCGTCGGCGGACGAGGTGTGGCCGGCAGGGCAGACCGAGCTCATGCGGTCGGTTCCCGCCGGATCCGGGTCGTCTTGGTGGAGGCGGTGTCGAGGGCCATCTCGTCGACCTTGTCGACCGCCCGCTTGAGCCGGACCGTGCCCTCCTGCTCGTTCTGCACGTCGACCACCTTGCGCAGCTTGGTGGTGGCCTCGGCGTTGCCGGTCTGGGCGGCGAGCTGGACGGCGCGGCCCAGCTTGGTCGTCGCGGTCGCCTCGTCACCGGCGGCCTTGGCCGCGAGACCCTCCTGGATCGCCTTGGCGAGCTCGGTCTGGCCGGTGTAGTGGGCGACCTGCTGGTCGATCTTGGCGGTCAGCGAGTCGTCGGCGGACCAGGTCGCCTTGACCAGGCCCTGGGTGACGACGTCGGAGCCGACGACCAGCTGGACCCGTGCGGCGAGCTGCTCCTGGCCGACCGCCTTGGCGGCGACGCGTACGGCGACGTGGTAGTCGCGCGACTCGTCGGCCCAGGCGCCGGTCGGGTAGTCGCCGGTGAGCGGGTTGACCGGCGTACGCCGATCCGTGAGGTCCTCGACCGTCGGGGACACCTGGCGCACGAACAGCACCTGCGCACCCTGCGGCGTCCACACGCGCAGCTGCGCGTCGGCGATGCCGCGCGACATCGAGCGCCGCATGATGTCGGCGAACTGGGCGCGCATCTCGGCCGGGCCGGGGATCAGGTCGACGCTGCCCAGCAGCGCCTCGGCGATCCGGCGGATCTCAGCGACCTGCCAGTCGGTCCCGACGCCGCGGCAGTCGGCCTGGTAGTAGCCGGTTGCGCGACGGATCGCGTCGTCGAGCTTCTCCGGACGCTCCCGGTTCTCGCCGTCGGTGAGCAGCAGGACATGGCGCTGGGTGACCTGCGGGACCGAGGTGAACAGCTGCCCGGCGAGGTCGAGCCACGTCGAGATCGCCGTACCGCCGCTGCCGATGAAGCGGCCGACCGCCTCCTTCGCGTCGGCACGGGTGCGCTCGTCCATCTGCACCATGCCCGGGCCGCTGGAGACCGGCGGGAAAGCGAGCATCGCGTGGTCGGCGCCGGCGATGACGGCGAACCAGGTGCCGTCGACGATCTCGTCCAGGGCCGCCTTGGCGCCGTCGATCGCGGCGCGCATCGTCTCGGGCCCCATCGAGCCGGAGGTGTCGACGATGATGATCTCGCCGGCGCTGCCGCCGCTGCCCTGGCCGGCCTTGCCGGCGCCGGTGCAGGCGATCGTGACGATCGCGTTGACGTCGGTGCCGCCATCGGCGAGGTACTCGTTCTGGTAGACCGCGGCGCTGAACTCAGCCATCGCTTGCCACTCCTCCACTCGGTGCTTCCGCATTGATCGCCGGCGTCGGTCCATTCAACCGTGCCAGCGAGACGGTGATGTTGTCGTGCCCGCCCGAGGCGTTGGCGAACCCCACGAGCGCGCTCGCCAGGGCCAGCGGCTCGGTCGCGCCGGCAGCGAGGGCCGCCTGCAGCTGGGCCGCGATCGCGGTCGGCGCCGAGGCGTAGTTCCACAGGCCGTCGGAGCAGACCAGCAGCCAGCCGGGTCCGGAGACCGGCGTACGGCCGACGCGGGGCACGATGTCCGGGCTGTCGCGACCGAGCCACTTGGTGATGGCATGGGCCTGCGGCGAGGTCTCCGCCTGCTCACGGGGTACGCCGGCCGCGATCTGGGCCTGCGCGACGGAGTCGTCCACCGAGAGCTGGACCGGCTCGCCGCTGTCGGGCAGCCAGTAGGAGCGGGAGTCGCCGATGTTGGCGTAGTGGATCTCGTCGCCCTCGACCACCGCGCAGACGAAGGTGGCCGACGCCGGGTTGGTCGACTCTGGGTCGGTGACCGCGATGATCGCCGTGTTCGCCGCCGTCACCGTGTCGGCGAACGTCTTGGCGATCGCGGAGTCGCGGCTCTGCGGCGTACCCATCCCGGAGGGCAGCGGGCGCCGCAGGACCTCGCGTGCCGCTCGGGCGCCTGCCAGCGAGGCGACGTCGGAGTCGATCGAGCTGGAGACGCCGTCGAGCACGACGAGCACCGCTCGCGAGCCCGGCTCGGGTGCGGCGAGGAGCGCCATCGCGTCCTCGTTGCGGCCGTGCACGATCCCGCGGTCGCACACCCCGGCGACCCAGGACGCGGGCGTCTCCTCGAAGTGGTCCCGCTCGGTCGGCGCCTTGGTCCCGCAGACCGTGCAGAAGTAGTCCGGTCCGACCTCTCCCCCGCACTCGGCGCACGCACGGCGCCCGGACGGTCGCACCGGGTCGGGCAGGGCGTCGGCCGGCCGCGCGGTCATCGCGCTGATCGGCGCAGCCTCCAGCGGGTTGCCCTCGGAGGCGACCACGGCAGCGGCCGGGGCCGCCACGACGACGCCGGTCGGCGTACCGCAGGACTCGCAGAACCGGACGCCGTCCGGGACCGAGGCTCCGCAGGACGAGCAGACGACAGCACTCACAGCAGGCTCCAGTTGCGTACGCCGTTGGCGCGGTTGATGTAGTCGATGCGCTGGGCGCGGTCGCTGGACGATCGGGCGAGGCCGCGCAGCGAGCGCTCGAGAGCGTCACGCACCGCGGTCTCGGAGGCGTCGATCGAGCCGATCTTCGCGCCGGGGTTCATCGTGTTGGCCGACACCATCGGCAGCGCCTGGCTCAGGATCCGCACGGAGTAGTCGTGGCGCTGCGCCGGGTCGATCTGGGCCGCCTCGATGGTCCGCATCGCCTGGTCGAGCAGACCGAGGTCCTGCCTCTTGTCGGCCAGCAGCACCTCTGCCCGCAGCCGGCGGCTCTGGGTGAAGCCGCGCGACGTCGTCGGCACGTTGTCGAGGGCCGCACAGGCACCGTCGGTGTCGCCCCGAGCGGCGCGGACGCGCGCGACGCCGAACGCCGAGGACGGGACGTACGCCGCATCCGTGGCCAGGCAGACGCCGTACAGCCCCTCGGCGACCTCGGGCAGCCCGCCCTGCTCGCAGGCATAGGCCAGCGCCAGCTTGGGCGCGAGCTCGCCGGGCACCTGCTGGTAGACCGCGTTGAAGGATGCCTTCGCGCCCTCCCAGTCCTTGTTGGCGACGGCCGCGAGCCCCTCGACCCACAACGCGCGCCACTCCCAGGCGTCGTCGGCCAGCAGCGAGCCGGCGTACCTCTGCGCGAGCACCGAGTCACCGGCCTCCAGGGCGGCGCGGGCGCGCGCCAGCCACACCTCGGCGGTGTCCTCGGGCGCCTGCTGCAGCGCCGCGAGACGCTCACGTGGGTCGTCGGCGCTGACGGTGGCGAGCCAGCTGTACTGCGGGTCCGTGGTGTCCTCGCGCAGCGCGGGGAGCTGGTCCCAGGTCTCGATCGGGCCGGCGGTGGCCGGCGTCTCGAACAGCACCGAGGCGGCCGAGGTGAGCGCGGTCCCTGCGTGGGTGCGAGCGACGGTCTCGCGCAGCACGCCCAGGGTCTGGGTGCGCATCTCGTCGACCGACGCGAACCGGTCGGCGGGGTCGGTCGCGCACGCCTTCGCGATCAGCCAGTAGAGCGAGTCGTTGTTCTGGAACAGCGGCGTCGAGGCGACCGGCGGCAGCGAGTAGAGGTAGGTGCCCTGGTAGCCACGGAACTCCGTGCACAGCACCATGATCGTGCGGCCGATCGTGTAGATGTCGGAGGCGACCGACGGTCCGACCTCGGCGACCTCGGGCGCCTGGTAGCCGACCGTGCCGTAGATCGCGGACTCCTGGTCGTCGACCCTGCGGACGCCGCCGAGGTCGATCAGCTTCATCGCGTCGCCGACCTGGATCATGTTGTCGGGCTTGAAGTCGCAGTAGACCAGGCCGAGGTCGTGGAGGTACTGGAAGGCCGGCAGCAGGTCGAGGATGTACGCCAGTGCCTGGTCGACCGGCAGCGGGTCGTAGACGCCGTTGTTCGCGGCCATCCGCGCCTTCAGCAGCTCCTTGACCGACTTGCCGCCGACGTACTCCATGACGATGTAGCCGGCGCCCTCGTGGGACACGAAGTTGTAGATCTCGACGATGCTGGGGTGCTCGACCTGCGCGAGGAACTGCTGCTCGGCGATGGCCGCGGCGAGCGCGTCAGGGTCGCCGGAGTTGAGCAGGCCCTTGAGCACGACCCAGCGGTTGGAGACGTTGCGGTCGCGGGCGAGGTAGATCCAGCCCATGCCACCGTGCGCGAGCGCTCCGGCGATCTCGTACTGCCCGGCGACCAGGTCACCCTGCTGGAGCTTGGGCGTGAAGGAGAACGCCGTCCCGCACTGGGGGCAGAAGCCCTCGGTACGGCCGGGCTGTCCGTCGCGGCCACGGCCGACGGCCGCACCGCACTTGGGGCAGGTGCGCTTCTCCTCGGGCACCTGGGGGTTGGCCATGATCGCCTCGGCCGGGTTGGTCTGCGGCGCGACCGGCACGGAGGTCAGACCGGCCCCGATGCGGGCGGCGCGCAGGCGGGTGGAGCCGGTGCGCGTACGCCGCGTGGAGGTCGACCCGGACGCGCCGACCCGCCGTGAGCCGATGGCCGCGGAGGCGACCCGTGAGGACGACGATCCGGCGGTGAGCGGAGCGCTGAGACCCGAGGATCCCAACGGGGGCGGCGGGGGCGGAACGGCCGCCGAGCGCGCCGAGCGGTCGGCGCGCACGGTGGCCTGGCCGACCTCACCGCCGGCGCTCGGAGCACCGCACACGTTGCAGTAGCCGTCGACGATCTGGCCGGTGCAGCCGGGCTGGGCGCAGGCCGTCACGGCCTCGGCGGTCGGCACGGCGGTGGTCGCGCCACCGCTGCCGGGGCTGCCGCAGACGTCGCAGTAGCCGTCGACGATCTGGCCGGTGCAGCCGGGCTGGGTGCAGGCAGTCATGAGGCGTTCTCCCTCGTTCGGCTGGTGAGCCAGGTCTGGTACGTCGCCACGAGCTGCTGCGCGACGGCCATCGGCGTCGGGCGGCGGTCGAGCAGGGCACGTGCCTGCTGGTGACTCGAGACGAGATCGGGGTTGTCCGCGAGGCCGAGGGCACGCGCCTTCGCGGCGTACGCGTCGAGGAGCTCGGAGAGCTCCTGGTGCTCGGCCAGTGCGTCGGAGTAGCGCTGCTGCGCGAGCTCGAGCGCCTGCGAGACGCGGTCGAGCCGGCTCTTGTAGGGGCCGATCGCGTCGATGGTGACCGGCACCGGGCCGAGCGCGTCGACATCGGGAACGGCCAGGCGGGGCGCGGGATCGACCGTCGCCACACAGGTGTCGGCCAGCTTGCGCAGCGCCATCGCGCGCTGCTCGAGGTCGGCGCGCAGCTCGCGCGCGGACAGGACCTCGTCGCGGGCGTCACGACGACGGGCGTTGCCGACGATCAGGTCGCGCTCGTACGTCGTCGCCTCCACCTCGAGCGGCCCCAGCTCGCCCCCGACGTCGGCACCGCGCTCGGCACGGTCGGTGATCGCGTCCAGGCGCAGGATCATGCCGGCCAGCTTGCGCGCGGCGGCGTCGCGGCTGTTGACCGGCTCGAGGCCGATCTGGTCGCGGATCCGCTCGAGCTGAGCCCGCAGCTCCTTGATGCGGACCGCCGCGACGTCGGCTCCGGGGGCCAGCGACAGGCTGGTGCCGAGCTGGCCCACCAGCGCGTCGCACAGCCGGCCGGCCTCGGGGAGCGACACGGCCAGCCCGCCGGGCAGTCCGGTGGCGCCGTCGAGCCGCCCCCAGATCAGCGCGGAGATCCGCTCGCGCTCCTGCTCGAGCACGCGGCCGCCGTCCCAGGTCGCGCAGACGAGCTGGTAGCGGTCCGAGATCGCCTTCCAGAGCGCGAGCGCGAGCGCCATGTCGCCGGCGACCTCTCCCCCGCGCCCCGCGGCGAGCGCGGTCTGGTCGAGCTGGTCGAGCTCGTCACGGCGCGTGCGCAGCCAGCCGTCGAGCGCCGTCAGGTACTGCTGGATCGCAGCCGGCTCGAGCGCCTCGCCGAGCTTGCCGGGAGCGACCGGTGCCGACACCGTCATGAGCGACCGTAGAGCGGCTTCGGCGGGTGCGCGTCGACGTGCAGCCGCTTCTGCAGCCACCTGTCGTACGACGCCTGCCACTGGCCCGACTTCTCGTACTTCTCCAGCGCCGCGTTGACGAAGCGCACCAGGTCCACGGCGTCCTTGTTCATGCCGATGCCGTAGGGCTCGGCCTCGAGCGGGTCCTGGCGCGGCACCTCGGCGTACGGGTCCTGGGCGGCCAGGCCGGCCAGGACGGTGTCGTCGCCGGTGATCGCGTCGGCGCGGCCCTGCTGGAAGTCCATCAGGCAGCCCGTGTGGGTGCCGGCGGCCACCGGGATCACCTTCGGCTGGACCTTCTTGATGTTGTCCAGGCTGGTGCTGCCGACCGGCGCGCAGACGCGCACCCCGGCCAGGCTCGCGGGTCCGTGCTTGCCGTAGTCGTCGGCCGCGTCGCGGCGTACGAGCACCTTCTGGCTGGCCGCGTAGTACTCGGCCGAGAACGCGATCTGGTTCCAGCGGTCGCAGTTGATCGTCATGTTCCGCACGACCATGTCGAGCGTGCCGTCCTCGAGGTCGGGGATGCGGTCGGCCGCGGTGATGACGTGGAACTCGGCACGTACGCCGAGGGACTTGGCGACCGCGCGCGCGAGGTCGATGTCGAACCCCCAGACGCTGTTGGTCGTGGCGTTGCGCGAGCCCATGAGGTAGGTGTCCCAGGAGACGCCCACCTTGAGCACGCCGGCGGACTGGATCCGGTCGACGGTCGGCCCGCCGGCCCTGCTCGGGGCGTAGGACTGCAGGTCCTTGGCGGGGTCCGGCGTGCACGGGCTGCTGGCCGGCGCCTCGGAGGACGCGGCGGAGGGCTTCGGCAGCGGCGTCGGCGAGTAGCCGCACGCGGCGAGCCCGGACGAGAGACCCAACGCCAGCAGGATCGTGGCCGGGGCGAGACGACGGGCGCTCACAGGAACTCCTTCTGCCGCTGGTCGATGCCTCGCGAGACCGCGACCGCCGCCACCAGGCCGAGGACCGCGGTGAGCAGCGAGAGCAGGAGCGCGATGGTCCGGCCCCCGCGCAGCGCGTCCGTGGCCTGGGCACCCGAGTCGGCGGCCGTCTTCGCCAGCTGCGTGTCGAACTTGTTGAAGGCGTACGTCGCGCCGTTGGTGGCGTCCGTGGTCGCGGCACGGACCGCGGTCTTCCAGGCGTTGTCGTCGTCGTAGCGCACGATCACGCCGTGCGCCTTGACGTAGGTGTCCCAGTCGGCCCGTCGGCTCTGCGGGACGGCCTTCTCGACCCGGCTGCGGTCCACCTTCCACGGGTCCTCGTACAGCGCACCCGACCCGCGGTTGATCAGCCGCAGGCTCTCGTTGGCCTTGGCGTCGTTGGCCGCCGTCCGCGCGGTCGCCGCGGCGACGGCGTCGGCGTACGCGTGGTCACGGGTCGAGCTGTTGCTGCTCGCGCCCACGAACGACACGATGCCGCTGACCAGCGTCACCAGGAGCACGATCAGGCCGGCGGCGAGCAGGCCGGTGTTGAACCGGCGGCGGAAGTGCTGCGCCATCGCCCGGTTGACGAGGAAGAGGACGGCAAGGGCAGCGATGCCGATGAGCAGGAGATAGAGCGGGTGCTGCCCGCCCATCGCGTCCTCGGTGCGCTTCTTGTTGGCCGTGACCAGGTTCGCCACCATCGGGATCGCCTGGTCCTTGAGGATGTTGACGCTCGCGGTGTTCTGGTAGGCGATGCCGAGCGGGAAGCCCTGGCGGTTGTAGACCGCGGCCTGGGCGACGCTGCTGGTGTAGTCCTCGACCTGCTGGTTGAGCGCGGCGAGGACGTCGCGGTCGGCGGGCTGGGCCTCCGCGGCGTCGGCGATCTGCTTGAGCACGTCGGCGATGACGCGGTCGTACTCCTGCTGGCGGGCGGAGGACTCCAGCCCCGCGGCGAGGTAGCCGTTGGCTGCGAGCGCATCGGCCCGGAGCAGGGACGACTCGATGCCCTGGACCCGGACCAGCTGCTGGGTCTCGTCGGCCGCACGGCCGTCGGACTGCCAGCCGAGGAACTGGACGAAGGCGCTCAGCAGGCCGAACAGGACCACCGTCGTGACGGCGACGACCTGCCAGCGGCTGAGCAGCGCCGGAGTGTCGACCGGCTTGACGGTCGGTTCCTGCTGCGGCGTCGAACCGATGGGCGCCGGCGGCAGCGGAGCCGGCGGCTGTTGCACCTGGGTCATGCGTCCCCCTCCACGATCTCGACGGTGTCGGGCCCGAGATCGGCTGGGTCGAGAGTACGCAATTGCTCGACCGTCGGGGAGGGGGTGTCGCGCAGACGCCAGGCCTGGCGTCCGATCGCGGCCTCCAACGTGTTGCGGACGAAGCGCGCGTTGCCGAACGACGGGCCGCGCTCGGTCTCCTTCAGGATCGTGCGCAACCGGTCGAGGACCGCCTCGGCGGCGTCGTAGTCGGCCGCCTTCGTCATGTCGACGAAGATATCGACGAGCTCGTCGTCGGTGTAGTCCGCGAAGTCGAGCGTGGTGCGGAAGCGGCTCTCCAGGCCAGGGTTCTCGGCGATGAAGTCGGCCATCGGGGCCGGGTAGCCGGCAACGATCACGACGAGGTCGTTGCGCTTGTCCTCCATCTCCTTGACGAGGGTGTCGATCGCCTCCTTGCCGTACTGGTCACCGGTCAGCGAGTAGGCCTCGTCGATGAACAGCACGCCGCCCTCGGCCGACTTCACGACCTCCGAGGTCTTCTGCGCGGTCTGGCCGAGGTAGCCCGCGACCAGCTCCGAGCGGTCGCACTCGATGAGCTGCCCCTTGGTCAGCAGCCCGAGGGCGCGGTAGATGCCGGCCACGAGCCGCGCGACCGTCGTCTTGCCCGTGCCTGGGTTGCCGTTGAAGACCAGGTGCCGGGTGATCGTCGGCTGGCCCAGGCCGGCCTCCTTGCGCAGCCCCTCCACCCGCAGGATCGCGGCCTGCTTGTGGATCTCCTGCTTGACGTCGTCCAGACCCGTCAGCGCGTCCAGCTCTCCGAGCAGCTCCTCGACGGTCTTGGTCGGGACCTCGGGCTCGGGCTTGGTCTCCGCCGGCTTGTCCGGCTCGGCTGCCTGGGTGGCCGGCGCGTTGGTTTCGATACGCCCGTCGCTCGTTCCTCGCTCCGGACTACTCAACCAACGGTTCGGGTCGGTGGTCGAGGACGAGCGAGCGCCAGCGAGGTCGGTGGTCGAGGACGAGCGAGCGCCAGCGAGGTCGGTGGTTGAGTACGAGCGAGCGCCAGCGAGCGAGGTATCGAAACCACCCATCGGCCCGCGCACGTCCAGGCTCGACCCGCCGAGCTGGGCGGCGGAGGCCATGGCGGCGTTACCGACCGCACGGGGATCAGGGGTGCCGAGGACGGAGGCTGCGGTCGCGACGTCCGCCAGCGCAGCGGCGTACGCCGGCGCGGACGCGGACCGCTCCAGCTCGAGGACACCCATGGTCGGGGTGGGCGCGACCCGGAAGCGGCGGCCGCGCACCGCGGCCTCGAAGAACGCCTCGGCAGCGTCCTGGCGACCGGTCGCGGTGCCCCAGTCGAGGAACGCGCCCTTGTTGGGCTCGGCCACGGTGGCGGCCAGGGCCTCCCCCTCGGCACGGGCGACGGACGGATCCACACCGGCCGTGTCGGCGACGGCGACGAGCGCCTCCAGCGTGTCGGCGAGGCTCATGGCGTCCCCAGGGTCAGCTCGGGTCCGGGCGTGTGCCCGAACTTCTCCTGCAGGAAGCGCCCGTGCGCGACGAGCGCCTGGGCGTCGGCGCGGTTGGCCGCGTCGAAGATCTTGTCCATGGTGGCTCCCAGGAGCTCGAGCTGGTCGATCAGGATCATCAGGGCGGTCTTGCCGCCGTCGAGCGGCCGGGTGTCGGCCCAGTCGCGGGGCAGCCGGAGGTAGCCCGAGACCGCCTCGGGCAGGTAATCGGTCGCGGTCGCGACCACCGCATAGCCGGAGTCGCTGCCCAGCCCGAGCTGGCGCAGCCGCGGCAGCGTCTGGCTGATGGTGCGCGCGATCGTCACGACCCGCGCGATCACCACCGGGGGCGCGTTGCCCTCACGCAGCATCGCGTTGACCCGGTTGAGCGCCGCGAGGACGTCCTTCTCGGTGGGAGCGGGCGGTACGACGTACGCCTGCTCCTCCGTCTTGTCGCGACCGAACCACGACCTGATGCCCAAGGGAGCTCTTCCTGTGGTCGGGACGGATCAGGCGGGACGGCTGGGGTCGGCGATGTCGAGCGCCCCGGCCGCGTTGCGCTGGTCCTGCTGCTGGACGCGGTCGAGGTACGCCTTGGACTTCTGCACCTCGGTCTCGAGCACGCCGATGGTCGTCGACATCGAGTCGAGCGCCTTGAGCTTGAACTCGTCGATGGAGTCCATCGTCGCGTAGATGTTCTGGAACGCGGCCTGCAGCTGCTCCATGCCGATGGTGCTCGACGCGGCCTGCTCCTGGATCTTCGCGGAGTTGTCGCGCAGCATCTCGGAGGTGCTCTGGATCATCGACGAGGTCGTCGAGTTGAGCGCGGTGATCTGGTCGAGGACGAGCTTCTGGTTGCCCAGCGCCTGCGCCACGATGACGGCGGTCCGCAGGGCCGAGATCGTGGTCGTCGACGCGCGGTCGACGCCCTTGATCAGCTCGATGTTGTTCTTGATGATGATGTCGATCGCCAGGTAGGCCTGGATCGAGACCGCGAGCTGCGTGAGCAGGTCCTGGTGCTTCTGGCGGACGTAGAACAGCACGTCCTGGTTGAGCGTCTTGGCCGCCTCGGGGTCGCTGAGCTCGAGCTGGGCGATCTTGGCCGACAGCTTCGCGTCGAGCTTCTCGGCGACGTAGATGTACTGGTTCATCCGGCCCATCACGGCCCAGAGGTTCGCCTTCTCCAGGTTGAGCGCGACGTTGTCCTTGGTCAGCTCGTCCTGGCCGGCACGCAGGTGGTGCAGGATCCCGTTGAGCTGGTCCTGGGAGGACTGGTACTTGCGGAAGTAGTCCTCGACCTTGTCGTTCCAGGGCATCATCTCCCAGAACTTCCTGGCGCCCCGGGCCTGCGAGGGGTCCAGGTCCTCGACCGTACGCCGGAGCGCGATCAGCGTCTTGCCGACGTCGGAGCCCTGCGCGATGCCGCCCTGCTTGAGCGCGGTGACCGGCTTGTCGAGCATCCGGTTGGAGGTCTCGGCGGCCTTGCGGATGTCGGCGTCGCCCATCATCCGCACGTTGTCCGCCTGCTTGGCGAACTCGGGACTGCCGACCTTGGCCGCCTCGAGGGAGGCCAGGAAGCCGTCCACCTTGGCGTCGAGCTCGGGCGCGAGCGCCGGGTCGACCTGGGGCGCCATCTTGGGCGCCTGGGTCTCGATCACCACGGCGGGCGCCTCGGGCGCGGTCAGCTGGATGACCGGGTCGGGCGGGGTCAGCGGGGTGGGCTCAGCAGCGGCAGCGGCGCCGTCAGTCGTCATGTTCCTGAGACTATCCAGCCGAGGCCCACCTCACACCGACGAATCCAGGAGATTCCGGATCGCTCAGGCCGAGCGGCGCGCGGCGGGCGGCAGGCTCTGCTGGTCGACGTGCCGGGACCGCGGGATCTCGCGCGGTCGGTCCAGCCGCGCCTCGCGCACCACTCCCGCCAGGCTGAGCCCGACCACCAGGACGACGAGCACCAGGAACGCGATCACGGGATGCTCCCCTCCACCGCGAGACCGAGGTCGGCCGGCGTCTGCCCGTCGAGCTCGACGAGCAGCCGCGGCAGCAGCTCCTGGACGATCGGGCCGATCGCGACGGCGTACAGGACCGTGCCGAGGCCGACCGTTCCGCCGAGCAGGAAGCCGATGACGAGGACCGTCACCTCCAGGCCGGTCCGGACGACGCGGATCGGCCAGCCGGTGCGGGCGACCAGGCCGGTCATCAGGCCGTCCCGCGGCCCCGGGCCGAGCTGGGCACCGATGTAGAGCGCGCCGGCCAGGCCGTTGAGCCCGATGCCGCCGAGCAGCAGGAGCGTCCGGGCGAGGATGCCCGCGGGGCGGTCGATCGTGGCGAGGCTGACGTCGGTCGCGACGCCGATCAGGATGACGTTGGTGATCGTGCCGAGGCCGGGCGCCTGACGGATCGGGATCCACAGCAGCAGGACGAACGCGCCGGTGATCACCACGATGGTGCCGAACGTCAGGTCGACGTGAGCGGCGATGCCGGCGTGGAAGACGTCCCACGGGTCCAGGCCCAGGCCCGAACGGATCATCATCGCCATGCTCAGGCCGTAGATCCACAGGCCCACCAGCAGCTGCGGGATCCGCCGGCCGAGCCGGCCGGCGCGCAGCTGCTCCAGCGGGCCGAGCGGGGCCAGTCGGATCGTCGAGGACATGCCTCCAGCGTGGAGCCAAGTGGACTGGTCCTCAATAGCCAATCGTGATTCACTGGCCTGCATGAAGCAGGCCACTTCCGCGACCCGGCTCGCGACGCTCGTCGACGGGTTCCACCGCTCCCCCGCGTACGCCGGCCTCGCGGACGCGCTGCGCGAGCTGATCGGCGACGGCAGGGTCGGGTACGGCACCCGGCTGCCGAGCGAGCGCGAGCTCACCTCGGCGCTCGGCGTCTCCCGCACGACGGTCACCCGCGCCTACGAGCTGCTCCGTGAGACCGGGTACGCCGAGGCGCGTCAGGGGTCAGGCACGTTCACCCGGCTGCCCGGCGGCCCGACCCGCGCCAACGACCGCGCGCTGTGGCCGACGGACGTCGTGCCGGGGATGATCGACCTGGTGTGCGCGGCCGCGACCGCTCCCCCCGGCCTGGCGGCGGTGTACGCCGACGCGGCGGCCGACCTCCCGGCGTACCTCGGCGGGCACGGGTACTACCCGGCCGGCGTGCCTGCGCTGCAGAGTGCGCTGGCCGCGCGCTACACGGCCCGCGGCCTGCCGACCGAACCGGAGCAGATCATCGTCACCACCGGTGCGCTCGCGGCCACCGCCGTGGTCGGCTCGGCTCTGGCCGGCCCCCGCGACAAGGTGCTGATGGAGTCGCCGACGTACCCCAACGCCGTCCAGGCGATGCGGACCGGCGGCGGCCGCCTGGTCACCATCCCGCTCGACCCCGGCGGGTGGGACCTGGATGCGATCGGGTCCGTGCTCGCGCGCAGCCGGCCGCGCCTGGTCCACGTGATGCCCGACCACCACAACCCGACCGGCCTGGTGATGTCGGACCGGATGCGGTCGGCCTACGCCCGGCTGCTGGAGGAGCACGATGCGATCGCCGTGGTCGACGAGGCGCACCACGAGCTGGGCCTGGACGACGACCGCCGGCGCCGGCCGTTCGCGGCGTGCTCCCCCGGCGCGATCACGCTCGGCAGCGCCAGCAAGGCGGTGTGGGGCGGCCTGCGCCTGGGCTGGATCCGGGCGCCCCACGACCTGGTCGACCGGCTGACCCGCGCCCGGGTCGGCCTGGACCTCGGCGCGCCCGTGCTGGAGCAGATCGTGCTGACCCGGCTTCTCGCGGACGGCTACGACGCGATGGTCCAGGCCCACAAGGAGCGCCTGCGCGAGCAGCGCGACGTCCTCATCGCCGCCCTCGACGAGCACCTCCCGGACTGGAGGCATCGTCGCCCGCGCGGCGGCATGGCGCTGTGGTGCGAGCTGCCCCGACCGGGCGCCGTCGCCCTCTCGACCGCGGTCGAGCGCCACGGGGTGCTGCTCGCGCCCGGCCCGTCCTTCGCGCCGGAGGGTGGCCTGGACCGCTGGGTCCGCATCCCCTTCGCGGTCCCGGTCGAGCAGCTCACCGAGGCCGTACGCCGGATCGCCGCCGCATGGGCGGAGGTCGGCGCCTCGGCGTACGACCCGAAGAAGGCGACACCGCCCGGACGCGGACGTCCGGGCGGCGTGATGGTCGCCTGACCCGCCGAGATCGCCCTCGGTTGCACGCGAGATCGCCCTCCGTCGCACCCGAAAAATGCTTCCGTCGCGCGCGAGTAAGCGCTTCTCGCGCGCGACGGAGGGCGATCTCGGCTGCGACCGAAGGCGATCTCGGCGCAGGGGTGAATCAGGCCTCGACGAGGTCCACGGCGCGGATCGAGGTGGCCGAGATGGCCGACGCGATCTCGCTGAGGGTCTCGGCCGGGATCTCGGAGTCGACGGAGAGGGCGACCAGCGCCTGCCCACCCTTGGTGTCGCGGGAGACCTGCATGCCGGCGATGTTGACCTCGGCGCCGCCGAGGATCTGGCCGACGGTGCCGACCATGCCCGGGCGGTCGTCGTAGGTGAAGAACGCCAGGTGGTCGGTCGGCTCGATGTCGATGTCGTAGCCGTTGACCTCGACGATGCGCTCACGGCGCTGGATGCCGACGAGGGTGCCGGAGACCGAGACCTGCGAGCCGTCGGCAAGGGTGCCGCGCAGCGTGATCAGGTTGCGGTGGTCCTCGGACTCGGCCTCGGTGACGAGACGGACCGCGAGGCCACGCTCGGAGGCGAGCAGCGGCGCGTTGACGTAGGAGACCTGGTCCTCGACGACGCTGGTGAAGACACCCTTGAGGGCGGCCAGCTCGAGCACCTTGACGTCGTGGGCGGTGATCTCGCCGCGGACCTCGACGTCGAGCTGCGTGGCGACCTCGCCGGCGACGCCGGTGAAGATCTGGCCGAGCTTCTCGGTCAGGCCGATGCCGGGACGGACGTCCTCGGCGATGACGCCACCCTGGACGTTCACGGCGTCGGGGACGAGCTCACCGGCGAGGGCGAGGCGGACCGACTTGGCGACGGCGACGCCGGCCTTCTCCTGGGCCTCGTCGGTCGACGCACCGAGGTGCGGGACGGCGACGACGTTCTCGAACTCGAACAGCGGGCTGTCGGTGCACGGCTCCTTGGCGAACACGTCGAGGCCGGCGCCGGCGATGCGGCCCTCCTTGAGCGCGTCGTAGAGCGCGTCCTCGTCGACGATGCCACCGCGGGCGGCGTTCACGACGACCAGCGACGGCTTGGCCTTGGACAGCGCGTCCTCACCGATGAGGCCGATGGTCTCCGGCGTCTTCGGGAGGTGGACGGTCAGGAAGTCCGCCTCGGCCATCAAGGTGTCGAGGTCGACCATCTTGATGCCGAGCTGGGCGGCACGGCCCGGCTGGACGTAGGGGTCGTAGGCGATGACGTCCATGCCGAACGCCTGCAGGCGCTGGGCGACGAGGATGCCGATCCGGCCGAGGCCGACGATGCCGAGGGTCTTCTCGAACAGCTCGATGCCGGAGTACTTCGAGCGGGCCCACACGCCGTCCTTGAGCGCGGCGTGGGCGGGCGAGATGTTGCGCGCGGCGGCGAGCATCAGCGCGATGGCGAGCTCGGCGGCCGAGGTGATGTTGGACGTCGGCGCGTTGACGACCATGACGCCGGCCTGGGTGGCGGCCTTGACGTCGACGTTGTCCAGGCCGACACCGGCACGGGCGACGACCTTCAGCTTCTTGGCAGCGGCCAGGGCCTCGGCGTCGACCTTGGTCGCGGAGCGGACCAGGATCGCGTCGACGTCGGCGATGGCCGGCAGCAGCTCGGCGCGGTCGGCGCCGTTGCAGTGGCGGATCTCGAAGTCCGGGCCGAGCGCCTCGATGGTGGCGGGGCTCAGCTCTTCGGCGATGAGAACGATGGGACGATCAGTCACAGCGACAAACCTCGTGTACGAGTCAGGGATCAATTCCGCACGGCGCTGTGCAGCAGTGAGGTTACCGGACGAACAGTGCCTCGGCGAGGTAGTGGCCACGCCTCGGCGCCGGAGGTACGGCGAACAGCGCCGACCCGATGTGCGCGATGTACTCGTTGAGCAGGTCGGATCGACCCAGCTTCTCCTGCAGCGTGATGAACTGCTGCGGGTCCTTCATGAAGCCGATGAACAGCAGGCCGGCGTCGAGCAGGCCCAGGTCGTTGAGCCCGTCGGTGTAGTTGTAGCCGCGCCGCAGGATCTTCAGGCCGTTGTTGTTCTCGCTCGCGGCCAGCGCGACGTGCGACGTCTGGGCGATCGTCGGCTCGCCGTCGGTGGTGGCGTGGAAGTCCGGCTTGTCGTGCTCCTTGGTGCCGCTCAGCGGGGCCCCCTCGATCTTGCTGCGCCCGATGACGCGCTGCTGGTCGGCGACGTCGTCGCCGTCCCAGGTCTCGATGTCCATCCGGATCTTGCGGCTCACCAGGTAGGAGCCGCCGGTCATCCAGTCGACGTCGTCGCCGGGACCGACCCACGCGAACTCGTCGAGGTCGGCCGGCTCCTTGATGTTGCGGGTGCCGTCCTTGAAGCCCTGCAGGTTGCGGGGCGTGGACTGACCGGCACCGGCCGACGCGCGGCCGAAGCCCATCACGGTCCACCGGGTGTGCGCGACGCCCCGCGCCATCCGGGCGAGGTCGCGGATCGCGTGGTAGGCGACCTGCGGGTCGTCGGCGCACGCCTGCAGCATCAGGTCCCCGCCGGTCAGCTCGGGGCGCAGGGTGTCGCTGGGCAGGGCCGGCAGCGGCGCGAGCCTCTTGGGCCGCTTCGAGGCGAGCCCGAAGCGCTTGTCGAACACGCCCGGGCCCAGGCCCAGGGTCACGGTCAGGCCGGCCGGGCCGAGGTCGTAGGCCTCCCCCGTGTCGTCCGGTACGGCGCCCGCACGGTCCGGCTGGACGCTGCCGACCGGCAGGCCGGCCATCAGCTGGGCGATGCCGGCCGACCACTTCGCCAGCAGCACCTGCAGGTCGGTCGTCGTGGTGCCGTCGACGATGTCGAAGGTCATGAAGACGCAGTGGCGCTGCGGTGGTGTGGCGATGCCGGCCTGGTGATCGCCCGTGTAGAACTCGAAGGAGCGCTGCAGGTCGATCCAGTCGGGGTGGTCCGGGCCACCGTCGGTCGCCCGCGCGGCGGCGTACCCGCCCGCCACGCCGAGGACGATGCCGCCCCCGGTGCTGGCGAACAGGCCGCGACGAGACAGGCTCACGCGGTCGCGACCTTCTCGGCGATGCCACCCAACGCGTCGGCCAGCGCCTGCACGGGCTGGCTCACCCGCGGTGCGTCCTTCTTGCGCAGGGCCTCGGTCCACAGGCGGTAGCCGCCGATCTGGCTGTCGTCCTCGTAGCCCTTGAGCAGCTTGTCGACCGCGGCGAAGCGGTGGTCGATCGTCGCGACCAACGAGGCGTCGAGCTTGGTCAGGCCCGGTCGGAGCGCCTCGAACGCCTGGCGGGCGCCCTCGACGTTGTCAGCGAAGTCGGCGAGATCGGTGTGGCTGAACGCCTCCTCCTCGCCGCTGATCTTGTTGGACTGGACCTCCTCCAGCAGGCCGGCCGCGCCGTTGGCGAGGTCCTCGGGCTTGTAGGTGAGGCCCTTGGCCACCCCGGCGAGCGTGGTGACGTTCTTGGTGAGGTCCGCGGCGTACTTCTCGGTCTTCGCGGTGATCCTCCTGGCGCCGAACAGGTCACGCTCGACGGCGTGGAAGCCGCTCCAGCCCAGCTTCGGGTCGAGGCTGCTCTGCCGCATGTCGATGAGGTAGTCCAGGCTGCTGCTCGGGTCGGACGGGTCACCGCCGGGGAGCATGAAGCCCTCGATGTCGGTCTCGACCTTCTCGTAGAACGGGCGCGCGTCGGCGTACGCCTGCCGGGCCTTGCCCAGGTCGCCGGCCTCGACCGCGGTCTGCAGCGCCTTGACCGCGACGACCATGTCGTCGAGCTGACCGCTGACGTACGTGCCGTACTCGGCCGCGCCCTTCTGCAGCAGCTCGGCGGTGCTGCCGGTCGCCTTCGCGGCCTGACCGGTCACCTTCAGCTGCGTCTTCTCGGTGGCGGCCGCGGGGCAGTAGAGGGTGTACTCGCCGCCGCCGAGGGTCAGCGTGAGCGTGACCTCGGGCAGGCCGGTGACCACGTTCTCCTTCTCGCCGATGATCCGCTCGCCGTCGAGGACCTCGAACTCGGTGATGCCGGTGGCGCTCTGGTTCTTGACGTGGAAGGTCACCGGACCGGCCGGGACCTCGGTGGTGTCGTAGGCGCACTGGTCGCCGTTGCCACCCGACGTCATGGTCACGTTCACCTGGGCGGCGCCGCCGGCCTTCGCGTCGGCCTTGTCCTCGCTGCCGCACGCGGCGAGCGCGCCGAGGGCGAGGAGGGAGACCGAGGCGGTGAGGGCGTTACGCATTGCTCGGGACATGGTGGCCTTTCATCGGGGAGGGAGTACGCCGGCGCAGGGCCTGCCCGAGGAGGGCGGCTGCAGCGACGAGGAGGGACAGCGGGAACCAGCGCCGCCACAGGGGGCGGTCGTTGCCGGGATCCGCGGCAGGAGCGGTGGGTACGTCGACGGTGAACGTGCGCGAGGTGGCCAGACCGCCCTCGGACAGCGTGAGGATGTGGTGGCTGCCGTGCTCGACCCACGTCGCGGCGTACGGGCCAGGAGCGGTCTGCGGATTGATGCCGACCGGCACCCGCCCGTCGGTGTAGGTCGTCAGCGCGGTCAGGTCGAGCGTGCGCGGCAGCTGGGGCCGAGCGGTGGCGGCGGGCGGGACGGCCAGCGCCAGCACCGCAGCGCCGACAGCGAGCACGCCGGCGGTGGCGACCGTGAGCCGTCGCGCGGCCGGGCCCCGGGGGCCCAGCCGATCGGGGAGGTACATCAGGACCAGCATCGGCACGAGGTAGCACGCCCAGGCGAGGACCTCGACGACCCGCGGGTCGGGCTGGATGCCGAGGACGCCGGTGAAGAGGGCGGCGCGGACCGAGCCGTTGGGCGCGAGCCAGAACAGGTCGACGGTGCGGCTCTGGCCGATGTTGAGCCACCCCGCCTCGTGGGCCGTGCGGGCGGCGAAGAGCACCAACCCGGCGGCCACGAACACCAGGAAGATGCCGGTGTAGGAGAAGAACCGCTGGAGGTTCAGGCGTACGCCGCCGGCGTAGATCAGCCAGCCGAGCACGACCGCGCTCGCCAGGCCGAGGACCGCACCTGCGAGTGCGGCCGGCGCGCTGGAGGCGTTCTGGATGGTGGCGAGCAGGAAGACCGAGGTCTCGAAGCCTTCGCGCAGCACGGCGAGGAACGCCATGACGGCCAGCGCCGCGGTGGTGCCGGAGGCCATGGCGTCGGCCGCCGCGGACTCGAGGTCGCGCTTGAGGTGGCGCGCGTGCTGGCGCATCCAGACGATCATCCCGGTGACCATCACGACGGCGACCAGGGCGATGACGGTCTCCATGCCCTCCTGCTCGCGCTGGGGCAGGGACTCCTCGACCAGGTCGAGGAGCAGGCCGATGCCGATGCTCAGAGCGACGCCGGCGCTGACGCCGATCCACATGCCCCGCAACGAGGCGGAGTTGCGGCGCAGGAAGGTGGCGATGATCGAGACGATCAGCGCAGCCTCGAGACCCTCGCGGAGCAGGATCACGAAGGTGGGGAGCATCGGTCCGCCTCTCGTCGTTCTGGTCGCCGGGGACAGGGTTCGGAGCACGCGGGCAGGGCCTCGACCGCTCCAGTGAGGTAACACTAACTTAGGTAAGCCTATGCATTCCACTCCGGGTGGCGTGAGGGTCATCTCAGGGGCGATCCCAGGGGCCTGCCCGAGGCGCGGAGCCCTCGGCTCGCGGCAGGCTCGGGCCATGATCGAGATCCAGTCCCTCACGAAGCGCTACCGCGCCTTCACGGCGGTCGACGACGTGACCTTCACCGCGCGTCCCGGCCGCGTCACCGGCTTCCTGGGCCCGAACGGCGCCGGGAAGTCCACCTCCATGCGGGTCATGGTCGGGCTCACTCCCCCGACCTCCGGCACCGCGCGCATCCTCGGCCGCACCTTCACCGACCTTCCCAACCCTGGTCGCGAGGTCGGCGTGCTGCTCGACGCATCGGCCCAGCACGCCGGTCGCACCGGCCGCGAGATCCTCACCATCGCCGCGCGGACCATGGGCCTGCCCAAGGGCCGCGTCGAGGAGATGCTCGACCGGGTCAGCCTGACCGACACCGAGGCCTCGCGCCGGGTCCGCAACTACTCCCTCGGCATGCGCCAGCGGCTCGGCATCGCGGCCGCGTTGCTCGGTGACCCCGAGGTGCTCATCCTCGACGAGCCGGCCAACGGCCTGGACCCGGCGGGCATCCGCTGGATGCGCGACCTGCTCCGCGGGTTCGCCGACGAGGGCGGAACCGTCCTGCTCTCCAGCCACCTGCTGCACGAGATCGAGGTCATCGCCGACGACATCGTGATGATCGGCAACGGCCGCATCGTGGCCGAGGGCACCAAGGAGGAGCTGCTCGCCGGCGGTGGCACCCTGGTCCGCGCTGCCGACCAGGCGGCCCTGGTCGCCGCGCTGCGCCGCGCCCACCTGCCCGCCCGCGTCGGCGCCGCGGGCGTCGTGCTCGCCGAGGGCGAGCTCGCCGCCGTCGGACGGGCCGCCTTCGACGCCGGCATCGCCCTCACCGAGCTGCGCGCCGCCGACGGCGCCGGCCTCGAGGAGATGTTCCTGTCCCTCACCGCGCAGAGCCAGCGCGACCACCTCTCCAGCACCTCGACCACCGAAGGAGACGCAGCATGAGCACGGCGACCCTCGACGCACCCGCCCCGTCCGGCGTACCCCAGCAGCGCCGTGCGCCCGCACCGATCCCGTTCACCCGCCTGCTCGCCGTCGAGTGGCGCAAGATGTTCGACACCCGCTCGGGCTTCTGGCTGCTGGCCGGCGTCGCGATCCTGGCGCTGATCGCCACGGCCGCGACCATGATCTTCGGCAACCGCGCGACGCTGACGTACGGCGACTTCGCCCAGGCGGTCGGCATCCCGACGACCGTCATCCTGCCGGTGCTGGGTGCCCTGTCGGTCTCCAGCGAGTGGGGCCAGCGCACGTCGTTGACCACCTTCACCCTCGTGCCGAGCCGCGGCCGGGTGATCGGAGCGAAGCTCGCGGTGATCATCGCCGTCGGCCTCGTCTCGCTGGTCGTCGCGCTCGGCGCCGGCGCGCTGGGCAACCTGCTCAACGCCGGGCTCGCGGGCGTCTCCCCCGTCTGGGACCTCGACCTCGGCGTGCTCTCGCAGATCGTGCTCGCCGACCAGATCGGCATGCTGATGGCGTTCATGCTCGGCGTGCTGTTCCGCAGCTCCCCGGCCGCCGTCGTCGGCTACTTCGTCTATGCCCTGGTGCTGCCGGGCGTCTCGGGCGCGCTGGCCGGGGCGCAGCAGTGGTGGGCCGACAACGCCGGCTGGTTCGACCTGCGCAGCGCGTCCATCCCGTTGTACGACGCCGGCGTCACCGGCCAGCAGTGGGCCCAGCTCGGGGTCTCCTCGCTGATCTGGCTGTTCGTGCCGCTCGCCCTCGGCCTGCGAGCCCTGTTGCGGGCCGAGGTCAAGTGACCAGCAGGTCCAACGGCCGCTGAACCATCAGCTCGGCGGTCACCGGGCCGCGACCGTGCTCGAGGGTGCCTCGCATCCTGAGCCGGATCGCGGCCCGTTCGGCGTTCTCCAGGACCACGACACCATCCACGCTGTCGGGGTAGGTGGTTCCGGTCAGCGCCGTCCGGCCGACCCAGCCGCCGACCTTGTCGACGGTGTACGTCGCACCGCCCTGCGTGAACGTCGTGGCTCCCAACCGGGCGACCAGCACGGCCGTCCACGGCTCACTCCTCGGCGCCCACCCACGGCCGGGCCAGTACGGCGTCCGCACGACCGAGAGCTTGCCGCAGATGGTGGCGACACGACCTCCGGCCGCCGGCTGCTCGGCCGCGAACGGGCACCTCACCGCCCGCGCCGGCGTACGGACCAATGCCCGGAGGGCGCGCTCGGGGGCCGAGGCCGGTCCGTGGGCGGGCGCGTCGAGGGTCTGCCCGGCGTACGTCGCGGTGACGTCGATCCGGGCCGCCTCGGCGCCGTGGGGCAGGGCGACGTACCAGGACGTCACCGACGCCGGCCGCAGCGCGACGCCCTGCACGCGGTAGGGCGATCCGAGGGTGCGCACCGTGCCCGAGAAGCTCACGGCGACCTGCGTCTCCTGCGCGGAGACGGCCAGCCGGCCGCCCCAGGGCGCGGCGGCGGCGTCGAGGCTCAACCCCACCGGCACGTACGTCGACCCCGCCGGCGGCTCGTGCCGCTGGCCGTCGTGCGACGCGCTCGTCGAGACGGAGCCCGTCGGCTCACCGAGGGTGATGTGCAGGGTCCCGGTCGGCAGCACGAGCGTGCGCTCCGTGCCCGTGAGCGGGGCCGCGGCCCGGGCGACCACGACGTCGGTCGAACCCGACGTCCCGCCACATCCGGCGAGCGAGACCGTCAGCAGCACCAGCAGCACCAGCGGCACGGCGGGTGCTCCGATCCGACGGATCACAGCAGCCCGGCGCGTTCCATCCGCGGGCGGACGTAGATGTCGAAGTGCAGGCGCTGCCACTTCGCGCTGTGGTCGGCGAAGCAGGCGTCAGCGGCCTCGCAGCACCGCGCGACGAAGGACGGGGCGTCGAGGCGCAACGCCGCGTCGTCGACCGTGGCCCCGACGTGGCAGTTGCCGATGAGCGTGAACCGGACCAGGCCGTCCGCCGACGCACCCTGAGCCGACAGCTCGCGCAGCCGCTCGAAGTACTCGCGCTGCTCGTCACTGGCGTACTCACGGACCGGACGGATCGGCATCCCCGCGACCTCGCTGCTCAGGTCGTAGTAGGCCCGGGTGCGCTCGACGTACAGCGCCTTGCCGGCGCCGGCGAGCTCGCTCTCGATCGCCGACCGGCTCGCGCGCGAGAACCAGGAGGGATCGATGTCGCCGCGGATCGAGCCGTCACCGGTCATCCGGACCTCGATCAGCCCACCCGGGGAGCGGGCGACGTACCCGGTCTCCGTCCAACGGCGGTCGAACTCGCTCACCTGCGGCTCAGGCGTCATAGCCGGCCATCGAGGGGTCGTTCACGGGGTGGTGCGCCGCGCCGGTGATCGCGGGCTCGGGCAGGCAGAAGACCTTCCAGTTGTTGTCGAGGACGCCCACGGCCTGGTTCATCGCCGTCCAGATCCGCTCCTCGCCGTCGATCGCATGCTGCTTGATCGCCTTGAGCGCCTTGTCGAGGCTGCTGAGCACGTGGTCGGAGGACCCTCCGTCGAGCGTCATCGAGTCGTTGTCACCGACCTGCCCACTGGCTGCGCCGATGCCGGTGGCGGTCACGGTCAGGCCGGCGGCGACGGCCGGAAGGGCCGCCCCGGAGAGACCGTCGGTGAACGGGATCGCGATCACGGCTGCGGCGATCGTGAGCACCGCGACCCACTCGGCGCCGCCCTTGTTGCCGGCCTTCTTCATGTACTCGATCGCCTGGGTGGACACCTTGTCGAGGTCGTCGCGCATGGTCTGCCACACGGCGGCCTCGGCGTTGATCGCGTTGAGCAGGACCGACAGAGCGGCGTACTGGGAGCTGGCCGTCGGCACGAACTCGTCGGCGTAGTTGGTCTTGTACTTGTCGGCCGCGTCGCCGGTCCAGTCCGTCAGGAGGTCGCCGCTGGACCCGACCTTGCTGAGGTTGGGGTTGTGCCCGCCGAGCGAGGACGCCCCCGTGATCGGGTCGGTGGTGTGCCCCTCGGTGGCGAGCAGCGCCATGGCACTCGCGATGTTCTGGCAGTAGCCGGAGAAGGTCTCGGGCCAGGGGATGTCGAGGAAGTCGTTGTAGACGTTCTCGACGCCGGCCATCATCTTGCCGGCCTCGTCGTACATGGTGGGGCTTCCCCCGCCCCACCGGGTCATCTCCTGGTACGCCGCATTGATGCCGGCATCCTTGAGCTGCTGGGCCCGTCCGGGAAGATCGGACACGTCGAAGGTCATCTCAGTCGTCCTCCTGCAGCGACTTCTTCTTGGCGTTGAACGCGTCGCGACAGCTGGCATCGGTCGCGGCGTACTCGTCGGCGACCCAGACCAGGGCCGCGCCGACGGCCGTCACCGCGGTCTGCGTGTCCAGCAGCATCTTGTTCACCCGGTCGAGCATGTTGTCCAGGCTGGCTCCGGGGTCGGAGCCGATGCCGTTGCCCCGGCGGCAGAAGCCGGAGATGGACACCGGGATGTCGGACCATGCCGTCCCGTAGTCCACCGCCACGAGGTGCAGGTCGTGCTTGCCCGCATGCCACAGGGCTCCCAGATCCGCGCCCAGGACTGCGCCGTGCTTACCGGTCACCGAGATACCTTTCGCCGAGTCGATCGCGCCCAGCCTGCCCGCGGCAGGCTCGCCCAAACGCCCCAGCCAGAATCGCTCAGATGGCGCAGCCGTCCGGGCCGCAGACGCCGTCGGCGTCGGCGTCGGCGATCATCTCGACGGCCGGGTGGGACTCGTCCCAGGCGCGCTGCAGGACCTGCGCGAACGCGTCGGCGGGCTGTGCACCGGAGACCCCGTAGCGACCGTCGATGACGTAGAACGGCACGCCGGTGGCGCCGTACGCCGCGGCCTGCTGCTGGTCGGCGTACACCTCGTCGGTGTACTCGGTGCCGGCGAGCACCTCCTGGACCCGACCGGCATCGAGGCCGGTCTCGAGTGCGAGGTCGCGCAGGACGGCGTGGTCGGCGACGTTGGCCGCCTCGATGAAGTACGCCGTCAGCAGCCGCTCCTTGAACGCACCCTGGAGCGTCGGCCCGCCGGTGGCGAGCGCGAGGTGGAGCAGGCGGTGGGCGTCGACCGTGCCGACGCGCTGGGAGCTGTGGTGGCGCCAGATCATGCCCTCCTCGGCGGCGACCGCCTCGACGCGGTCGATCATCTCGCGCCCGGCAGCCTCACCCCCGCCGTACTTGCGACCCAGCGCCTGCGCGACCGTCTCGACCGGCTCGGTCGGCGCGCCCGGATCGAGCTGGAAGGAGTGCCAGACGACCTCGACGTCGTCCTCGGTGATCGAGCCTGTCGAGATCAGGCCGTCCAGGGCCTTCTCGATGCGGCGCTTGCCGATGAAGCACCACGGGCAGACCACGTCGGACCAGATGTCGATGCGCATGGAAGCTCCAACAGAGCGGACCGCGCGAAGATTCCTGACCGGCGATCACCCTCCGAGCGGCGGCAGGTCCTTCGGGAGGAGGTCGACGATCGGGACCTCGAGCACCTGGCTCAGCGCGATGATCGTCGTCAACCGCGGGTTCATCGGCGTCCCGGGACGGGACTCGCCCTTCTCGAACTTCTGGTAGGTGAAGCCGGCGATGCCCGCGAGGTGGGCCACCTTCTCCTGGCTCAGCCCTCGCGCCATCCGCGCCCGCTGCAGGTTGGTGCCGAGCTGGCGCGCGTACTGCTCCCAGGTGATTGCCCTGCCCCGCGCCGCCACAGCGAACATCATTCGCGTGTGGGCACTTCTGAGCGACCATATGCGTATGGGTTTGTTCGAGTCATCCAGCTCGCTGTGGATAACAGGACGCGTCCGGGGCCCGATGTCGCCGCCCGCCCGTACGGTCACCAGGACCGAGGCGGATCTGACAGGGGCGGTGACATGACCGTGGACGCGACACCCAGCTGGCTCAACGAGGCCTGCCCATCGTGGTGCGTCCGGACCCACCTGGAGGACGACCATCCCGACGATCGCCGGCACCAGGGCGAGGCCGAGGTGCTGACGCTGCTGCTCGCCGAGGACGCCATCCCCAGCGAGCGGACCACCTCGGTGGAGGTCGTCGTCCTGATGGACCGCCCGGTCGGCGGCGCGCAGGACTGGATACGGATCGAGGCGACCGAGCAGGCGCGGCCGCGCATCGCCTTCACGGCCGAATCCGCGCGCGACCTGCAAGAGCGGCTGCGCGGCGCGACGCGGGACCGCGACCTCGACGGAGAGGACGCGATCCTCCCTGCGGTCGAATAATCGCAAAACCCATATATGGCCATACGTATGTGCCTAGGCTCTCGACGCGGCTCGCCACGAGCCCCGCCCTGATGTCGAAACGAAGGAAGACGATGAGCTTCGACCAGCCCGAGATGCAGCCTCCGCCCCCTCCGCACGGTGGGCAGCCCAGCGCCGCACCCGCCACCCCCGAGCAGCGCAAGCGCAACCTTGCGCAGGCCGTGCAGAGCGAAGTCGTCGCCGGCTGGCGCGTCGAGTCGCAGACCGACGAGTCCGCCGTCCTGGTCAAGGGCGGCGTCACCAACCACACGCTGCACCTGATCCTGACGCTGATCACCTGCGGAATCTGGAGCCTGGTCTGGCTGGTCATGGTCCTGGTCAACCAGCGCAAGACCGTGATGCTGCGCGTCGACGACTACGGCAACATCCTCCGGACGCAGGGCTGATCGGCATGTCGAACTGGGGACCGCAGACCACGAACATCGACAATCGCGCCTGGTACAAGAAGCCGATCGGCATCGCCGGGATCATCGGCGGCATCGTCGTGGTCGGCGGCATCGCCGCGGCCAGCGGAGGCGGTGGCGGCAGTGACAGCGGAAGCTCGGCGCCGCACACGCCGGCAGCCAGCTCCCATGGCCACGGCAAGTCGCCGTCGGCAGCGGCCACGTCCTCCGCCCCGGCGCCCAAGGCCACGTGGAAGACCGTCGCGAAGCTCAAGGGCAGCACCGACGGATCCGGGCCCGACTTCCACCTCAACGGGTGTGACACCCGGATGAAGTACTCCGTCAACGGCGGCAGCTCCGTGGTCGTCGCGTTCTACGTGATGGACTCCGGCAAGCAGCTCATGAAGGACGGTGGGTTCCCGGTCGCGTCACCGACGAAGTCCGGTGCAGGAGAGACCTCGCTGCACGAGGACGCTGGCGACTACTACCTCAACGTCGTCGCCGCCAACGCGAGCTGGAGCGCCAAGGTCCAGGAGAAGTGCTGATCTAGGCACCACGTCACGTGCCGTCGACGTCGCCAGACCTCGACCAACGGGGTGCACGAGCACGAAGGCCCGCCGGGGACTCCCCCGGCGGGCCTTCGTGCTCGACGCGCTGGTTCAGCGGGCCGCGGAACCCGGGCGCTCGCTTCGCTCGCGCCTGGTTCCTTGCTCGGCGGAAACGCAGACACTCGCAAGCTCGCGCCCGCGTTTCACCTCGCTGCGGAACCCTCGACGTAGTCGGTGTCCTGCTGCTTCCACGAGAACAGGCCGCGGAGCTTCTGGCCGGTCGCCTCGATCGGGTGCGCGGCACCCTTGGCACGGAGCTCGAGGAACTCCTTGGCGCCGTTGTCCTGGTCGTCGATGAAGCGCTGGGCGAACGCACCGCTCTGGATGTCGGCGAGGACCGCCTTCATGTTCTCCTTCACCGACGGGTCGATGACGCGGGGGCCGGAGACGTAGTCGCCGTACTCAGCGGTGTCGGAGACGGACCAGCGCTGCTTGGCGATGCCGCCCTCCCACATGAGGTCGACGATGAGCTTGAGCTCGTGCAGGCACTCGAAGTAGGCGACCTCGGGCTGGTAGCCGGCCTCGGTCAGGGTCTCGAAGCCGTACATGACCAGCTGCGAGACGCCGCCGCACAGGACGGCCTGCTCACCGAACAGGTCGGTCTCGGTCTCCTCGGTGAAGGTCGTCATGATGACGCCCGCGCGGGTGCCGCCGATGGCCTTCGCATAGGACTTCGCGAGCTCCAGCGCGTTGCCCGAGGCGTCCTTCTCGACCGCGATGATGTCCGGGATGCCGCGGCCGGCGACGTACTCACGCCGCACGGTGTGGCCCGGCGCCTTCGGGGCGACCATGATCACGTCGACGCCCTCGGGCGCCTCGATGTAGCCGAAGCGGATGTTGAAGCCGTGGCCGAAGACCAGGGTGTCGCCCTCGGTGATGTGGGGCGCGATGTCCTCGGCGTAGATCTTCCGCTGGTGCTGGTCGGGCGCGAGGATGACGATGACGTCGGCCTCCTCCACGGCCTCGGCGACGGTGAGGACGCGCAGGCCCTCCTCCTCGGCCTTGGCGATCGACTTCGAGTCGGCCTTGAGGCCGATGCGCACGTCGACACCGGAGTCGCGCAGGTTCAGCGCGTGGGCGTGACCCTGGCTGCCGTAACCGATGACAGCGACGTTCTTGCCCTGGATCAGGCTCAGGTCGGCATCGTCGTCGTAGAACATCTCAGCCACAGGGGCTCTCCTTCTGGATGGGTTTGCTGGGTTGATGATCAGGAGGCGGCCGGAGGAACCGGTACGCCGACGGGCTTGGTGCGCTCGGAGATCGACCGGGATCCGCGGCCGATGGCGACCATGCCGCTCTGCACGAGCTCGCGGATGCCGAACGGCTCCAGCACGCGCAGGAAGTCGGAGATCTTGCCGGCGTTGCCGACGATCTGGACGGTCACCGCATCGACGGAGACGTCGATGACCTTGGCGCGGAACAGCTGCACCGAGTCGAGGATCTGGCTGCGGGTCTCGGCGGTCGCGCCGACCTTGACCATCACGAGCTCGCGGTTGACCGAGCTCTCGGTCTCGAGCTCGACGATCTTGATGACCTCGACCAGCTTGTTGAGCTGCTTGGTGACCTGCTCGAGCGGCGAGCCCTCGACGTTGACCACGATGGTCATCCGGGAGATGCCGTCGTGCTCGGTCGGCCCGACCGCGAGCGACTCGATGTTGAAGCCGCGGCGGCCGAACAGGGCCGCGATGCGGGTCAGGACGCCGGGCTTGTCCTCGACGAGGACGGACAGGGTGTGCTTGGCCATGTCGATGTTCCTCAGAGGTCGTCTTCGTCGAACTTCGGCGCGAGGTCACGCGCGTACTGGATGGAGTCGTTGCTCGCGCCACCGGCGATCATCGGCCACACCATGGCGTCCTTGTGGACCCGGAAGTCCACGACGACGGGCTGGTCGTTGATCGACATGGCCTTCTCGATGGTCGCGTCGACGTCGGCGGCGTTGTCGCAGGACAGGCCGACACAGCCGTAGGCCTCCGCCAGCTTCGGGAAGTCCGGGATACGCACTTGCTTGTCGTGCTTCTGCAGGTTGGTGTTGGAGTAGCGCTCGCTGTAGTAGAGCGTCTGCCACTGGCGGACCATGCCGAGGTTGTCGTTGTTGATGACAGCGACCTTGATCGGGATGTCGTTGATCGCGCAGGTGGCCAGCTCCTGGTTGGTCATCTGGAAGCAGCCGTCACCGTCGATGGACCACACGGTGGCGTCCGGGCAAGCGACCTTGGCGCCCATCGCGGCGGGCACGGAGTAGCCCATGGTGCCGGCGCCGCCGGAGTTCAGCCAGGTGTTGGGGTTCTCGTAGCCGATGAACTGCGCGGCCCACATCTGGTGCTGGCCGACACCCGCGGCGAAGATCGCCTCCGGGCCGGAGATCGCACCGAGCCGCTCGATGACGTACTGCGGGGCGAGGCCCTCGGCGGGGGTGTCGTAGCCGAGCGGGTACTGCTTCTTGATGCCCGCGCAGAAGTTGACCCAGCCCTCGTAGTCGCCCTGGACGCCGTCGGCCCTGAGCAGCGCGACGAGGTCGGTGACGACCTCCTTGATGTCGCCCACGATCGGGACGTCGGCAAAGCGGTTCTTGCCGATCTCGGCCGGGTCGATGTCGGCGTGGATGACCAGGGCGCCGGGCGCGAAGCTGGACAGGTCACCGGTGACGCGGTCGTCGAACCGCGCACCCAGGCTGATGATCAGGTCGCTCTTCTGCAGCGCCGCCACGGCCGGGACCGTGCCGTGCATGCCGGGCATGCCGAGGTGCTGCGGGTGGCTGTCGGGGAACGCACCCCGAGCCATCAGCGTGGTGACGACCGGGATGCCGGTGAGCTCGGCGAGCGCGCGCAGCTCCTTGTGGGCGCCGGAGCGGATGGTGCCGCCGCCGACGTACAGGACCGGCCTGCGGGCCGCCGCGATCAGGCGGGCCGCCTCGCGGATCTGCTTGGCGTGCGGGCGGGTGACCGGGCGGTAGCCCGGGAGGACGATCTCGCTCGGCCACTGGAACGTGGTCGAGGCGGTGAGCGCCGACTTGGCGACGTCGACCAGGACCGGACCCGGGCGACCGGTCGAGGCCAGGTGGAACGCCTCGGCGATGCGGACCGGGATGTCGGCCGGGTCGGTGACCAGGAAGTTGTGCTTGGTGATCGGCATGGTGATGCCGCGGATGTCCGCCTCCTGGAAGGCGTCCGTGCCGATGAGGGCCTCGGGCACCTGGCCGGTGATCGCGACCATGGGGACGGAGTCCATGTAGGCGTCGGCGATCGGGGTGACCAGGTTGGTCGCGCCCGGGCCGGAGGTGGCGATGCACACGCCGGTGCGGCCGCTGGCCGAGGCGTAGCCCTCGGCGGCGTGACCCGCGCCCTGCTCGTGGCGCACCAGGATGTGACGGATCTTGGAGTCCATCAGCGGGTCGTACGCCGGAAGGATGGCCCCACCCGGGATGCCGAAGATGTCGGTGACGCCGGCCGCCTCGAGGGAGCGGACCAGGCTCTGTGCTCCGGTGATCGTCTCGCCCGAGCCGTGCTGCTCGCTCATCGCTACTTCCTTCATGACTGGTGGTTCGAGGCCGCTGTACTCAACAAAAAACCCCTCGGTTGCGAGGCAACGAGGGGTGGACGCGCTGACTGGTGGTCAGTCGACGCGTCCGCTGCGTACGAGCATCCGGCTCTGCATGTGGTCACCGTACGCGAAGGGCACGCGGTCGCGCGAACAGTCTCCCATGTGATCCCAAGGGGCAAGACGCCAGTCTCACCCCGTTCTGCACCCCGCTCAGCGCAGCGGGATCGCCAGCTGGGCGCTGCTGTCGTCGGGCGTGATCGGGCTGGTGACCCAGGCGCCGTCGCTGTAGTAGACCTGCCACGCCTGCGAGGTGGTGCAGCGAGCGATGCCGGTCGAGCTCGTGGTGGCCCGGCAGACGATCCGGTTCGTGTTGCCGTCGGGGGCGGCCTTGCCACGCCAGAACGAGAGCTCGCGGCCGACGACCGGCGTGCCATCGGCGTACTTCAGGGTGGCGCTGAGCTGCACCGTGGTGACCAGGCCCGAGGTCGTCGCGACCTTGGCCGCCGTCAGGACCACGGGACGACGCGGGTAGGTGTACGCGTACGTCGTGCTGGACGAGGCGTGGGTCGCGTCGCCGGGGTAGCTGACCGGCACCCACCAGTCGACGTTCGGCTCGCCGTTGACGTCCGCGTGCCAGCCGAAGTAGGCCTCGAAGCCCGCGTCGAAGACGAAGGTCGCGGTGCCCGTCGCGTCGAGCGGGGCGGTGTACGGAGCCGACGTGTACGACCCCATCGAGCCGTCGTGGCGCCACTCGACGTCCCCGCTCGGGATGCCCGAGGCCGAGCTGACCTTGACGGTCACCTGGTAGTGGAAGTCGTTGTCGATCTTCACCGCAGAGACGTGGATCGTCGTCGGCGCCTTGGTCGTCGCGGCGTGCGCCGGCGACGAGGTGGCACCGACGCCGCCGAGCACTGCGGCCAGCGTGGCGATGACGGCGAGCAACGGTCCCCAGAGGCGCTTCATGCTTGTCGCAACGACGTCAGGTGACCGGCGTCACGCGATGCATCGCAAGGACCTGCCGTCGGTCTAGACCGAAGTTCTTCGGATCCAGCCACAGCTCGTGCGCACGTCGTACGCCGGGCCACTCGGTGTCGGTGATCGAGAACCAGTCGGTGTCACGGTTGTGACCCTTCACGACCATGTGGTTGCGGAAGCGGCCCTCGTAGGTGAAGCCGAGGCGCGCCGCCGCCCGCCGCGACGGCTCGTTGAGGCTGTCGCACTTCCACTCGAACCGGCGGTAGCCGAGGTCCTCGAACGCGTACCGGAGCAGCAGGTGGATCGCCTCGGTCGCCGCACGGGTGCGCTGGAGGTCCTTGCCGAACAGCACTCCCCCGACCTCGACCTGGCCGTGGGCCGGCTCGATGCGGTGGTACGACGCCACGCCGGTCGCCCGGCCGGCACGATCACCCTCGACCGGGACGAGCGCGAACGTCGGGTGCGCCTCGAGCACCCCGGCCAGGTGCATCCACAGATCGGGCAGCTTGGTCGGCCGGTGGATCGGCCGGTAGGTCCACAGCTCGTCGTCACCCTCGCCGCAGGTGGCTGCGAAGAGGTCGGAGTAGTGGGCGCTGCTCAGCGGTTCGACCCGCACGTAGCGTCCCTCGAGCGTCACCGGCTCGGGGCGCGGCCGCGGCTCCCAGCCGGCGACCTCTGCGCCGACCGGCGGCACCTCAGTCGAAGTCATAGCCGGGCAGCCCGTCGATGCTGACCAGGTTCTTCTCGCGCCGGTAGGCGGCGGCGCCCTCGGGGCCCTTCTTCTCCGCCCACTGACGCATGAGGATGCGGTCCTCGCGGTAGTCCATGAACGGGACGCCGTAGCCGCAGGTGTCGGAGATCCGCTCGACGTCGACCACGATCACCGCCCGGTCCTCGGGGAGCTCGACGAAGCGCGGTCGCAGGTCGGCGTACTCCGGGGTGCCGAGCGGTACGACGCGGCCGCGACCGTGGAAGCGGACGATGTTGGGGGGCCCTTCGAAGGCGCAGAACATCACGGTGATCCGGCCGTTCTCCCGGAGGTGCGCGATGGTCTCGGACCCGCTGCCGTTCCCGTCGAGCCACGCGACGGTGTGCTCGTCGAGCACCTTGAAGGTGCCCGCGAGCCCGCGCGGCGAGAGGTTGACGTGACCGTCTGCGGAGAGCGGCGCCGTGGCGACGAAGAAGACCGGCTGCGACTCGACGAACTCCTTGAGGCGCCCTTCGATGCGCTCGTGGATCTTGCCCATGGCGCCATCGTCGCACCTGCGTGCCGCAGCCCTCGACCCGATTCCGACGCGGCTATGGTGGTTGGCGTTCTGCGGCCGCCGGCGGGGGTACGGGCACGGCCACACCTGTCGCCAACTCGGGAAGGCACACCCATGACCACCGTGGCCAACGATCGCGACGAGGTCGCGTCACCGGAACCCCACCTCAACCGGCACGTCGGGATCGTCGGGCTGCTGTTCGCCGCCGTCGGGTCGATCATCGGGTCCGGGTGGCTCTTCGGAGCCCTGAACGCCTCCACCCAGGCCGGTCCCGCCGCCGTCATCTCATGGGCGCTCGGCGGCCTGATGATCCTGCTCATCGCGCTCGTGTACGCCGAGCTGGGGACGATGTTCCCGCTCGCCGGCGGCGTCGTGCGCTACCCGCACATGTCGTTCGGCTCGTTCGCCAGCTACACGTCGGGGTGGATCACCTGGGTGGCCGTCGCCACCACCGCGCCGATCGAGGTCGAGGGTGCGCTGCAGTACGCCACGAAGTACGCCCCGTTCACCGAGGAGCACATGGTCGGCGGAGCGCCGGTCCACACCCTGACCGGGCTCGGCTACGCACTGGCCGTCGTCCTGATGGCCCTGTTCGTCGTCGTGAACTACTTCGGCATCCGGTGGTTCGCGCGGATCAACAACGTCCTGGTCTGGTGGAAGATCGTGATCATCCTGCTGGTGATCAGCGCGTTCCTCCTGACCGCGTTCCACGGCTCGAACTTCACCTCGCAGGGATTCCGACCGTCGGGCTGGCACGGGGTGTTCAGCGCCATCGCCACCGGCGGCATCGTGTTCTCCTACCTCGGCTTCCGCCAGGGCATCGAGCTTGCCGGCGAGACCGACAACCCGCGTCGCAACGTGCCGATCTCGGTCATCGGCTCGGTGCTGATCACCGGCGTCATCTACGTCGCGCTGCAGGTCGCCTTCATCGGCGCGCTCAAGCCCGCCCTGATCGCGCACGGCTGGTCCAGCCTGTCCTTCGACAACGACTTCGGGCCGCTCGCCGCCGTCGCGACCATGCTCGGCATGGGCTGGCTGGCGACGATCCTGTACGTCGACGCCGTCGTCTCCCCCGGCGACACGGGCCTGATCTACACCACGATCGCGTCCCGGCTGACCTACGCGATGGCCCGCAACGGCAACGCCCCGCAGGCGCTGGCACGCACCACCTCGCGCGGCGTACCGCTGGTGAGCCTGATCGTCGCCTTCGTCGTCGGCCTGATCGTTTTCCTGCCGTTCCCCAGCTGGCAGCAGCTGGTCGGGTTCATCACCTCGGCGACGGTGATGTCGTTCGCCTCCGGACCCCTGGTGCTGGTCGCGATGCGCAAGCAGCTGCCGGACCAGGAGCGCCCCTTCCGCCTGCCCGGCGGCCACGTCATCCCGCTGCTCGCGTTCTGGGCGTCGAACATGATCGTCTACTGGTCGGGCTGGGACATCGTGTGGAAGCTGATGGTCGCGGTGCTGCTCGGCTTCGTCCTGCTCGCCGGCTTCGCGCTCACCGGGCACGTCCACCTGCCCGACCTCGAGCTCGGCTCCGGCGCGGCCTGGGTGATGCCGTGGCTCGTAGGGATCACCCTGATCTCCTGGCTCGGCGGCTTCTCGACCACCGACAACGCCGGCAACCAGGGCCTGCTCGGCTTCGAGTGGTCCGCCGTGGCGATGTTCGGCCTCTCAGCGGTCGTCTACGTGCTGGCGCACCGGTTCCGGCTCAGCCCCGAGGACGCCGCCCGCCACGTGGCCGCCGCCGAGGCCGAGGCCGCGGTCGAGGAGGCCGAGATCGGCTGACGCCTCAGGTCGTACGACGAACGCGGGCCGGTCTCCTTCGAGAGCGGCCCGCGTTTCGGCGTACGACGTCAGCTCACTCGGGGACCCGGCGGTAGGCGCCGTCGGAGGCCGAGGTGGCCATCGAGGCGTAGGCCCGCAGGGCCGCGGAGACGTAGCGCTCGCGGTTGTCCGGGGTGTACGGCTTCTCGCGCTTCTCCTGGAGCAGGCGACGCTCCTCGAGGACCTCGTCGGGGACGTCGAGGGAGATCGACCGGTTCGGGATGTCGATGGAGATCTGGTCGCCGTCCTCGACGAGCGCGATCAGGCCGCCGGCCGCCGCCTCGGGCGAGATGTGGCCGATGCTCAGGCCGGACGAGCCGCCGGAGAAGCGGCCATCGGTGATCAGGGCGCACTTCTGGCCGAGGCCCAGGCCCTTGAGGTACGACGTCGGGTAGAGCATCTCCTGCATGCCGGGACCGCCCTTGGGGCCCTCGTAGCGGATGACCACGACGTGGCCCTCCTTGACGTCCTTGCTCAGGATGCCGGTGACGGCGTCGTCCTGGGACTCGAAGACGATCGCCGTGCCGGTGAAGGTCAGGCAGCTGTCCGGGACGCCGGCGGTCTTGACGACGCAGCCGTCGACGGCGACGTTGCCGGACAGGATCGCCAGGCCGCCGTCCTCGGAGTAGGCGTGCGCGACGTCGCGGATGCAGCCCTCGGCCGCGTCGGTGTCGAGGCTGGCCCAGACGTTGTCGGTGGAGAACGCCTCGGTGGTGCGCACACCTCCGGGAGCGGCCAGGAAGAGGTCGAGCGCCTGCTCGGAGGGCGAGCCGCCGCGGATGTCCCACGTGCCGAGCCACTCGTCGAGAGAGGGCGAGTGGATGGTGTGGACGTCCTCGTTGAGTGCGCCGCCACGGCGCAGCTCGCCGAGCAGGGCGGGGATGCCGCCGGCGCGGTGGACGTCCTCCATGTAGTACTTCGGGCTGTTGGGCGCGACCTTCGACAGGCAGGGCACGCGGCGCGAGATCGCGTCGATGTCGTGGACGTCGAAGTCGAGCTCGGCCTCGCGGGCCGCGGCCAGCAGGTGCAGCACGGTGTTGGTCGAGCCGCCCATGGCGACGTCGAGCGCGACGGCGTTCTCGAACGCGGCGCGGGACGCGATGGCGCGCGGCAGGACCGACTCGTCGTCGTCCTCGTAGTAGCGCTTGCACAGCTCGACCACGAGGCGGCCGGCCTCCTCGAAGAGCGCGCGGCGCTTGGAGTGGGTGGCCAGCGTGGAGCCGTTCCCCGGCAGCGAGAGGCCGATCGCCTCGGTGAGGCAGTTCATCGAGTTGGCGGTGAACATGCCGGAGCAGGAGCCGCAGGTCGGGCACGCGGAGCGCTCGATCGTGTCGAGCTTGGCGTCGCTGACCGACTCGGTGACCGCGGCGACCATCGCGTCGACGAGGTCGAGCTTCTCGACGTTGCCCTCGGCGGTGGTGCCGGTCTGGCCGGCCTCCATCGGGCCGCCGGAGACGAAGACGACCGGGATGTTGAGCCGCAGCGCGGCCAGCAGCATGCCGGGGGTGATCTTGTCGCAGTTGGAGATGCAGACGATCGCGTCGGCACAGTGGGCGTTGACCATGTACTCGACCGCGTCCGCGATCAGCTCGCGGCTCGGAAGGCTGTAGAGCATGCCGCCGTGGCCCATCGCGATGCCGTCGTCGACGGCGATCGTGTTGAACTCCTTGGCGACGCCGCCGGCCTCCTTGATCGTCTCCGCGACGATCTTGCCGAGGTCACGCAGGTGGACGTGGCCGGGGACGAACTCGGTGAAGGAGTTCGCGATCGCGATGATCGGCTTGCCGAAGTCGTCGTCGCCCATGCCGGTCGCACGCCAGAGCGCGCGGGCACCGGCCATGTTGCGACCGGACGTGGAGGTTGCGGAGCGCAGCGTAGGCATGGGCCAAGTCTAGGCGGCGCCTGATATCACCACCCCGGGCGATCTCAGCCCTGCTCAGCGGCCTTCTTCAGCGCAGCCAGGCCCTTGTCGAAGTCCTTGCCGATCGCCTTGTCGAAGAAGAGCCTGCCCATGACCGCGAACGCGAGGCTGCGGTTGCCGGACATCGTCCACTCGACGCGGGTTCCCTCGGCGACCGGCGTGAGGTGGTAGCTCACCTCGTTCTCCGCCTTGAACGGCTTCACGAACGTCAGCGCGATGTCGATCTGCTCGGCGGTGATGCCGAGGAACCGCATCGACCCCTCCCCGGCGCGCTTGCCCTTCCAGGCGTACGTCGCCCCGACGCCCTCACCGTCGTAGGTGCGCTGGAGATCGGCGTCGAGGTCCTCCCACGGCGACCACTTCGGCCACTCGTGGAAGTCGGCGATCAGGTCGTGGATGGACTTCGCGGGCGCCTTGATGACGGTGGAGCGCGTGGTGGAGAAGGCCGGCATGAGGGCGAATCTAGACCCCCATGCGGCAGGCTGGGCCGGTGATCACCCGCCGTCCCACGTTCCCGATCGCGCTGGGGCTCGTCGTGGTGGGCATCGTCTCGGTCCAGGCCGGCGCCTCGATCGCCAAGACCCTCTTCGACGAGGTCAGCCCGAGCGCGATGGTGTGGCTGCGGCTGGCCACGAGCTCGACCATCCTGATGCTCGTCGTCCGGCCCCGGGTCCGGGGACACGACCGCGGCGACTGGCTGACCATCCTGGGCTTCGGGCTGTGCCTGGGCTCGATGAACTGGGTCTTCTACCAGTCCTTCGACCGGATCCCCGTCGGCGTCGCGGTGACCATCGAGTTCCTCGGGCCGCTGACCCTCGCCGTCGTCGGCAGCCGGCGTGCGCGGGACCTCGTGTGGGCCGCGCTGGCCGCCGCCGGAGTCGTGTTGCTCGGCACCGAGCGCGTCGGGTGGGACTGGCTCGGCGCCGGTCTCGCGCTCCTGGCGGGCGCCCTGTGGGCGGCGTACATCCTGCTCGCGGCGCGGACCGGGAGTCGCTGGCAGGGTCTCGACGGTCTCGCCCTCGCCAGCGTGGTCGCCACCCTCGTCGTCACGCCCGGCCTGATCGGGAACACCGGCGGCATGGCCCACCCCCACGTGCTGCTGACCGGCACCGCGGTCGGCCTGCTCAGCTCGGTGATCCCCTACAGCGCCGAGATCGTGGCCCTGCGGAGCATCCCGGCCGCGACCTTCGGCGTGCTCATGAGCCTGGAGCCGGCGGCGGCCGCGCTGACCGCCCTGCTGATCATCGGGGAGCACCTCGAGCCGCTGCAGTGGGTGGCGGTCGGGTGCGTGGTGATCGCGAGCGTCGGTGCGACGCGCACCACGTCCGGCACGGGTGCTCCCCCGCCGATCGACTGACGTCCGGCACAATCCATCCATGGCCATCGAACCCGCGCGCGCGGATCAGGCGGAGAGCACGCACCTCGCGTTCCGCGACGTCCTCTCCGACGACGGCACGGTCCTGCGGGCGTGGACCAACGACCCCGACGGCTTGATCGACGGCCCGACCGTGGTCCTGTGCAACGGGCTCGGCACCAACCCCTACCTGTGGCCCAAGCTGCTCGACCCCACGTGCGGCGTCCGCGTCGTGTCCTGGAACCACCGCGGTGTCGGCGGCTCGGAGCGTCCCAAGGACAAGCGGCGCGTCCGGATCGAGCACTTCGTCGAGGACGGCCTGTCCGTGATGGACCACTTCGGCATCGACCGCGCGGTCCTGATGGGCTGGTCGATGGGCGTCAACACGATGTTCGAGCTCGCCTACCTCCACCCCGAGCGCGTCAGCGGCCTGTTCGCCGTGTGCGGCGTACCCGGCGACACCTTCGGCACGATGCTCGGCCCGCTGCACCTGCCGCACGTCGTCGCGCGCACGCTCACGGTCAACGCCTGCCGGATCGCCAAGTACGCCGGGAGGCTGGTCACCCCGATCACCACCCACCTGCCGATCGGCGAGAGGGCGGTGCGGCTGATCTCGCACTCCGGCTTCATGTTCCCGGTGGCCGACCCGGAGGCGACCGCCCTGGGCCTGAGCGAGTTCCTGACCACCCCCGTCGAGTGGTACGCCCACCTGGCCATCTCGACGTCCAAGCACGCCCGGGTCTCGCTGAGCTCGATCAAGGTGCCGTGCCGGTTCGTGGCCGCCAGCTGGGACATCCTGGCCGGCTCGCGCGACATGGCCTCGGCCGCCGAGCGGGTCGAGGACGCCGACTTCTTCGAGCTGCAGGGCTCCCACTTCATCCAGCTGGAGAAGCCCGAGCACGTGCACGGCCTGCTGATGGACTTCCTCGCCAAGGTCGAGGCATGAGGCGCCGCCTCGGAGCGCTCGCCGCGCTCACCGCGCTCGCCCTCACCGCGACCGGCTGCAGCCAGGGCGGCAACGAGGTGAGCGTCCACGTCGAGCCCTCCATGACGGCCGTCCCGACCGACTCGAACTCCGTGCCCGAGACCTTCGACGGCATCCCGGACGTCGTCGGCACCGCCGCGACCGGACTCACGAACCCGTGGGGCCTGGACTTCCTGCCGAACGGCGTCGCGGTCGTCACCGAGCGCACCACCGGCCGGGTCCTGCTGATCACGCCTCCGGCCCCTGGCCAGAGCAAGGGCACCGTCACCGACCTGGGTCGCATCCAGAACCTCGACTTCAAGGGCGACGGCGGCCTGCTCGGCGTCGCCGTGTCCCCCTCCTTCGTCGACGACCAGTCGCTGTACTTCTACGAGAGCACCCACAAGGACAACCGCGTCGTCCGGATGCCGCTCACCGACGCCGGCCTCGGCCAGGGCTCGGACCTCATCACCGGCATCCCCCACGGCGCGACGCACAACGGCGGCTCGCTGCGCTTCGGCGCCGACGGCTACCTCTACATCGGCACCGGCGATGCGGGCCACCCGGCCGCCGCGCAGGCGCCCAAGTCGCTGGCCGGCAAGATCCTGCGGATCGGCCCCGACGGCAAGGCGGCCCCGGGCAACCCCAAGGGCAACATCGCCTGGGCCAGCGGCTTCCGCGACGTCCTCGGCCTGGCCTTCGACGGCGACGGCCAGCTCTGGGCGACCGACGCCGGGCCGACCCAGGACGAGCTCGACCGGATCATGCCCGGCGACAACGCCGGCTGGCCGCGCCACGAGGGCGAGGGCGGCCCGAAGAAGTTCGTGCGTCCCTCCGTCACCTGGTCCCCCGGGCGCGCCACCCCGGGCGGCCTGAGCTTCGCCGGCGGCTACCTCTGGCTCAGCGGCGTCAACGGACAGGACCTCTGGCGCATCCGGGTCGAGGGCGGCGAGGCCGGCGACACCACGCCGTACTTCCACGACGGGGCCAAGAGCACGTACGGCGCGCTCCGGGCCGTCGGGCTCTCCCCCGATGGGCGCCTGTGGCTGGCCACCGACAACGCGAAGGCCAAGAAGAAGTCGGCCAGGGCCGTCGACCAGATCCTGCTGATCAGGCCCTGACCGGAGGGCCGTCGGTGCGCTCGACGCGCGCCTTGCGGGCCGCGCGCCGCAGCGTGGTGAGCACCGCAGGTCCGAGCAGCGCGATGGCCAGCGCGTTCGTGAGGGCGCGTCCGGTGTCCCAGCCACCGGTCGAGGTCAGCAGGGTGTAGACCACGAACCGGTGCAGGTTCTCGCCGAGCCCACCACCGGGGACGTAGCTGAGGTCGGAGCTGTCCTGACCGGGCACCTGGATGCCGGCGATGAACGGCCAGCCCCACAGGTTCATCAGCAGGCCGTAGAGGTAGGCCGCGAGGACGCCGTACGCCACCAGCATCACGACCTCGCCGCGACCGGTGACGCGCCGCGGAAGCAGGCCCGCGCCCAGGCCGACCCAACCGGCGCAGAGCATCTGGAACGGCATCCACGGACCGACGCCGGCGGTGAGCATCGCGCTGGCCACCAGGCTGGTGCAGCCCAGGACGAAGCCGAAGCCCGGGCCGAACACGCGGCCGCCGAGGATCAGCAGGAAGAAGACCAGCTCGATCCCGGCCGTACCGGCGCTGGCACCGCGCAGCACCGCGTTGACCGCACTGAGCACGCCGAGGATGGCCAGGACGCGCGAGTCCATGCCTCCCTCGGAGAGCTCGGCGAGGACGACGGCGAGCAGCAGCGGCAGCAGCAGGAGGAACAGGAACGGTGGATCGACGCGGGTGGACGTCGGGTCGACGCGGAGGATCAACGGCCAGCCGAGCATCATCAGCCCGATCGCGCTGACCAGGGTGAGCACCAGCGCAGAGCGGAGCCGGACGGGGACCGCGTTCACCCGTCGCCGCCGTGGCGCAGCGCTGCGGCGACGTCGTCGACCGTGAGCCAGTCGGGGCCGAGCACCTTGCTCACCTGGGGCGCGAACGCCGGGCTCTCCGCGATGACCTGCTGGACCGGACCGGACGACACGACCTCGCCGTCCGCGAGCACGACGACCCGGTCGGCCACCTGCGCGACGAACTCGACGTCGTGGGTGGCGACCAGGACGGTGCGGCCCTCGGCGGTCAGGCGGTGCAGCGCACCGGTCAGGGCCCGCTTGGCGGCGTAGTCCAGGCCACGGGTCGGCTCGTCGAGCAGCAGGACCGGAGGGGCGTCGGTGAGCACGATCGCGACGGCGAGGGCGAGGCGCTGGCCCTCGGACAGGTCGCGGGGGTGCATCGTCGGGTCGATGCCGGGCGCGATCGTGTCCAGCAGCTCGGCGCACGTGCCGGCCGCGGCGTGGGTCGCCTGGTCGGCGGCCCCGCACTCCTGCGCGACGGTCTCGAGGTAGAGCAGGTCGGCGGGCGTCTGCGGGACCAGCCCGACGACGGCACGACGCCCGGCGGGCTTGAGGCGCGCGGGGTCCTGGTCGTTGATCCGGACCGTGCCCGAGGCCGGTGCGTGCCGGCCCTGGAGGGCCCAGAGCAGCGTCGACTTGCCGGCGCCGTTGCGCCCCATGAGGGCGGTCACCGTGCCGGCGGTCAGCTCGAGGTCGACGTCGCGCAGGGCCGGCGTACGTCCGTGGAGGACGGTGAGCCCCCGGACCTGCGTCGTCTCACTGAGAGTGACCTCTGGGTCACTCTCAGTGAGACGAGGCGCCAGCTCGAGGCGCTTGCGCCGTGCCTCGCGGACGGTGAGCGGCAGAGGGTCCCAGCCGAGGAGGCGGCCGAGCTCGACCAGCGGCGGCGCGACCGGGCTGTCGCGCAGGATCGCCTGCGGCTCGCCGACGCGGAGCGCGCCCGAGCCGTCGAGCACGGCCATCCGGTCGGCGAACGGCACCACCCGTTCGAGGCGGTGCTCAGCGACCAGCACCGAGACGTCGAGGTCGTGGACCAGCCGGGTCATCGTGGCGAGGACGTCCTCGGCGGCGGTCGGGTCCAGCGCGGATGTCGGCTCGTCGAGCACCAGCAGGCGCGGGTGGGTGGTGAGCACCGAGCCGATCGCGACGCGCTGCTGCTGGCCGCCGGACAGCGTGCGCAGGTCACGCCCGCGCAGGTCGGCGATGCCGAGCAGGTCCAGCGTCTCCTCGACGCGACGGCGCATCGTGGCGGGCGCCAGGCCGAGCTGCTCCATCCCGAACGCCAGCTCCTCCTCGACCGTGTCGGTGACGAACCAGGCCGGCGGGTTCTGGCCGACGAAGCCGACCGCGTGCGCCCGCTCGCGGGCCGGACGCTCGATGATGGAGACACCGTCGAGGAGCACGTCGCCGGTCAGCCGGCCGCCCGTGAACCCGGGCACCAGGCCGGCGACCACACCGAGCAGGCTCGACTTGCCGACGCCGGTCGGGCCGGCCAGGACCATGAGCTCGCCCGCCTCGATGGTCAGGTCGATCCCGTCGAGGACGGGGCGGGACGCGTCGGCGTACGTCAGCGTGATGGAGCGCAGGTCGATCATGCGGCCGCTCCTGCCAGCCGGCGCAGCGGCGGCGGGGCGACCCACACCGGCGCCAGGGCGACGGCCACGACCGCCACCGCGGCCAGGGTGACCTGCGGCCAGGAGCCGATGTCCGGCTGCGCGGTGGCGTAGTCGAGGTGCCGCACGGCCCAGCCGCCGATGCCGACGGCGACGCCCGAGAGGGCGACCAGGATCTCCGGAGCGGTCCAGGAGTCGGCGCGATAGCGCGTACGGCGCACGCGGCGACCCGCGAGCACGAAGCCGACGACAGCCAGGGCGACGCCGAGGGTGAGCATCGGCCAGGCGAGGACCCGTGGAGCGGTGCGGTCGAGCAGGGCGTACACGCCCGCGCACACGCCGAGCAGGCCCGCGATCATCAGCGCGCCGGTCACCCGTCGCTGCTGCGGCGTGGCGTCGCCGGCACGGCCGTAGCCGCGGGCGTCCATGCCTGCGGCGAGCGCCAGCGACCGCTCGAACGCGTCCTCGAGGATCGGGACGAGGAGGCGACGTACGCCTCGGATGCGGTGGAACCGACCCGCCGGACCGCCGCGAAGGGCCTGGGCCGCGCGCACTCGGCGGGCGCTGTCGGCGAGCTGCGGGATGACGGTGATCGAGACGACCAGCGCAGTGCCGATCTCGTAGAGGGCCGGCGGCAGCGACTTCATGAGGCGCTTGGGGTTGGCGAGCGCGTTGGCCGCACCCACCGCGACCAGGATCGCCGCGAGCCGCAGCCCCTCGTCGACCGCCGCGACCAGCTCCTCGCGGGTGAAGGCTCCGAGCAGGGTGATGCCGGCGGCCCAGGACGGCAGCGGGATCTGCGGCAGGGACAGCAGCGTGTGGCCCGGGGCGTCGCTGCCGAGAACGATCCGGAACCCGATCCGGATCAGCACCACCCACAGTGCGAGCCACAGGTAGAGCCGGAAGGAGCGCACCCACGGGCCGTCCGAGCGACACGTCAGCACGGTCAGGGTCGCGGCCGCGATCAGCAGGAGCAGCAGCACCGGGTTGGTCGTGCACGACGCGAACACCGCGAGCCCGATGGCCCAGCACCACCAGGCCATCGGATGCAGGTCGCGAGGCACACGCACCATCCTCGGGTCAGCCTCAGCCCTTGCGGCGACGCAGGATCGGCACGAGCGCGGCAGCACCGACCACGAGCACCCCGGCCGCGATCGCCAACCAGGTCGTGGTGGCATCGCCCTTGCCGTCGCCGCCGCTGGTCGGCGGGCCGGCCTGGATCGTGTCGATCGAGGGAAGGATCGAGGGAAGGGTGGTGTCGCTCGGGAGGGGTACCGGTGTCTCGACGTGGGCCTTCTTCGACGCCTTGGGCGAACGGCTGGCCGAAGGGCTCGCGCTGTCGGACGGGACCGCCTGCGTCGGCAGCGCGGTGCTCGCCGCGACCGAGGGAGGCGCGGCCGCGTGGTGCGTCCCGGTCGGCTGGTGGGTCGGCTTCGGGGTGGGGACCGGCGCAGGGGTCGGGGTCGGCTTCGCGGCGCGCGCGGTCGGCGCGACGTCGGGCGGTGTGGCCGAGCCGGAGCCCTGGTGCCACGAGAAGGCGACGTACCCGCCCGGCGGGACCTTCAGCGACCCGACGCCCTGACCGGAATAGCCCCAGGAGCCGCCCTTGCCGTCAGCGACCCAGAGGCTCCAGTAGCTGTCGGCGCCGGTGCACTGGTGGTCGGTCGGGAAGCCGTTGATGGTGCAGACGTATCCCTGCATGCCGCCGGACTGCAGCTCCCCGAGCGTGAAGCCGGCCTTGTTGAAGTTGGTCTCGGCGTAGTGCCCGTCGACCGGGTCGCAGCCCTTGCGCTCCTGGTTGCCGCCCAGGCCGTTGTAGTCGACGACGACGACCACCCCGGTGTCGTAGGCGCAGCCGGCCGCGGCCCGGGCCGCGGTTCCCGAGATGCCGACCAGCCCGGCCGCCGCGACGAGCGCGGCGACCAGGCTGACGGCGATGCTCGTACGCCGCATCAGCGAACCGTGAAGCCGACGTGGCCCTTGCGGGTGGTGAAGCGGCCGAACGCGTAGACCGTCTTGGCACCGGCGGTGCGGCCGACGCTGATCCGACGGGTGAAGGTGCCCGTCGAGGTCGCCAGGCCCTTGGCCACGACGACGCCCTTGTACTTCAGGCGGACCGCCTCGCCGGCGTGCAGCCCGGACACGGTGATCCGCTCCTTGCCGCCCTTGGCGACGCGCGCGGAGCCGGCCGTGACCTTGAGGGTCTTCGGGGCGAGGACGAACACGGTCTTCGTGACGGAGGAACCCGTCACGCGGAGGACCGCAGTGCGGTTCTTGGTGCCGGTCGGGTAGGTGAACGAACCGGCCGTGATGCCGCCACCGATCACGGTGAGGTTCTTGCCCGCGATCGAGAGGCAGCCCCGCTGGCCGGCGGCCAGGTTCTTGGCCGTCGCCTTGACCGTCGAGCCGGCCTTGGCCCAGCTCGGGGTGTCGATCCACCTGCCGCCGGTCGCAGCCGGCGCGTTCACGAGGGCGGGGAACGACTGGATCGAGGTGTTGAACCAGTCGTACTTGGCACCGCTGTCGGCAGCGATGCCGTCGGCGGCACCGTTGGCGATGACCGTGTAAGTGTAGCCCACCGCGCCACCGTCGCCACTGAGCTTGCCGTCGCACGGCGAGCCCGCGATCTGGTGCGCGCGCAGCCAGACGGCGGCCTTCTGCGCAGCGGCGGTCCGGCCGCCGGCCGCGAGGGCCTGCGCGGCGAGACCCGTCGAGCTGGCGTTCTCGCCCCAGCTCGGGTCGAAGCCCCCGTCGGCCTTCTGGCTCGCAGCGAGCGCGGACACGCCTCGGGTGATCGCGTCGTCGACCGCGGCGTTGCCCGTGCCCTGCATCGGGAACAGCGCGAAGAGGGCGTCGGCGGTGTCGTCCGGGTCGGCGGCGTACGAGCACGTCGTGTCGCTCCAGCCGCCCGATGCGCACTGCATGCCGAGCAGGTAGTTGAGGGCCGTGCTCGCCTCCGAGCTGTCGCCCGCGACGAGCGCGCGGACACCGAGCGCCTGCGACCAACCGCCCTCGTAGCCGTACTGCGCCTTGACCATTCCGGTCGAGTCGTCCGTCGCCGCCTCCACCTTGGCGACGAGGTTGCCGTCGACCGTCGTCGGGTCGACGCCCACCGAGTCGTAGAAGACAGCGGCCTGCGCCGCGTTGACACCGTCGGTGCCATCACCGATCACGTAGCCGCCGACACCGGCGTCGACCGCGGACTTGATCCGGTCGAGGGTCGCCTGCGATCCGTTGAGGCCGGCGAGGGCGGTGCCGAAGTCGATGGTCGTGCCGAGGTCGCCGTTGACCAGGTTGTCGCTGCCGAGCTGCTGGGTCAGCCACGAGATCGCGGCGGCATCGGGCGACGGAGCCGTGGCGGCGTTCGCGGGCGGGGCGACGAAGGACAGACCGGCGGCCAGCACGGCGCTGGAGACACCAGCGGCGACGTACTTCCCCCAAGGACGCAGAGACATGTGGTTCCTTCCCGCTGCGTCGGCGGGAGGTGGACGGCTCGGCGGCCGGCCCCGACCCGCCGTGTTCCACGACAGCGTGATGTCAGGTAAGTCCCGTGCCAGGTGCTCCGGCTCGCCGCGTCCGCCCGCCCGAACGGCGAGGACGCGGCCCACGGTTGCGGGTCAGCGCCGGATTCAGACCGGCTTCCCCCACCACGGACTTGGTTGATGTGTTCCTGCAGGGTATCCCGGCCAGCGGGGAGCGCTGAAACCGTCCGGGTGGGTCAGCTGACCCCGAGCTTCTCCAGGATCAGCTCCCGAACGCGGGCGGCGTCGGCCTGGCCACGGGTGGCCTTCATGACGCCACCGATGATCGCGCCGATGGCGCCCATGTTGCCGCCGCGGATCTTGTCGGCGACGTCGGGCTGGGCGGCGAGGGCGTCATCGATGGCAGCGATGAGCGGGCCGTCGTCGGAGACCATCGCCAGGCCACGCTTCTCGATCACCTCGGAGGGCGTGCCCTCGCCGGCGATGAGGCCGTCGAAGACCGAGCGGGCGAGCTTGTCGTTGATGGTCTTGGCGTCGATGAGCGCCTGGACCTCGGCGACCTGGGCCGGCGTGACGCCGACCTCGGCCAGCTCGACCGACGCGTCGTTGGCACGTCGCAGCAGCTCGGCGACCCACCACTTGCGAGCGGCCTGCGGCGAAGCACCGGCGATCACCGTCGCCTCGATCAGCGGCAACGCACCGGCGGCCCAGACGTCACGCATCTCGAGGTCGGTGAAGCCGTACTCGGCCTGCAGACGGATCTTCTTCTCGGTCGGGTTCTCCGGCAGCGTGCCGCGGAGCTCCTCGACCCACTCCCTCGACGGAGCCACGGGCACGAGGTCCGGCTCGGGGAAGTAGCGGTAGTCCTCGGCGTCGGACTTCTCGCGGCCCGACGACGTGGTGCCGTCCGCCTCGTGGAAGTGCCGCGTCTCCTGCAGGACCTTGCCGCCGGCGTCGAGGATGCCCGCGTGGCGCGACATCTCGAAGCGCACCGCGCGCTCGACCGAGCGCAGCGAGTTCACGTTCTTGGTCTCGGACCGCGTCCCCAGCACCCCGGAGCCCTTCGGCGAGAGCGAGAGGTTCACGTCGGCACGGATCGAGCCCTGGTCCATGCGGGCGTCGGAGACACCGAGGGCGACGATGAGGTCGCGCAGCTGGGCGACGTACGCCTTCGCGATGGCCGGGGCCTTCTCCCCCGCGCCGAGGATCGGCTTGGTGACGATCTCGATCAGCGGGATGCCGGCGCGGTTGTAGTCGACCAGCGAGTAGTCGGCGCCGTGGATCCGGCCGGTCGTGCCACCCACGTGGGTGGACTTGCCGGTGTCCTCCTCCATGTGGGCGCGCTCGATCTCGACCCGGAACGTCTCCCCGTCGACCTCGACGTCCATGAAGCCCTCGAACGCGATCGGCTCGTCGTACTGGGAGGTCTGGAAGTTCTTCGGCATGTCCGGGTAGAAGTAGTTCTTCCGGGCGAAGCGGCACCACTCGGCGATCTCGCAGTTCAGCGCGAGACCGATCCGGATCGCGCCCTCGACGGCCTTGCCGTTGACCACCGGCATCGCACCCGGCAGGCCCAGGCAGGTCGGGCAGACCTGGGTGTTGGGCTCGGCGCCGAACTCCGTCGGGCAGCCGCAGAACATCTTGGTGTTGGTGTTCAGCTCGACGTGGACCTCCAGGCCCATCGCCGGGTCGTACGCCGCGATCACGTCGTCGAAGTCGACCAGCACGTCGCTCATCAGTTGCTCTCCTTCGAGACGTACGCCGACGGGGCGATCGGGGCGCCCCACTTGCTGATCAACGCCGCCTCGAGCGCCGCACCGACGCGGTAGAGGCGGGCGTCCTCGAGCACCGGCGCCAGGAACTGGATGCCCGTGGGCAGCCCGTCGACGGACGAGACACCGGAGGGGACCGAGATGCCAGGTACGCCGGCCAGGTTGGCCGGGATGGTGGCGAGGTCCTGCAGGTAGTTGGCCAGCGGGTCGTCGGCCTTCTCCCCGATCGGCCACGCGGTCGACGGCGCGGTCGGCGAGACCAGCACGTCGACGGACTCGAAGGCCTTCGTGAAGTCCTCGATGATCAGCGTGCGGATCTTCTGGGCCTGGCCGTAGTAGGCGTCGTAGTAGCCGCTCGAGAGCGCGTAGGTGCCGATCAGGATGCGCCGCTTGACCTCGTCGCCGAAGCCCGCGTCGCGCGAGGCGCGCATGACGTCCTCGGCCGACGGCGAGCCGTCCGGCGTGACCCGAAGGCCGTAGCGCATGGCATCGAACTTCGCGAGGTTCGAGGAGCACTCGGCCGGCAGGATCAGGTAGTACGCCGCCATCGCGTGCACGAAGCTCGGCAGCGAGACCTCCACGACCTCGGCGCCGAGGCCGCGCAGGACCTCGATCGACTCGTCGAAGCGCTCGACGACGTCGGCGCTCCACGCGTCGCCCTGGAGCTCCTTGACCACGCCGACCCGCAGGCCGGAGAGGTCGCCAGCGGCACCCTCGCGGGCAGCCGAGACCAGCCCGGTCACCGGCGTCGGGACCGACGTCGAGTCCAGCGGGTCGTGCCCGCCGATGAGCTCCTGCAGCAGCGCGGCGTCGAGGACCGTGCGCGTCACGGGACCGAGCTGGTCGAGGCTGTTGGCCAGCGCGATCACGCCGTACCGCGACACCGAGCCGTACGTCGGCTTCACGCCGACCGTGCCGGTCATGGCGCCGGGCTGGCGGATCGAGCCGCCCGTGTCGGAGCCGATCGCCAGCGGGGCCTGGAAGGACGCGACCGCCGCGGCGGAGCCACCGCCCGAGCCACCGGGGATCCGGTCGAGCGACCACGGGTTGGCGACCGGGCCGTACGCCGAGTTCTCGTTGGCCGAGCCCATGGCGAACTCGTCCATGTTGGTCTTGCCCAGGATCGGCAGGCCTGCCGCGCGGATGCGCGCGGTGACCGTGCCGTCGTACGGCGGGATCCAGCCCTCGAGGATCTTCGAGCCGGCCGTGGTCGGCAGGCCCTCGGTGCAGAGGACGTCCTTGATCGCGATCGGCACGCCGTCGAGCTCGTGCAGCGGCGTACCGGCGGCGCGACGCTCGTCCGACGCACGGGCCTGCGCGAGCGCACCGTCGGCGTCGACGTGGAGGAAGGAGTTGAGGTCGCCGTTCGTGGCGGCGATCTGGTCGAGGTGCGCCTGCACCAGCTCGACGGAGGTCACCTCTCCGGCGGCGAGGGCGGCGGCCTGCTCGGCTGCGGTCTGGTGGATCACTGCTCGTCCCCCAGGATCCTCGGCACGGAGAACTTGTCGTCCTCCGCCGCGGGCGCGCCCGACAGCGCCTGCTCGGGCGTCAGGCCGGGGCGTACGACGTCCTCGCGGAACACGTTGGTCATCGGGATCGGGTGCGAGGTCGGCACGACGTCGTCACCGGCGACGCCCTGGATCGACGCGACCGACTCGAGGATCACGTTCAGCTGCGGCGCCAGGTGGTCGAGCTCGGCATCGGACAGATCGATCCGGGCGAGGTCGGCCAGGTGGCGCACCTCGTCTCGGGAGAGTTCGGGCATGCGCTCAATCCTAGGGATCCGGTCGGCGACGCGCCGCACCGCGTTCCATACTTGTCTAAGTCGATGATTTAAGTATTCTTTGACGGTGCCTTCCCCCAGCCGCCCGCTCCCCCAGATCGCGATCGTCGGCGCCGGTGCGGCCGGGACCCTGATGGCCATCCAGCTCCTGGAGCAGTCCCCCGCCGACCACCCGGCGTCGATCGTGCTGATCGACCCGACCGAGCAGTGGGGACGCGGGGTCGCCTACGGGACCACCGACCCCGCGCACCTGATGAACGTGCCGGCGTCCCGTCTCGGCGCCTTCCCCGACCGTCCCGGTCACTTCCTGGCCTGGCACCGGCGGCGCAACGGCGCCACGCCGGCGTACTCCTTCCTGCCGCGGCAGGTGTACGGCGAGTACCTCGCCGAGACCCTGCGCACCTCGGTGGCGCTGCACGGCGGGACCGTCCACCACCGCCGCGCCCGCGCGACGGCCGTACGCCGCACCGGCGACTGGCTGCGGGTCACGACCGACGACGGGCAGGACCTGACGGCGGACGCCCTCGTGGTCGCGACCGGCCTTCCCTCCGCCACGTCCGACTGGGCCCCCACGACGTTGCAGGCGTCGCGGAGGTTCGTCGCCGACCCGTGGGCGCCGGGCGCGATCTCGCGGATCCTCGACGACCCCGGTCGGGGCGACGTGCTCCTCGTCGGCAGCGGCCTGACCACCATCGACGTCGCGCTCAGCCTGCGGCACACCGGTCGCCGCCTGCACGTCGTGTCGCGCTCGGGGCGACTGCCGGCGGCGCACGGCGAGCATCCCGTCACGCCCGCCATCCCCGACGTGTCCGACTGGGGCCGCAGCCTGCGCGGCATCCGGCAGCACGCCCGCGCCCACATCAGCACCGGGTTCCGGATGTACGGCGACTGGCGCCCCGCCGTCGACGGCCTGCGCCACCAGGTCACCGAGCTCTGGACCCGGTTGAGTCCCGCCGACCGGGCCGCTTTCATCGCCGAGGACGCCGGCACCTGGAACGCCCATCGGCACCGGATGCCCCCGTCGTCGGCGTACGCCGTCCGCGAGCTGCGTGACGCCGACCGGCTGACCCTGGCCAGGGCCCAGGTGAAAGGTGCGGCGGAGCGTCCGGACGTCCTGGACGTCGAGCTCTCCGACGGCAGCCGGCGCGAGGTCGCCTGGGTGGTCAACTGCACCGGCCCACGCACCGACGTCCGCCGGCTCGGCAACCCCCTCATCGAGGACCTGCTGCGCGAGGACCGCGCCACGGGTCCGCTCGCCGGCGTCGATCCCACCGGCCTGGGCCTGACCACCCGCGACGGCCTGCTGATCCCGCCGACAGGCGAGCCGGCGGCCCCGATCTGGACCCTCGGCGCCCTGCGCCGAGGGGAGCTGTGGGAGTCGACGGCGATCGTCGACATCCGCGCCCAGGCAGCCGGGATCGCCACGCAGGTGCTGCTGCGTGAGGGGGTCCACATCGCTCACTCCGCGTGATGTCCGGACGACCGCGCGAAGAACGGAAGAAAACCCGGCTCCAGAGGTTTTGACACCCCGCGCACGCGGGATAACCCTGGGGGCAACAGTTGGAGCAATCAAACTTCTTGGGGGGACACCCGACATGATCCGTACGACCTCTCGCCGCCTGCGCTCCGCGCTCGTGGCCCTCACCATCACCGCGGCCGCCGCGGGCACCTCCGTGGCCGTCGCCGGGCCTGCCGGCGCCGTGACCCAGGTGTCCTGCTCGACGAAGACCGTGGTCGACGTCAACGGCCACACCTCGAACCAGGTCGTGAAGTGGGGCGACTACGAGTCGGTCCACGTCAACGTCTCGGCCGCCTGCTCGGACGGCAAGAACTACGTCAGCGGCAGCGGCATCACCACGCTCTACAAGTCGACCGACGGTGGCAACACCTGGACCACGCTCAAGCGCATGGGCGGCTACGGCGCGGACTACGTGTCCTACTACGGCACCAACGTGATCACGCGGAACACGCTGTTCTACGCCAAGTACTCCGGCGGCGCCTACGGCAACGGCTACACGCAGTGGAACTACGCCGCGTCGAACGACAACATCGTCGCCGGCGTCATCCGCCACACGGCGTACAAGAGCTCCAGCTGCGGTCACCGCGGTTGCACGGCCGTCTACAAGATCACGCCGATCGCCAGCATCCAGGGCCTCAAGGTCACCATCCAGAAGCACAACAGCACCGGTTGGCACTTCAACACCGCTGTCACGGTGAGCTCGACCGGAACCCTCAAGCACTTCTTCCGCCCGGGCAAGTACCGCTTCCTGCTGCCGGGCAAGCGCGGGTTCCTGAAGAGCACCTACGGCACGATCACCGTCTCCTGATCACTGATCGAGCGCTGAGGGTCCGCCCTCGAGCAGCCTGACGAACTCGGCCTCACCCAGGATGGTGAGGCCGAGTTCTTCAGCTTTTGCGGCCTTCGAACCGGCGTTCTCGCCGACGACGACGTAGTCGGTCTTCTTCGACACCGAGCCGGACGCCTTGCCGCCGCGGGCGATGATCGCCTCCTTGACCGAGTCACGGGTGAAGCCCTCGAGCCCACCGGTCACCACGACCGTCAGCCCCTCGAGGGTGGGCGTGATCGACGCGTCGCGCTCGTCCTCCATGCGTACGCCGGCGGCGGCCCACTTCTCCACGATCTCGACGTGCCAGTCGACCGTGAACCACTCGGTGACGGCTTCGCCGATGACGGAGCCGACACCCTCCGTGTCAGCCAGCTCGGCCGGGCTCGCCGCCCGGATCGCGTCCATCGAGCCGAACCGGGTCGCCAGCGCGCGCGCCGCACTCGGGCCGCAGTGCCGGATGGACAGGCCGACCAGCACCCGCCAGAGCGCCACGTCCAAGCTGTCGTCGAGATTGGCCAGCAGCTTGAGCGCGTTGGCGGTCAGCTGCGGGCCGTCCTCGCCCTTCTTCGGCGCGCGGGTGAACAGCGGGGTGCGCTGCAGCGCCGCCTCGTCGAGGTCGAACACGTCGCCCTCGTTGGCCACGGCACCCGACTGGTGCAGCGCGATGGCGGCCTCGTAGCCCAGGCCCTCGATGTCGAAGGCACCGCGACCGGCGACGTGGTTGATCCGCTCGACGACCTGCGCCTCGCAGTCGCGGTGGTTGGGACAGCGGCGGTCCTTGTCGCCCGCCTTCTGCTCCACCAGCTCGGTCCCGCAGGCAGGACACACCGTCGGCGCGACCCACTCGGGCAGGCCCTCGGGCCGCAGCGCCAGGACCGGGCCGAGGATCTCGGGGATCACGTCGCCGGCCTTGCGCAGGATGACCGTGTCGCCGGGCCGCACGTCCTTGCGGGCGACCTCGTAGAAGTTGTGCAGCGTGGCCATCTCGACGGTGGATCCGGCCACCTTGGTCGGCTCCATCACGCCGAACGGAGTGACCCGTCCGGTGCGCCCGGTGTTGACCTGGATGTCGAGGAGCTTGGCGTGCACCTCCTCGGGCGGGTACTTGTACGCGATCGCCCAGCGCGGCGCCCGCGACGTCGAGCCCAGCGAGCGCTGCAGCGAGACGTCGTCGACCTTGACCACGACGCCGTCGATCTCGTGGTCGAGGACGGTCTCGTCGTGGCGGTGCTCGCCCCAGTAGGAGATGTAGTCACGCACCTCGGCGACCGAGCCCAGCACCTGGGTGCGGGGTGAGGTGGGCAGGCCCCAGGCCGCGAGCGCGGCGTACGCGTGGGACTGCGCGGCCGGCTCGAAGCCCTGCCGCTCCCCGATGCCGTGACAGACCATGGTCAGGTTGCGCGAGGCGGTGACCTTCGGGTCCTTCTGGCGCAGCGAGCCGGCGGCGGTGTTGCGGGCGTTGGCGTAGAGGGGCTTGCCTGCGGCGGCCTGGGCCTGGTTGATCGCCTCGAACGTCCGCGTCGGGAGGTAGACCTCGCCGCGCACCTCGACCAGAGCGGGCACCGGGAACTCCGGGGTCCCGGTCAGGCGGCGTGGGACCGCCGCGATCGTCGCCACGTTGGGGGTGACGTCCTCCCCCGTGGTGCCGTCGCCCCGGGTCAGCGCACGGGTGAGCACGCCATCGGTGTAGAGCAGGTTGATCGCCAGGCCGTCCACCTTGAGCTCGCAGAGCAGCTCGGGCGTGCGGCCGGTGTCGCGCAGCACGCGGTCGAACCAGGCGTCGAGCTCCTCGGTGCTGAAGGCGTTGTCGAGGGACTCCATCCGGCGGAGGTGGTCGTACGACGCGAAGTCGGTGAACGCCCTGCCCATCACCCGTCGCGTGGGGCTGGCGTCGGTCACCAACGCGGGGAACTGCTCCTCGAGCGCGCTGAGGTCACGCAGGAGGTCGTCGTACTCGGCGTCGCTGAGCGGCGAGGTGCCGTCGCGGTAGTAGGCGTCGGAGGCGGCCTCGATCTCCTGGACCAGCCGGAGGTGTTCTTGCTGCGCCTGCGCCTCGCTCATGGGCCCATCCTGCCGCGCCGCACCGACACCTGGAGCAGGACCCTCGCCGTCGCGGGTGAGCAGCCTCACTCGGATTTCTGATCTTTCTCGCTGGTGCGGGAATGAAACGTCCTCGTACCATCGTTGGAAACGAAACCGTACCGTTCCATCAAACCGATCCGGAGTCCCGATGCCCCGCCTCATCCCCGCCGCCCGACCCCGTGTCGAGGGCGACCGTGAGCAGGAGATCTTCGACGCCACCATCGAGATCCTCGGCGACGTCGGCTACGACCGGCTCACCATGGACGCCGTCGCGACCCGCGCCAAGGCCTCGAAGGCGACGCTCTACCGGCGCTGGCAGGGCAAGGCCGCCCTCGTCATCGATGCGATCGTGCACACCAAGGGCAGCCACGAGCACCCCGAGCCGGACACCGGTTCGCTGCGCGGCGACCTGATCTCGACCTTCTGCGGCGAGGGCGGCATGGCCGACCCGCAGCAGACCGCGATCCTGGGCAGCCTGATCACCGCGATCAGCCGCGACCCCGAGTTCGCCGCGGCGTTCCGCGAGCGCTTCATCGCCCCGAAGGCGGCCGCCAACCTCGCCATCTACCAGCGCGCAGTGGCGCGCGGCGAGATCCGTCCCGACGTCGACCTCGACATCGTCATCCCGGCCCTGCCGGGGATCCTCATCCACCGCCTCTTCCTGCTCGGCGAGCCGCCGACCAAGGACGTCATCACCCGCGTCGTCGACCAGGTGATCCTTCCGGCCGTCACCCACGGCCACTCCACCCCTCCTCACACCCAAGGAAAGTGATGACCGACCTCACGACCGCGGAGCTCACCGAGCCCGCCGAGACGAAGGCACCGGCCCACGCCGGACTGGCCCTCGTCCTCATCCTGATGGCGCAGCTGATGGTGGTGCTCGACGGCACCATCGCCAACATCGCGCTGCCCTACATCGGCGCCGACCTGAAGATCTCGCAGGCCAACCTCACCTGGATCGTCACCGGCTACGCCCTGGCCTTCGGCGGGCTCCTGCTGCTCGGCGGCCGCCTCGGTGACCTCTACGGTCGCCGCCGGCTGTTCATCTCCGGCCTGACGACGTTCGCGATCGCCTCGCTGCTCGGCGGCCTGGCGCAGAACGAGACCATGCTGCTCGGCTCCCGTGCCCTGCAGGGTGTCGGTGCCGCGCTCGCCGCTCCGGCGGCGCTCGCCCTCATCACCACCACGTTCCCGGCCGGTCCGCAGCGCAGCCGCGCGATGGGCGCCTACGCCACCATGTCCGGCGTCGGCGCGGCCATCGGCCTGATCCTCGGCGGTTGGCTGACCGGCCTGAACTCCGCGTTCGGGCTCGACGTCGAGGGATGGCGGCTGACCTTCCTGATCAACGTCCCGATCGGCCTGATCGCGGCTGCGCTCGCTCCCCGTGTCCTGGCCGAGTCCGAGAAGCACATCGGCGAGCTCGACGTTCCCGGCGCCATCACCGGCACCCTGGGTCTGCTGGCCGTCGTGTTCGGTCTCTCCCGTGCCGGCGAGGAGGCCTACGGCTGGGACAGCTGGCAGACGCTGACGTCGCTGGGCATCGGCATCGCACTGCTGGTCGCGTTCGTCGCCATCGAGCGCCGCGTGGAGCACCCGCTGCTCCCGATCCGGATCTTCGCCAACCGCACCCGCGCGACCAGCTTCATCGCGATGATGATCGCGCCGGCCGCGATGATGGCGATGTTCTTCTACCTGAGCCAGTTCATCCAGGTGATCATGGGCTACAGCTCGTTGCACGCCGGCTTCGCGTTCCTGCCCTTCTCGTTCGGCATCGTGATCGGTGCGGCCATCTCCTCCAACCTGGTCGGCCGCATCGACCCGCGCTTCATCGCCGGGACGGGCACCCTGCTGGCCGCCGTCGCGCTGTTCATGTACACGCAGATCCCGGTCGCCAACACGGCCGCCGACGTCCTCAACGCGGTGGGTTCGAAGCAGCGGATCGGTGCCGACATCAGCTACTGGGGCCACGTCTTCCCGTGGATCGTGATGATGTCGATCGGCATGGGCCTGACCTTCGTCCCGATGATGCAGACCGCGATGCACCGCATCGAGGCCGCCGACTCGGGCATCGGCTCCGGCGTGCTCAACACGATGCAGCAGGTCGGCGGCGCCATCGGCGTCGCGGCCCTCAGCACCGTCGCGCTGCACTACTTCAACGGCACGAAGTCCGGCCTGACCGACCAGGTCTCCGCCGGCCTGTCCAAGGCCGGGGTCGACCCGCACGCGACGCTCCCGGGCACGAACACCTCGTTCCTGGACTTCGCCCTGTTCCAGGGCAGCTTCCCCGACGGCGCGATCCACGCCTTCTGGGTCGCCGGTGGCCTGATGGTGCTGGCGTCGGCCGTGATCTGGACGTTCCTGAACGTCAAGCACACCGAGCTGGCGTCAGACGGCACCGAGGGCGTGCACGTGGGCTGATCCCCACCGAAACGCTCAACCGCGCGCGGCCCGGACCACCACATCGAGGATGGTCCGGGCCGTTGTCATGTCGGCACCGGCCAGACCACACGCGGGCGAGACCAACAACCGGTCACCGGACTCCTCGGGGTCCAGGCCGAGCATGTCGAGCCAGCGCAGGACCGACTCGACGACCCGCTTCTGCGTCGGGACCGCACCCGACGTGGGTACGACGCCCAGCACCACCGTGTCGCCGGCATCGAGCGTCTCGGCGAGGGCGTCGTGGTCGTCGGCCTGCAGCAATGACAGGTCGACCATGACTCCGCGGGCCCCGGCGCCGCGGACCAGGGCGATCGGGGCGGCCGGCGCGCAGCAGTGCACCCAGACGTCCGTCCCGGCGCCCTCGATCACCCACTGCAGCGCCTCGCTGGCCTCCGGTGGGTGGATCCGGCGGTGCTTGCCGAAGCCCGACGCGGTCGGGACCCGAGCGTCCAGGACCGCCGGCAGAGCGGGCTCGTCCAGCTGGAGCACGACGCGGTCGACGTACGGCAGGCGTCGGCGTACGTCGGCGACGTGCTCGCCCACCGCGGCGGCGAGCGCCTGCGCGAGGTCACGGCGCGCGCCGTGGTCGGCGAGCACCTTGTCGCCGCGCGGGCGCTCCATCAGCGCCGCGAGGGTCCACGGGCCGGTGACCTGGACCTTGAAGTCGCCGCGGACGTCCTGGCCCTGCTCCTCGAGGGTGTCGAGGTCCTGGCCGAGGAGGCTGCGGGCGCGGCGCTGGTCGAGGGCGGGCGCACCGGTCGTCCCGGTGAGGCGCCATCCGTTGGGCTGCAGGTCGGCGTCGAGCTCGCCGAGCAGGCCGACGGTGCGGCCGATCATGCCGGCGTGCGTGCCGCGGCCGGGGACCTCGGGCAGGAACGGCAGCCCCTCGGCGAGCTCGCCGAGGACGATGCGGAGCGCCTCGTCGAAGTCGCGTTGGTCGTCGCCCGGGAACGACCCGACACCGGTCGCCCTCACGCGCTCGCCTCGGCTCGCCGCGTCGCGGTGATCGTGGCGGACCCGACGACCCGCGTGCCGGCGTACATCACGACGGCCTGGCCGGGCGCGACGCCGTACGCCGGGTCGAGCAGCTCGACCTCGACGCCGGTGCCGGTGACGACCACGCGGGCGCGGTGCTCGGCGCCGTGGGCGCGGAGCTGGACGGTGACGTGGTCGCCCTCGAGGACGGTCCCGGTCGCGAGGGACGCCCCGCACCACCGGGGCAGCGAGCCGACCAGACCCTCGATCGCGAGCCGGTCGTGGGGACCGACGGTGACGGTCGCGTCGACCGGCGAGATGTCCAGGACGTAGCGGGGCCTGCCGTCGGCGGCAGGTACGCCGAGGCGCAGGCCCTTGCGCTGCCCGATGGTGAAGCCGAAGGTCCCCTCGTGCTCGCCGACCTGCTCACCGGCCTCGTCGAGGATGGCACCGGGGCGGAGCGACGGCAGCGTGGCGTCGCGGGCCGACAGCTTCTCGCGCAGCCAGCCGGCGTTGTCGCCGTCGGCGACGAAGCAGATGTCGTGGCTGTCGGGCTTGTCGGCCACGAGCAGCCCGCGCCGCGCCGCCTCCTCGCGCACCTGCGCCTTGGGGGTGTCGCCGAGCGGGAACAGCGAGTGACGCAGCTGGCGCTCGTCGAGCACGCCGAGGACGTAGCTCTGGTCCTTGCCGTGGTCGACGGCCCGGTGCATCTCGATGCCGTCGGGTCCCTCCACCAGGCTCGCGTAGTGACCGGTCGCGACGGCGTCGAAGCCCAGCGCCAGTGCCCGGTCGAGCACGGCCTCGAACTTGATCTTCTCGTTGCAGCGCAGGCACGGGTTGGGGGTCTGCCCGGCGGCGTAGGTGTCCATGAAGTTCTCGACCACGTCGGCGTGGAAGCGGTCGGAGAGGTCCCAGATGTAGAACGGGATGCCGATCACGTCGGCGGCCCGGCGGGCGTCGTTGCTGTCCTCGATCGTGCAGCAGCCGCGTGCGCCGGTGCGGTAGCTCTTCGGGTTGCGCGAGAGCGCGAGGTGGATGCCGGTGACGTCGTGGCCCGCCTCGACGGCGCGCGCGGCGGCGACGGCGGAGTCCACTCCCCCGGACATGGCGGCGACGACCCTCATCTCGGCCTCTCGCTCTCAGGCGCGCGCGGCGCGGGCGCGCTGCACGCAGGCGCCGATGGTGGCGACGACCGCGTCGACGTCGGCCTCGGTCGTGGTGTGGCCCAGGCTGAACCGCAGCGAGCTGCGCGCGGTCGCGCTGTCGCGTCCCATGGCGAGCAGGACGTGCGAGGGCTGGGGCACGCCGGCGGAGCAGGCCGATCCGGTGGAGCACTCGATGCCCTGGGCGTCGAGCAGCATCAGCAGCGAGTCGCCCTCGCAGCCGGGGAAGGACAGGTGCACGTTGCCGGGAAGCCGGTCCTCGGTCCCGTTCAGCTCTGCGTCGGGGACCTCGCGCAGCACCCCGTCGACCAGCCGCTGGCGAAGGGCGGAGACCCGATCGGCGTACTCGGGCTGCCGCTTCACGGCCTCCTCGACCGCGGCGGCGAGGCCGGCGACGGCGGGAACGTCGAGCGTGCCGGAGCGTACGTCGCGCTCCTGGCCACCGCCGTGCAGCAGCGGGGTGAGCACGACCTCGCGGCGTACGACGAGCGCCCCGACGCCCTGCGGCCCACCGAGCTTGTGCCCGCTCAGCGACAGCGCGTCGACACCGGAGGCGGCGAAGTCGACCGCGACCGCGCCGACGGCCTGGACCGCGTCGGTGTGGACGGGAATGCCGTGGAGGCCGGCGAGGGCGACCACCTCGTCGAGCGGCTGCAGCGTGCCGACCTCGTTGTTGGCCCACATGACGCTGATCAGGGCGACCGTCTGCGGCTCGCGCTCGACGCTCGCGCGCAGCGCCGCGACGTCGAGGCGTCCGTCGGCATCGACCGGCACCAGCTCGACCACCGCACCGTCGTGCTCCTCGAGCCACACCAGCGGGTCGAGCACGGCATGGTGCTCGACCGCGGTCGACAGGATCCGCACGCGTCCCGGGTCGGCGTCCCGGCGGGCCCAGAACAGCCCCTTGAGCGCGAGGTTGTCGGCCTCGGTGCCGCCCGAGGTGAACACGACCTCACCGGGTCGACAGCCGAGGGCTCGCGCGACGGTCTCGCGCGACTCCTCCACGATGCGGCGTGCGCGACGACCGGACGCGTGAAGCGAGCTGGCGTTGCCGACGTCGCGCAGCTGCCGGGTCATCGCCTCGATCGCGGCGTCCACCATCGGGGTGGTCGCTGCGTGGTCGAGGTAGACGGTCGGGCGGCTCATGTCGACGCCCAGCCTACGGCGCCCGTCGCGGGCGCCCGACGGGCGTCAGGGGACGACGGTCAACGTGGAGAGCCGGCCGCGCTCCCACTGCCGTGCAGGGTCATCGCGCCACTGGCCGGGACCGTCGTGCGCGGGACGGTCAGGTTGCGGATGGGGTGGCTCGTCGAGCCGACGCGACGAGGGCGACCGGCCGAGAGATCCTCATGCGAGGGATCCTAGGTGAGCAGCACCATGTCGTCGCGGTGCACGACGACACGGTCGTAGCCGTCGCCGAACTCCGCGAGCAGCTCCCGCGAGGACCTGCCGAGCAGGCGCGGCACCTCGGCCGCGTCGAAGTTGACCAGACCGCGGGCCACCGAGACGCCCGAGGGGTCGGTCAGGTCGACCGGGTCGCCCGCCTCGAACGAGCCGGTCGCGCCGGTGATCCCGGCAGCCAGCAGGGAGGCGCCGCGCTCGGTGACCGCGCGTGCGGCGCCCGCGTCGATCGCGATCGTGCCCTTGGGCTCGGTCGCGTGGGCCAGCCAGAGCAGGCGCGCGGGACGCCGCTTGCCGGTGGCGTGGAAGAGCGTGCCGATCGGCGTACCGGCCAGCGCGGCGGCGGCGTTGGTGGCCGAGGTCAGCACGACCGGGATGCCGTCGCCGGTCGCGATGCGGGCGGCCTCGACCTTGGTCACCATGCCCCCGGTGCCGACGCCGGCGGAGCCGGCCGAGCCGATGCTCACCTCGGCCAGGTCGGCCTCGGTGCGTACGTCGCGCAGCATCGTGGCTCCCCCGCGGGCCGGGTTGCCGTCGTAGAGACCGTCGACGTCCGAGAGCAGGACGAGCAGGTCGGCGTGGATCATCTGCGCCACCAGCGCAGCGAGCCGGTCGTTGTCGCCGAACCGGATCTCATGGGTGGCGACGGTGTCGTTCTCGTTGACGATCGGCACGACGCCGAGGTCGAGCAGCTTGGCGACGGTCTGGTGGGCGTTGCGGTAGTGGGCACGACGCGTCACGTCGTCGACGGTGAGCAGGACCTGCCCGGCGATGAGGCCGTGCCGAGCGAGCTCCTCGGTGTAGCGGTGCACCAGCAGCCCCTGGCCCACGCTGGCCGCGGCCTGCTGGGCGGCGAGGTCGTGCGGACGTCGCTTCATCTGCAGGGGGGACAATCCGGCGGCGATCGCACCCGAGGACACGAGGACGATCTCGGCGCCGTCGGCCCTCGCCTTCGCGAGCACGCCCACCAGCGCGCTCACCCGGTCGGGGTCGATGCCACCTGCGGCGGTCGTGAGCGAGGACGAGCCGACCTTGACCACGATGCGCCGCGCGGAGGTGACGGCCTCCCGCAGCTCACTCATCGTCGTCCGCCAGGCCGGGGTCGTCCTCCAGCCAGGCGTCGTCGTCGGTCACGGGCTGTACGTCGGGGTCGTCCTCGGAGCCGATCTCGTAGGCCATGGGGCCGTACTCGTCGGGGCGGTCCAGGCGGCGGGCGACGTCGGCACGCGTCTCGCCCTCGCCGCGCTCGGGCATGTTCTCCTGGATGTCACGACGACGCTGGGCCGCGGGACGGTCCTCCATGAAGCGGCTGTCCTCGCCACGGCGCGCGAGGTTCTCGGCGCCGGCGTCGATGCCGGGGTTGAAGTCGAAGACGACGGCGTTCTCGGGGTCGCCGATGAGGACCGCGTCACCGGGCACGGCGCCCAGCTTGAGCAGCCGCTCCTCGATGCCGAGCCGGTTGAGCCGGTCGGCGAGGTAGCCGACCGCCTCGTCGTTGCTGAAGTTGGTCTGGCGGATCCACCGCTCGGGCTTGGTGCCGCGCACCCGCCATCCGGCACCCGTCTGGGTAATGGTGAAGTCGTCGCCGTCGACGCCCTTGGGCCGCAGGACGACCCGCTCGGTGCTCTCCACGGCACGCTCAGCACGCGCGGCGAGCACGATCTCGGCCATGGCGTAGATCAGCTCACGCGTGCCCTCACCGCTCACCGCGGAGATCTCGAAGACGCGGTGGCCGCGCTCGCGCAGGTCCTGGACGACCATCGAGGAGATGTCGCGGCCGTCGGGGACGTCCACCTTGTTCAGGGCCACCAGGCGCGGCCGGTCCTCGAGACCGCCGTAGCGACGCAGCTCGTCCTCGATGATCTCGAGGTCGTCGGCGGGGTTGCGGCCGGGCTCGAGGGTGGCGGTGTCGAGCACGTGCACCAGCGCGGCACAGCGCTCGATGTGGCGCAGGAAGTCGTGGCCCAGGCCGCGACCCTCGGCGGCCCCCTCGATGAGACCGGGTACGTCGGCGACGGTGAACGTCGTCTCGCCCGCGGTGACCACGCCGAGGTTGGGGACCAGGGTCGTGAACGGGTAGTCGGCGATCTTGGGCCGGGCACGGGAGATCGCGGCGATCAGGCTCGACTTGCCAGCGCTCGGGAAGCCGACCAGGCCGATGTCGGCCACGACCTTGAGCTCGAGGACGACCTCGAGCTCGTCGCCGGGCTCGCCGAGCAGCGCGAAGCCCGGCGCCTTGCGGGTCTTGGAGGCGAGGGAGGCGTTGCCCAGCCCGCCGCGGCCGCCCTCGGCGATGACCAGCTCGGTGCCGGCACCGACGAGGTCGGCGATGACCTCGCCCTGGGGCGTGGTCACCAGGGTGCCGTCCGGGACGGGGAGGATCAGGTCCGAGCCGTGGGCGCCGTTGCGCCGGTCGCCCGCGCCGTGGCCGCCGTTCTCGGCCTTGCGCTTGGGGCTGTGGTGGTAGTCCAGCAGCGTGGTGACGTCGGGGTCGACCTTGAGGATGATCGATCCGCCGGGGCCACCGTTGCCACCGTCGGGGCCGCCGAGCGGCTTGAACTTCTCCCGGTGGACCGACGCCACGCCGTGCCCGCCCCGGCCCGCGGCGAGGTGCAGCGAGACGCGATCGACGAAGGTGGGGACGGCCATGGGTTCAGTCTCTCAGTTGTTCGGGTGTGGATCTCGATGCCACCAACGCACGTTCTCGCGTCGGGCACTCGATCACCGGAAAAAAGTGGAAGGGCGTCCCATGTGGGACGCCCTTCTTCGAAGCTCAGTGAGCCAGCGTCACTCGCCGGCCGGCACGATGTTGACGACCTTGCGACCGCGGCGCTTGCCGAACTCGACGTTGCCGGCGATCAGCGCGAACAGCGTGTCGTCGCCGCCACGGCCGACGCCTGCGCCGGGGTGGAAGTGGGTGCCACGCTGGCGGACCAGGATCTCGCCGGCGTTGACCAGCTGACCACCGAAGCGCTTCACGCCGAGGCGCTGGGCGTTCGAGTCACGACCGTTCTTGGTGCTCGCTGCACCCTTCTTGTGTGCCATTGCTCAGTCCCTTGATATCTGTCGACGCGTCAGGCGTTGATCGCGGTGATCTTGACCTGGGTGTACTTCTGGCGGTGACCCTGGCGCTTCTTGTAGCCGGTCTTGTTCTTGTACTTCTGGATGACGATCTTCGGGCCCTTCCAGCCGCCGATGACCTCGGCGGACACGGAGGCCTTGTCGAGACCGGTCGCGACGACGGTCTCACCGTCGACGGTCATCAGCACGGGCAGGGACACCGTCTCACCGACAGCCGCGGAGATCTTGTCGATCTCGATGACGTCGCCAACGGCGACCTTCTCCTGCTTCGCGCCAGCGCGCACGATCGCGTACACCGCGGTCTCCTTGCTTCGACTACCAGTGGGTCAAACTCTGTTTGTCCGCAGCACTGCACGGTGTGAACCGGGTGCCAGCGCGACGATGTGATGCAGGTACGCCGTGAGGCGGACCGACGGTCAATCGTAGGGCTGGAAACCCGCCTGAACCAAATCAGTGCAGCGGGGATCCGGGTGGATCCGGTCCGGGTCAGCGCTTGCGCGCGCCCTTCTTCTTGATCGGGACGTGCAGGGCGGTGGCGCCCTCCTCGTCCTCGGTCGCCTCGGCCGCGACAGGCGCGTCCTCGGAAGGTACGGCGGGTGCGACTGCCGCGGTGGAGGCACCCCGGCGGCGGGTGGTGGTCACCACGACCGGCTTGGGAGCCTCGGTGGACGCGGCCGCCGTCGTGACGACCTCCGTCGGCGCCGAGACCACGATCGGCTCGGGCGTGCTCGACGCGGTGGTCTGCGCGGCGCGGCTGGCGCCGCCACGGCGTACCTGGGTCACGACGACCGGCTTGGCCGGCTCGGGGGTCTCGGCAGGCTCGACCACCGGCTCCGGCTCGATCTCGGGATCGGCGACGACCTCGGGCTCCTCGACCGCGTCCTCGACGACGGTCGGGGTCTCGACCGCAGCGTCGTCGCAGGTCTCGGCAGGCTCGACCACCGGCTCGGGCTCGACCACCGACGGCTCCTCGACGTCGACCTCGGGGTCGACCGGGCCATGCGTCGACGCGAGCGCCGCGACGGCGACCGGTGACGGGACGGTCTTGGCGGCCTCAGCGGGCTTGGACTCGGCCGGCTTGGTCTCGGCGTTCTCGCCGCCCTCGCCACCGGTGCCCTTGCCGCGCCGGCGACGGTTGTTGCCGCGCCGCGGCTCGCTGTTCTCGGCGCCGGGGACGTCGCCGCCGCCGCGCTTGGGCTCGACCGGCAGGTCGTGGACGACCACGCCGCGGCCCTGGCAGTGGCTGCAGTTCTCGCTGAAGACCTCCAGCAGACCGGTACCGATCCGCTTGCGGGTCATCTGGACCAGGCCGAGCGAGGTGACCTCGGCGACCTGGTGACGGGTGCGGTCACGGCCCAGGCACTCGACGAGGCGACGCAGCACCAGGTCGCGGTTGGACTCGAGCACCATGTCGATGAAGTCGACGACGATGATGCCGCCGATGTCGCGCAGCCGGAGCTGGCGCACGATCTCCTCGGCCGCCTCCAGGTTGTTCTTGGTGACCGTCTCCTCGAGGTTGCCCCCGGAGCCGGTGAACTTGCCGGTGTTGACGTCGACGACCGTCATGGCCTCGGTGCGGTCGATGACCAGCGAGCCGCCGGAGGGCAGCCAGACCTTGCGGTCCAGGCCCTTGGCGATCTGCTCCTCGACGCGGTACGCCGAGAACAGGTCGCCATCGCCGGCGTACTTCTCGACACGGTCGGCGAGGTCGGGCGCGACGCCCTGGACGTACTCGTGCACGGTGTTCCACGCGTCGTCGCCCTGGATGACCAGCTTGGCGAAGTCCTCGGTGAACAGGTCACGGACGACCTTGAGGGTCAGGTCGGGCTCGCCGTAGAGGAGCTTGGGAGCGGTGCCGGTCTTGGCCTGCTTCTCGATGTCCTCCCAGCGGGACTTGAGGCGCTCGACGTCGCGGGTCAGCTCGTCCTCGGCCGCGCCCTCGGCCGCGGTGCGGACGATGACGCCGGCGGTCTCGGGGACGATCTCCTTGAGGAGGGCCTTGAGGCGCGCCCGCTCGGTGTCGGGGAGCTTGCGGGAGATGCCGGAGGTCGTGCCGTCCGGGACGTAGACGAGGAAGCGGCCGGCCAGCGAGACCTGCGAGGTCAGGCGGGCGCCCTTGTGGCCGATCGGGTCCTTGGTGACCTGGACCAGGACGGTCTGGCCGGAGGTCAGCACCGACTCGATCTTGCGCGGGGTGCCCTCCTTCCAGCCGAGGGAGGACCAGTTGACCTCGCCGGCGTACAGCACGGCGTTGCGGCCCTTGCCGATGTCGATGAACGCCGCCTCCATGGAGGGCAGGACGTTCTGGACGCGGCCGAGGTAGACGTTGCCGATCAGGCTGGTCTGGGACTCGCGGGCGACGTAGTGCTCGACGAGGACCTTGTCCTCGAGGACGCCGATCTGGGTCAGGTCCGGCTTCTGCCGGATCACCATGACGCGGTCGACCGACTCGCGGCGGGCGAGGAACTCGGCCTCGGAGACGATCGGTGCGCGGCGACGGCCGGCCTCGCGACCGTCGCGGCGACGCTGCTTCTTGGCCTCGAGGCGGGTCGAGCCCTGGATCGAGGTGATCTGGTCCTCGGCGGACTTCGCCGGGCGGACCCGGGTCACGGTGTTCGAGGTGCCGGAGTCGTCGCCCTCGTCGGAGCCACCCTCGCCCTCACGGCGGCGGCGGCGGCGACGGCGCGAGGAGGACGACGATCCGCCGCCCTGGCGCTCGCCGTCGGCGTTGCCCTCGGCGTCGTTCTCGGACTCGTTGTCGGAGCCCTCGGAGTCGTCGGACTGGTCGTCGCTCTCGTCGTCGGAGTCGTTGTCGTCCGCGCCGCCCTCGCCGTTGCCGTTGCCGGCACCGCCGGGCTTGCGGCGACGACGGCCGCCACGGCGACGCCGGCGACGCGGGGCGCCGTTCGGCGTACCGTCCTCGTCGGTGTCGTCCTCGTCGGACTCGTCGGCCTCGTCCTCGGCGTCGGCCGGGAGCTCCTCGTCAGCGGGCTTCTGGGCGGCCTTCTTGGCGGGCGCCTTCTTCGCTGCGGCCTTCTTGGCCGGGGCCTTCTTGGGCTGCTCGGCGTCGGCGGTCTCGGTGGCGTCGGCGGCCTCGGTGGTCTCTGCAGCCGGGGCGGCCGTCTTCTTGGCGGGCGCCTTCTTGGCGGCGGCCTTCTTGGCGGGCGCCTTCTTCTCCGGCGCCTGGAAGAGCACGGCGGGGGTCTCGACAGGCTCGACCACCGACTCGGGCTCGACCACCGACTCGGGCTCGACCACCGACCCCGGCTCGACCACGGACCCGGGCTCGACCTGGGGCGCGGCGGCCTTCTTGGCCGGTGCCTTCTTCGCGGGGGCCTTCTTGGCCGCTGCCTTCTTGGCCGGCGCCTTCTTGGCGGGCTTCTCGACGGGGGCCTCGGCAGGCTCGCCCGCCGCCTCAGGCTCGACCGGCGGGCCGGCGGCCTTCTTGGCTGCCGCCTTCTTGGCCGGGGCCTTCTTGGCGGGGGCCTTCTTGGCCGGCGCCTTCTTGGCGGGCTTCTCGACGACCTCGGGGGTCGTCTCGGTGGTGTTCTCGATGGGCGCGTCGGTCATTGCGCTACTCCTCGGGGCCGAGCGAGCTCGGTCTCCCCTGTGTCGTACGCCGCCGCACGCATGCGGACGACGTCAAGCCTGTTGGTAGACGACACCCTCCGCAGGGCGTCAGCTCGGGCCCGCTCCCCACCTGCCGCGGTCGCCCGGCTGGATCCCTGTCACTGATCCGCCGCATGCGTCGCGGTCTGGCGACGAGCCGTTCCGAGTTGTGCCGGTCCCTCAGCTGGTTGCTGCGGTGCCGGCGAGAACGTCGTCGGGTCGATCCTGGAGGTCCGACCTGTGGCGAGTATCGCACAGCGGTCCACCCGGCGGGCCATTAGCGGTTCGCCAGCGGGTCGCCGACCTCCGCGGCGTCACGGTCGAGGGTCCCCTGGCTCAGCCGGGTCAGCAGCGCGGTCGCCTCGGCCGGCAGCCCGCCGACCTCCCGGAGGCCGGTCATCACGTCGTCGGGACGTACGGCGGGCGTGCCGTGCTCGAGCAGCAGGTCCAACCGGCCGTTCTCGTCGGCGGTCAGCGTGACGACCGCAGCGCGGCAGTCGAAGCTGCGCAGCCCCTTCTTGGTCATCCGCTCGACCTCGACGGACCCGGCGGCGAGGAACCTCTCCGCGGCGGCCACGACCTCCGACGGCTCGGCTCCGACGATGTCGAGCTGCCAGCGGCTGGCCTGCAGGAGGTCGGAGAGCGAGCCGGCGAGCGTGTCCGCACCGTCGACGACAGCCACGATGTCGAGACCGTCGGGCAGGACGGCATCCAGGTCGCGGCGTACGTCCTCGGCGTCGCAGACCTGGGCCAGGCCCAGCTCGACGTACTCCGCCTCGCTGGCGGCGCCGGTCGGCGAGGCGCCGGCGTACGAGATGCGCGGGTGGGGGTGGAAGCCCGAGGAGTAGGCCATCGGGATGGCGGCGCGGGCGACCGCGCGCTCGATGGCACGGGAGATGTCGCGGTGGCTGGTGAAGCGCAGGCGTCCGCGCTTGGCGTAGCGGATCCGCAGCCGCTGGACGGGCGGAGCCTGCTGTTCGGGTTGCTGTCGAGCCACGCGCGCAGCCTAATCGCCGGGCCCGTCGGCCCCAGGCCTTAGGGTGCAGGCGTGAGCGAGACCAACGAGCCCGGGCAGCCGAACAACCCCGACCCGTACGGCGACGCTCCGACCTCGAATCCCTACGGCAGCGCTCCGCAGAACCCCTACGCGCCGCCGCCGGCCGCTCCGTCCGCTCCCTACGGCCAGCCGCCCGCGGCGCCGTACGGCCAGCCGTCGGTGCCGCCGAGCCCGTACGAGGCGCCGAACGCCAACCCGTACGCCGCTCCCCCGGCCCCGCCGTACGGCTCGGCTCCCTACGGCTCGGCGCCCTACGGCCAGCCCGGCTACCAGCCGCTGCCGACCGGGAAGACCGACGGCATCTCGATCGCCGCGATGGTCACCTCCATCGTCGGCCTCCTGGTCTGCCTGCCCGCCCCGGTCGGCATCGTGCTCGGCTTCGTCGGCCTGAGCCGCACCAAGCAGGGCCGCGCCGGTGGCCGCGGCTTCGCGCTGACCGGCGTGATCGTCGGCTTCATCGGCGTCCTCATCTGGGGCGTCATCCTCGCGTTCGCCATCGTCGACGCGGTCAAGAGCAACGTCACGCCCGACAACGCCAAGACCGGCCAGTGCGTCGACGTCGACCGCAAGGACAACACCTACTCGCTGAGCAAGACCACGTGCGACGAGGACCACGACGCCCAGATCATGTGGGTAGGGACGTTCGGAGAGATCAAGACCAACGTCTCGGCCGGGACGGCCCTCGGTGACCTGACCGAGTCGAACGCCTCGCGTGAGGTCTGCTCGCAGCTGGTCGGCCAGGCGACGATCACCCAGATCGGCGGTGGCGAGGCCTACAACTGGGCACTGATCGGCGACAAGAAGTCGTTGGACAACCCGAGCGACGGCGACAAGTACGTCTGCCTGCTCGAGGGTCGCACCAAGCTGACCTCCGACCTGCTCCACTGACGAACCTCACTCACTTGTGAGTGAGGCTCGCCCGGACCGGCCTCAGACCTGCTCGGCCTGATCCCTCGCCGCGCGCGCCACGGAGTCGCCGTGCGCGGCATCGAGCTCGGCAACGCCGGCGACCACACGGGTGGTCGGCAGCGGCGGGCGCTCGGTCTTGCGGGGGGTCCAGGTGAGGTCGACGAGGGTGACCTCGTCGTCGACCGTCACGACGACCGCGTCCGTGACGAGCGAGCGTGCGATGACGCGTACGTCGCGACCGTGCAGCGGGTGTCCCGGTGCCAGCTCGCGCAGCAGCTCGTCGGTCAGCGCGTCCGCGCTCTCGTCACCGCCGCGGAGGTCGAGGAACGGCTCGTCGAACTCGTGCGTGTCCGTCCAGGCCATGACTAGTAGACGACCTGGGTGACGGTGCCAGCGGAGGCGGAGGAACCGGCCCCGACGACCGCGAGCGGGAGCAGCTTCTGCCCGGTGGGGCCGATCTGGATCTCGGTGCCCATCTCCGGGCACACGCCGCAGTCGTAGCAGGGCGTCCAGCGGCAGTCCTCGACCTCGACGTCCTCACCGTTGGCGACCGCGAGGGCGTCCTCCCAGTCGGCCCACAGCCAGTCCTTGTCCAGGCCGGAGTCGAGGTGGTCCCAGGGCAGGACCTCGTCGTACTCGCGCGGGCGGGTGGTGAACCAGTCGACGTCGACGCCGGTGCCCTCGAGGGCCGTCGCGGCCGCGGACATCCAGCGGTCGTAGGAGAAGTGCTCGCTCCAGCCGTCGAAGCGGCCGCCGTCGCGCCAGACCTGCTCGATGATCCCGCCGACCCGGCGGTCGCCGCGCGAGAGCAGTCCCTCGACGATGCCGGGCTTGCCGTCGTGGTAGCGGAAACCGATGGCACGGCCGTACTTGCGGTCGTCGCGGACCGTGTCGCGCAGAGCCTTGAGCCGCTCGTCGGTCGTCTCGTGGTCGAGCTGCGGCGCCCACTGGAACGGCGTGTGCGGCTTGGGCACGAAGCCACCGATCGAGACGGTGCAGCGGATGTCGTTGCGGCCCGAGACCTGGCGGCCGGTCGCGATGACCTTCTTGGCCAGCTCGGCGATCTGCAGGACGTCCTCGTCGGTCTCCTCGGGAAGGCCGCACATGAAGTAGAGCTTCACCTGGCGCCAGCCGTGGGAGTACGCCGCGGCGACGGTCCGGATCAGGTCCTCCTCGGTCACCATCTTGTTGATGACCTTGCGCATCCGCTCGCTGCCGCCCTCGGGCGCGAACGTCAGGCCGGAGCGCCGGCCGTTGCGGGAGAACTCGTTGGCCAGCGTGATGTTGAAGGCGTCGACCCGGGTGGACGGCAGCGAGAGCGAGACGTTGGTGCCCTCGTAGCGATCGGCCAGGCCGGTCGCGACGTCGGCGATCTCGGTGTGGTCGGCGGAGGACAGCGAGAGCAGGCCGACCTCCTCGAAGCCGGTCTTCTTGATGCCGTTCTCGACCATGTCGCCGATGGTGGTGATCGAGCGCTCGCGCACCGGGCGGGTGATCATGCCGGCCTGGCAGAACCGGCAGCCGCGGGTGCAGCCGCGGAAGATCTCGACCGAGAAGCGCTCGTGGACCGTCTCGGCGAGCGGCACCAGCGGGTTGCGCGGGTAGGGCCACTGGTCGAGGTCCATCAGGGTGTGCTTGCGGACGCGCTCAGGGGCGTCCGGGATGTTGGGTACGACGGACACGATCGCGCCGGTGTCGTCGTACGAGACGTCGTAGAAGCGCGGGACGTAGACCGAGCCGGAGACGGCCAGCCGGCGCAGGATCTCGACGCGTCCGCCGGGGCTCCCCTCGCCCTTCCACTCCCGGACGACCTCGGAGATCTTGAGGACGACCTCCTCGCCGTCACCCAGCACGGCCGCGTCGATGAAGTCGGCGATCGGCTCGGGGTTGAACGCGGCATGGCCACCGGCGATGACGAGCGGGTGGGTGTCCCGGTCGACGGCGTGCAGGGGGATGCCCGCCAGGTCGAGCGCGTTGAGCATGTTGGTGTAGCCCAGCTCGGTGGAGAAGGAGAGGCCGAACAGGTCGAACTCCCCCACGGCGCGGTGGCCGTCGACGGTGAACTGCGAGATGCCCTTCTCGCGCAGGATCTTCTCCATGTCCGGCCACACGGCGTAGGTGCGCTCGGCGAGGATCCACGGGCGCTCGTTGAGCACCTCGTAGAGGATCTGGACGCCCTGGTTGGGCAGGCCGACCTCGTAGGCGTCGGGGTACATCAGCACCCAGCGCACCATGACGTCTCCAGCGACGTCGTCCCCCCACTCCTTGTGCACCGAGTTGAGCTCGCCGCCGACGTACTGGATCGGCTTGGAGACCGTCAGCAGGTGCGGCTCGATGACGGGGAAGAGGGACTCACCGGGCATGACCCGAGTTTAGTCGCGGAAGGTCAGCCGACCGATTCAGCAGCGGCGGCCGCGCGCTCGGCCGAGGCCGAGGTCTGGCGCAGCTCGACCTCGGGCATCAGCAGCAGCACCAGGAACGCGAGCACGCCGAGACCCGACGCGCACCAGAACACCGGCTGCATCGACTCGGCGAAACCCGCCTTGACGGCGTGCGCCGGCGCGGCGGGCAACCGCGCGATGACCGAGGAGTCCTCCTTGACGGTGGCCAGCTCCGCGGCGTACGGGCGAGGGTCGATGTGGCCCTTGACGAACTCGTCCTTGATGTGGGGACCGACGCCGTTGAACAGCATCGTCAAGAAGACGGCGACCGCGATGGTGCCGCCGATCTGGCGGAAGAACGTGGCCGAGGAGGTCGCCACGCCGATGGCGGTCGGCGGGACGGCGGACTGCACGGTGAGGATCAGCGGCTGCATCGAGTTGCCGACGCCGAAGCCGACGATCGCCATGAAGATCATGACCAGCCACAGGTGCGTGTCGGCGGTGATGTGGGCCAGCAGGAACATGCCGATCGCCATCACGACCGTGCCGAAGATCGGGAACAGCCGGGTCTTGCCGGTCCGGGAGATGATCTTTCCGGAGGCGATCGAGGCAGTCATCATGCCGGCGACCATCGGCAGCATCATGAAGCCGGCCTTGGTGGGCGAGGCGCCGTGCACGATCTGCATGTACAGCGGCAGCAGCATCATGCCGCCGAACAGGCCCGCGCCGACGATGACGCTGGCGACGATGGTCACCGCCGCGGGGCGGATCGTGAAGAGCTTGAGCGGGATCAGCGCGTTGAGCTTCATGTGCGCCTCGGCCGCGATGAAGAGGACCAGTCCGAGCACGGAGATCGCGAAGAAGACGATCGAGCGACTCGAGCCCCAGCCCCAGCCCTGGCCCTGCTCGAGGACGGTCAGCAGCGGCACCAGGCAGACCACGAGGGCCAGCGCGCCCATCCAGTCGATCCTGGCCTCGCGGCGTACGTGGTGGACGTGGAGCGTGCGCCACACGACGAGCAGCGCGAAGATGCCGATCGGGACGTTGACCAGGAAGACCCAGCGCCAGCCCGCGATGCCGAAGATCGAGGTCGTGCCCGCGAGGAAGCCGCCGATGACGGGGCCGAGCACGCTCGACGTACCGAACGTGGCCATGAAGTAGCCGGTGTACTTGGCGCGCTCGCGCGGGGAGACGATGTCGCCGATGATCGCCAGCACCAGCGTCATCAGGCCACCGGCACCGAGCCCCTGGACCGCGCGGAACGCGGCGAGCTCGTACATCGACTGGCTGAACGTGCACAGCACCGAGCCGATCGTGAACAGCGTGATCGCGAACATGAACAGCTTCTTGCGACCCCACAGGTCGCCGAGCTTGCCGTAGATCGGCGTGGTGATCGTCGAGGTGACGAGGTACGCCGTCGTGGCCCATGCCTGCAGGTCGAGACCCTTGAGGTCGTCGGCGATCGTGCGGATGGCGGTGCTGACGATGGTCTGGTCGAGCGCGGCGAGGAACATGCCGAGCATCAGGCCGGAGAGGATCGTGAGGACCTGGCGGTGGGTGTACTCACCCGATTCGGTTGACATCAGCAAACAACCTTACTCTCGTCAGCCGCGGACCAGCACCCGCTGGGCCGGTTGCAGACGGGCCCCGGGAGAAGCCTGGCTGCGCAGGTGGATGTTCTGCAGCAGGCCCACCGCGAGCATGCCCGCGAACATCGAGCTGCCGCCGTACGACACGAACGGCAGGGGTACGCCGGTGACGGGCATGATCCCCAGGCACATGCCGATGTTCTGGAAGGCCTGGAAGCCGAACCAGCAGGCGATGCCGGCCGCGGCCATCCGGCCGAACATGTCGTCGGTGCGGGCGGCGATGTGCAGCGCGCGCCACAGGACGATGCCGAGCAGCGCCACGATCACCAGGGCACCGACCAGGCCGAGCTCCTCCCCCGCGACGGTGAAGACGAAGTCGGTGTGCTGCTCGGGCACGAAGCCGGCCCGGGTCTGCGAGCCGTGGAACAGCCCCTGGCCGAACCAGCCGCCGTTGCCGACCGCGATGCGCGCCTGCTCGACGTTGTAGCCGGCGCCCTTCGGGTCGAGGTCGGGATTGGTGAACGCCATGAACCGGTCGACCTGGTACTGCTTGAGCGCACCGCTGACCACGGCGAGCGTGGCCACCACGACACCGGCCACGGCCAGGCCCCCGAGCCAGCGCTTGTCCGCACCGGAGGCGGCGATGACGCCGAAGACGGTGGCGGTCAGGACGAGCATGGTGCCGAGGTCGGGCTGGAGCAGGATCAGTGCGGCGGGCAGGCCGGCGACGGCGAGCATGAGCAGCACGTCGGAGGTGCCGACGCCCTTGCCCCACCGGCCCTCGCTGCGCTCGGCCACGACGAGCGCCATGCCGACGACGACCGCGAGCTTGGCCAGCTCCGAGGGCTGCAAGGACATGCCGCCGAGCATCAGCCACGACTTGGAGCCGTTGACGGTCGAGCCCATCACCAGCACGAGCAGCAGGCCGACGATGCCGGCGAGGTAGGCGATCGGGGCCAGGATCCGGACCCAGCGGTGGTCGGTGAGCGTCACCAGGCCCAGCAGGATCACGCCGATGAAGACGTTGACGACCTGCTTGTCCAGGAACGCCTTGGGGTGGCCCCCGGTCAGGGTGTCGCGATGGCTGGTCGCCGACCACACCAGCAGGCAGCCGAGCACGCTGAGCACCAGCACGGCGCCGAGCAGCAGCAGGTCGAGGTCGGCGGGTCTCGGCAGGCTCGACCAACGGTTGCGTCGGGACGCGGGTGCCTGGCGGATGCTGCTCACGAGCCCTCCTTGCGGGCCGGCGGAAGGATCGAGCCGTCCTGCCCGAACACCGGCAACGCGTCGGGCGGCGTACCTCCGGGGATGGCGTCCTTCTTGGGATCGACGTTCTCGGCCTCGATGCCGTAGAGCGTCTCCCAGACCTTGCGGACGGCAGGACCGACCGAGCCCGAGCCGGTGCCGCCCTGGGTCATCATCATGACCACGACGTAGTTCTTGTCGTACGACGCCACCCAGCCGGTCGACTGCTTGCCGAGGACCTCGGCCGAGCCGGTCTTGCCGTGCAGCGGGACCTTGTCGAGCGGGAAGCCGCCCATCTTCCAGGCCATCGTGCCCTCGCTCATCACGCCGGCGGTCGCCTCACCGAGGTAGCGGTGGACGTAGCCCGGCATGGGCACCTTCGCCTGGATCCGCGGGGTGATCCGCCGCAGCACCCGGCCGCTCGGCGACACGATCGCGCGCCCGATGGTCGGCTCGAAGAGCGTGCCGCCGTTGGACAGCGCGGCGTACGCCCTCGCCAGCTGGAGCGGGGTGACGACCGTGTCGCCCTGGCCGATCGCGAAGTTGGCCGCGTCGTACTCGCGGTAGGCCTCGCCCTCGATGCAGAACTCCTTCGCGAAGGTGTAGAGGAAGTTCGAGGTCTTGGCGTCCTGCGGCTTGTGCGCGATGCCGCAGTAGTAGGGCTTCATCTGCTTCCAGTAGGCCAGGCGCCACTTGCGGTCGGCGATGCGCCCGGACGACTCGCCGGGCAGGTCCACGCCGGTCGGCTTGCCGAAGCCGAACTTCTCGGCCTCCTCGACCAGCGGGTCCTTGGCGTTGACGTCGAAGGCGTCGGAGCCGTACTTCTCCCAGTAGTGCATGCCGACCTGGAAGAAGAAGGTGTTGCAGGAGACCTCGATCGCCTTGGCGAAGGTGATCGAGCCGTACGCCGCCGACTCGTGGTTGTGGAACAGCCGGTTGCCGATCCGGACCGCGCTCGAGCACGGGAGGACGGTCTTGGTGGAGTAGCCGTGGGTCAGCGCGCCGGTCGTCATGATCGGCTTCCACGTCGAGCCCGGCGCGAACTCGCCCTGGTAGGCGCGACTCAGGAGCGGCGTACCGGCCTTCTTGGAGTAGAGCCGGTCCAGCTGCTTCTGGGTGATGCCGCCGGTCCAGACCTCGGGGTCGTACGTCGGCTGGCTGGCCATCGCGACGATGCGGCCCGTCCGGGCGTCCATCACCACGGCCGCGCCGGAGTCGGCCGCGAAGCGGCGCCCGGTCACGGGGTCGACGGTCGCTCGCGCGGTCATGATCGCCTCGTGGAGCTGCTTCTCCACCACGCCCTGGACCCGGGCGTCGATGGAGGTGACGAGGGTGTCGCCGGGCTGGGCCCGCAGGTTGCCGACATCGCCGAGCACCTGGCCCGCGGAGCTGACCGCGACCTGCTGGTAGCCGGGCTGGCCCCGCAGCCAGTCGTCGTACTCACGCTCGAGCCCCGATCGGCCGATCACGCTCGCGCCGTTGACGGAGGTGTCGTCGTTGCCGGTGGCCCGCTTGAGCTCGTCGGAGGTGATCGGGCTGAGGTAGCCCAGGACCTGCGCGGCATTGATGCCGTACGGCGAGGGGTAGGCCCGCACGCTCTGCTGGTCGACCACGACGCCCGGGAAGTCCTCGGGCTGCTCCTCGATCCGCAGCGCGACGTCCTGGGCGACGTCCTCGGCGATCGGTACCGGCTGGAACGGCGAGCCGTTCCAGCACTGGCCGTTGACCGAGCCGGTCGTGCCGCAGAGGACGAGCTTGCGCTCGATGGCCAGCGGGCGCTTGCCGACCACGTCGGCCACCCGGCGCACGAGCCGCTTGCGCTCGCCGGGCTCCATCCGCTCGAGCACGCCGTTGTCGAGCGAGACCACCCAGACCAGGCGGTTGGCGACCAGCGGGCGGCCCTGGTCGTCGACGATCAGGCCACGCTGGGGCTGGACCACGATGTCGCGCATCGACTGCGCGGTGGCCTGTCCGCGGTAGGTGTCACCGGTCATCACCTGGAGGTAGAACAGCCGCGCGCCGAGCGTGCCGAGCAGCGACACCGCCAGGACCTGGATGACGATGAGGCGCAGGCAGCTGGTGCGCGCGTTGCCCTCGGTGTCCTGCGCGCTCATCGCAGGCCGAGGCGCGCACGGGGGCGCAGGGGCGACCGGCCGGACCCGCGGTGGGCACGGAGGACGACGGGTACGACGAGCGCGGCTCCGACCAGGTCCCAGACCAGTCCGACGCCGATGACCTGGAGCACCTCGTGGACGCTCAGGCCGAGGTCGTGCAGCACCAGGCCGGTGAGCGCGAAGACGGAGTTGCCGAGGAAGGAGCCGCCGAGGACGGAGACGACGACCACGCCGAGGCCGCTGCGCGGGCGGCCCAGGTCGGCCTGGTTGTCATGGCTGACCCGGCCCACGACGTACCCCACGGCCGTGAGCGCGAGCGCCCAGCGGCCGGCGACGTGGTCGGCCGGCGGGGCGACGTCGAGGAGCAGGCCGGCGAAGAACCCGGTCAGGGTGGCGAAGCGGGTGTCGGTGGCCAGCGCGGTGCCGACCACGACGAGCAGCACGGCACCCGGCACGGCGCCGTAGCCGGCGCGCGGCCACCCGAGCTCGGGCAGGACGGTGACCTGCAGCAGCAGCGCGACGACCACGAGGACCGCGGTCACGACGACTCGTCCGGTGTCCCTCATCGGAGGCCCCGCAAGGATCCGTCGGCCTCGATGACCCGGCCGCCGGTGCCCGAGGGCACCACCACGCCGACCAGGTCGAGGGCCGAGAAGTCGACGTACGGCTTGAGGACGGCGCGGTAGCTGGTCTCGCGCAGCGACTGGTAGACCTTCTCGACCGCGCCGATCGGAACGCCGGAGACGTACGGCGAGCCGTCGCCGCTCGCCCAGCTCACGACGGCCTGTCCGACGCGCGGCATCAGGGTCTGGTCGACCAGGTCGAGGTCGAGGCGTCCGCCGCCGGCGAAGCTGCCCTGACCGCGGACCAGGCCGAGCTTCATGGTGTCGCCGACCCGGCCGCCGACGGCGGAGTGCGCGTCGGTGAGGAGCAGGACGGTCGAGCTGTGCGAGCTGGTGGAGACGATCCGGCCGACCAGGCCGTTGCCGTTGACGACCGTCATGTCGGGGTGGAGACCGTCGCTGCTGCCGGCGTCGATGGTGACGGTGTCGCTGAAGGACTGGGCCGAGCCGAAGCCGCGGACGTGCGCGGGCTTGAGGGCGTAGCCCATGTCGCCGGCGATCGCGCGCAGCCCGTCGAGCTCCTTGATCCGGTTGGCGTCGTAGCCGGACTTGGCGAGCTGGGCCTTGAGCGCGTCGTTCTGGGCCTGGAGGTCGGCGACCTCGCCGCGCAGGTGGCCGTTGGTGCGCAGCGCGCCGGGGACGCTGACGATCGGGTGCAGGACGGTGCCCGTGAGGTCCTCGATCGGGCCGACGACCTCGCCGGCGACCCGGCGTACGGGATCGACCGGTGAGGCATCGCCGCTGGCCTTGTCGATGACCATCAGGGTGGTGACGGCCAGGACGAGCGCGACGACCAGGCTGCGGCTGGGCAGGCCACGGTCCTCGCGACGCTCGCGGGCCAGGCCGACACGGCGGATCGAGCCGCTGCTGGGGCGGATCGGCGCATCGGTGCCGTCCCCGGTGCGATCCGGGCGACGCGGCGGGAGGGTGTCCAAGGTCATCGGTGCTCTCAGAACCGTCGGGGGTTGGTGACCAGCACCTGCTGGAGCGCCTCGAACTGCTCCACACAACGGCCCGCGCCCATCGCGACCGAGATGAGGGGGTCCTGCGCGACGTGGATCGGCATGCCGGTCTCGTGGCGCAGCAGCTCGTCGAGACCCTTGAGCAGCGCACCGCCCCCGGTCAGCACGATGCCGCGGTCCATGATGTCGCCGGCCAGCTCGGGCGGGGTCTGGTCGAGCGTCACCCGGACCGCGTCGACCATCGCGTTGAGCGGCTCCTCGAGGGCATGGCGTACGTCGGCGCTGGTGACCGTGACCGTGCGGGGCAGGCCGGTGACCATGTCGCGACCGCGGACCTCGCCCTGCGGCTCCTGCTCGCGGGGGAAGGCCGAGCCCAGGCTGATCTTGACCTGCTCGGCCGTGCGCTCGCCGAGCATCAGGCCGTGCTCCTTCTTCATCCAGCCGATGATCGCCTGGTCGAGGTCGTCGCCGGCGGTGCGGATGGAGAGCGAGGTGACGATGCCGCCGAGGCTGATCACCGCGATCTCGGTGGTGCCGCCACCGACGTCGACGATCATGTTGCCGGTCGCCTCGTGGACCGGCAGGCCGGCGCCGATCGCCGCGGCCATGGGCTCCTCGACGACGTACACGCGTCGGGCGCCGGCCTGGTAGCCGGCCTCCTTGACCGCGCGCTGCTCGACCGGGGTGATCGAGCTGGGCACGCAGATGACCATGCGGGGCTTGGCGAAGTAGCGGCGCTTGTGCACGCGGGCGATGAAGTGGCGCAGCATCTGCTCGGTCGCCTCGAAGTCGGCGATCACGCCGTCCTTGAGCGGACGCAGGGCGGTGATGTTGTCCGGGGTACGGCCGAGCATCGCCTTGGCGTCGTGCCCGACCGCGATCACCTCGCCGGTCACGTCGTTCATCGCGACGACGCTCGGCTCGTCGAGCAGCACTCCCCGACCACGCACGTAGACGAGCGTGTTCGCGGTGCCGAGATCGACCGCCATGTCGCGGCCGATGATCGAGTTCGCCCTCACATGCTGAGGGTAGGAAAGTTAACCAGTGGGATTGGTGAGACTCGCCGCGTGTGAGGCGGAAGTCGGTCGCGGAACCGTCCTGGGGTCGCCTTGCGTCATGCTCATGAGGTCGAAGGAGGTCCGGGATGCGTCGGCCTCGCGGTGCCGACCACGATTGCGAGGAAACTGTGCGCGAACGACGAGTCGCGGGCGGGTCTCTCGTCGTTCGTGAACAGTTGCCGGCTCAGGGCACCGGCTATCTGCGCACGGAAGCGGGAGCGACGTCGGTGATGCGGTGGGACCCGGCGTACACGTTCATCGAGTCGCCGCGCAGGAAGCCGACGAGGGTGAGGCCGTTGGCCTCGGCGAGGTCGACGGCGAGCGAGGAGGGGGCGGAGACCGCGGCGAGCATCGGGATGCCGGCCATGATCGCCTTCTGGACCAGCTCGAAAGACGCCCGTCCACTGACGACCAGCACGCTGCTGCGGGCGGGCAGGCGATCGTCCAACGCGAGCCGACCGACGACCTTGTCGACGGCGTTGTGGCGACCGATGTCCTCCCGGGCGACGATCAGCTCGCCGTCCGGTGTGAAGAGGGCGGCCGCGTGCAGCCCGCCGGTGCGGTCGAAGACCCGTTGGGTCTGCCGCAACCGGTCCGGGAGATCGGTGAGCAGGTCGGCGTCGACGCGCAGCGGGTCCTGGGCGACCGACCAGCACGACTGCATCTCGACCGCGTCGAGCGACGCCTTGCCACACACCCCGCAGGACGACGTCGTGTAGAAGCTGCGCTCGAGCGTCCGCTCCGGCAGAGGTACGCCGGGGGCGAGTCGTACGTCGACGACGTTGAAGGTGTTGGCACCGTCGGCGGTCGCGCCGGCGCAGTAGCGCACGGTCACGACGTCGGCGGCGCTGCGCACGATGCCCTCCCCGACCAGGAAGCCGACGGCGAGCTCGAAGTCGGCCCCCGGCGTACGCATCGTGACGGTCAGGGGCCGGCCGTCGAGCCGGATCTCCATCGGCTCCTCGGCCGCGAGCACGTCGGGCTCTTGGCGGGCCACGCCGTTGCGCAGGCGCAGCACCCGCCGGCGCACGGTCACGCGGCCCATCAGGACACCGCCGCGGCGCGCTCGAGTCGTACGACGACGCCCCTCGGGTGCGCGGCGGACACGCCGGCCACCCACTTCCTGGGTGCGGCCGCGACCAGGTGGTCGCCTGGATCCACGTCGAGCTGGGTCACGATCTCCTCCGTTCTGGCGGGCCAGGCGCATCGAGACGCTGCCGAGAACCTCACCAGGATCGACAGTAGCCGGGTCGGTCGTCGCCTGGACAGGACGCCACGTGCGACTCGGCCCGACCTACGGGGAGGTCAGAGATGGGGGAACCAGAGCGCGATCTCGCGCGCGGCGGACTCCGCGGAGTCGGACCCGTGGACCAGGTTCTCGCGGTTGGAGAGGGAGAGGTCGCCGCGGATGGTGCCGGGGGCGGCCTTGCGACCGTCGGTGGCGCCGTTGATCGCACGCACGACGTCGATCGCCTCGTCGCCCTCGAGGACCAGCGCGACGAGCGGTCCGCTGGTGACGAAGGCGCGCAGCGGCGGGTAGAAGTCGCGCTCGACGTGCTCGGCGTAGTGCGCGTCGGCCTGGGCGGCGTCGATGTGACGGTGCTCCATCGCGACGATGGTGAGGCCCTTGGCCTCGAAGCGGGACAGGACCTGCCCGACCAGGCCGCGGCGGACGGTGTCGGGCTTGAGCAGGACGAGGGTGCGCTGGGTCACGGCGCGACTCTACCGACGCGCTCAGACCAGCGGACGCCCGGCACGGATGCGCCGGCGTACGTCGCGCAGGTAGAGGTTGAACGGCAGGTTGCGCACGAACCGCGGCAGGTGGTCGTTGACCCGGCCCGTCGTACGCGTGACCAGGTGGAAGAGGCGCTGGTGGCGCGGCGTCCAGCGGAAGCCGAGCTTGGCGCGCAGAGGCGCAGGGGTGAAGCCGATGTTCATGAACGTCAGCACGAGGGTGAGCGGCCGCATCCAGAACGGGAACATCTGGAACTTGTAGAGCATCCGGATGTAGTCGCGGGTGGCGGCGTCGATGTCGGCGTGCTCGATCCGGTCGTTGAACCAGGCGTAGAAGTCCGCACGGGTCGCGGGCCACTGCTCGCGCCGCATCTGCAGCGTGGTGCCGAGGATCGCCATCTGCTGGTAGATCCGCTCGGCGAGGTCGTCCTCGACCGGGCCGTGCAACGCCTCCCAGGTGTCGACCAGGCCGAAGTAGAGACAGCCGGCGACCCAGAGCTGCAGCTCGGGGTCGAACGCGTTGTACTTCACCGGGCTGTCGGCGTCGGAGCGGACGTGGCGGTGCGAGCCGTTGACGGCCTCCTTGTACGCCGCCCGCTCGGTGTCGGACCCGAGGACCGCGACAGCGAGGTAGGTGAGCGTCGTACGGCCGCGCTTGAAGGGGTGCTTGTCGATGCGGCCGCTCTCGACCTTCGACTCCATCACGCCGTAGGCGACACCCGGCGCACCGAGCATCTGCAGCGCGACGTTGGCGCTGCCGGCGTACAGGGCGGTGATGCCGTCCCAGTAGTCGCGCATGTCGACGGGCGGCTGGGTCTTGGTGGTCTGGGTGTCCATCCGGCTCTCCATCAGTAGGACTTCGGCAGGCCGAGCATCGAGGTGCCGATGTGCGCGAGCACGAGCTCCTCGGCGACGGGGATGTTCTTGGCGATCCGGGCGTCACGGAAGATCCGCTCGACCGGGTACTCCTTGGAGTAGGCCATGCCGCCGAGCGTCTGGAACGCCTGGTTGGCGGCCTCCCAGCCAACCTGGGCGCCGGTCAGCTTGGCGATGTTGGCCTCGTTGCCGCACGGGAGGCCCTGGTCGAAGAGCCAGGCCGCGTTGTAGGTCATCAGCCGGCCGAGCTCGGCCTTGGCCTTGATCTGCGCGAGCGGGAACTGGATCCCCTGGTTGGCGCCGATCGGACGACCGAACACCTCCCGCTGGCAGGCGTAGTCGGCCGCGATCTTGAGGGCGGCATCGGCGGTGCCCACACCGCCGGCGGCGGCCAGGATGCGCTCGGGGTTCAGGACGTCCCACAGGACGCCGAAGCCCTCGTCGACGCGGCCGATCACGTTCTCAGCGGGCACGCGCACGTCGTCGAAGAAGACCTGGCTGGAGCACAGGACGTTGCTCCCCATCTTGGGGATCGGGTTGAAGGACAGCGTCCCGGCGGCCAGCGCCTCCTTGACGTCGACCAGGAGCAGCGTGAAGCCGGCGGTGCGGGACAGGCCGTGGGCCTTGGTCTCAGCGGCGGGGATCGTTCGGGTGACCGCGACCATCCAGTCGGCGTTCTCGACGTTGGAGATCCAGATCTTCTGGCCCTTGATCAGGTAGTCGTCGCCGTCGAGCCGGGCAGCGGTCTTGATCTCGATGGCGTTGGAGCCGGCGTCGGGCTCGGTCAGCGCCAGGCAGAACTGCAGGTCACCGGTCGCCAGCCCCGGCAGGATGCGCTGCTTCTGCTCGTCGGTGCCGTGCCGGGTCAGGGTCATCGCGCCGAAGCCGGGCGTGGTCACGTAGAAGAAGCTGCCCGCCACTCCCCCGGACGCGCACAGCGTCATGTTGGCGACCGCGAGCTCGAGCAGGCCCTGGCCGCCTCCGCCGTACGCCTCGGGCACGCAGAGCCCGAACCATCCGCCGCTCGCGAGGTCGTCCCAGACCTCCTGCGGGAACCGGTGCTCCTCCTCGCAGCGCGACCAGTAGGCGTGGTCGTACTTGGCGGCGACGGCGGCCACGCCGTCACGGACGGCGAGCGCGGTGTCGGGAAGGGTGAAGTCCACGGTTCTCCTCGGGAGGTACGCCGCTCAGCGGCGCGTGATGGATCGGGCGACGAGATCGTTGGTGGAGCGCTGGAAGGCGCCGACGATGGCGTCGAGGGTGAGCTGGCGGAGCACGGCGAGGGTGTGCTCGAACTTCTCCACATCGCCACGCGAGTGCGAGGTCGATCGGTAGGGCTCGATGACCTGCTCGCGCATGATGTCGCCCAGCTCCAGGGCGAGGGTCTCCATGTTGCGCACGATGGCGCGACCGGCCTGGCGCATGCCGTCGACCGGGATGTCGAGGTCGAGCACCCGTACGCCGGCCTCGAACCCGTGGATCGGCGTGTAGCGGGTGCCGCGGTCGGTCTCCTCGGCGCGGACGATGCCCCACTCGACGACCATCTCGAGCTCGTCGTCGTCGAGGCGCCGCTTGGCGTGCAGCTCGAGCTGTCGGCGGGACAGGTCCTGGGGGCCGGGCAGGGTCCAGGACGTCAGCATCGCGCGCTGCACGGCGAGGTCCTCGAGGGTCGCGTCCTCGGGCAGGGAGCTGAGGTAGCGCTCGATCGCCAGGAGGGTGAACCCGTGCTCCTGCAGCGCGCGGATCATCTCCAGGCGGGCCAGGTGGACGTCGTCGTACCAGGCCATCCGGCCGCGCCGGCCGGCCGGCGGGAGCAGGCCGAGGCTGGCGTAGTAGCGGGTCGTCCTGACCGAGAGGCCCGCCGCGGCGGCCAGCTCGTCGACGGTCATCCCGTCGGCGCCACCGGCGGCCTCGTCGGCCCGAATCGCACTCATGACTGTCACAGTAGGACTGTTATCCGGTCGCCGCAACTGCCAGATTTACGCTTGACACTCGCTCTTGACGACACCGCGATGACGTATGTCACACTGCGACCGGACGTATCTACTGTCAGCGTCACCAACGATCGAGGGGGCCGGATGTCGGCAGGCAGCACCGGCTTCGCCGCCGCCGTACGCCGCCCCGTCGGCGAGGCCGCAGGGCTGCTCCGCTTCGCGCAGCGCACGTTCGTCGCGACCGGCCGGTCGATCGCCCAGGGGCGCTTCCCGCTCGCCGAGGCCGTGGTCCAGACCTGGTACGCGATCAAGGTCTGCACGCTGCCCGCGCTGGCGGTCTCCGTGCCGTTCGGCATCATCCTGGCGCTGCAGGTCGGCGTACTGGCCCAGGAGGTCGGCGCGGTCGCCTTCACCGGAGCCGGCAACACCCTGGCGGTCGTCCGGCAGGCGTCGCCCCTCATCACCGCGCTCATGCTCTCCGGGGTCGCCGGGTCGGCGATCTGCGCCGACCTCGGCTCACGCACCATCCGCGAGGAGATCGACGCCCTCGAGGTGATGGGCCTCTCGGTGATGGAGCGCCTCGTGGTGCCGCGGATGTTCGCGATCGTCACCGTCGCCGTGCTGCTCAACGGCGTCGTCATGTTCTTCACGATCATGACCACCCTGCTGGTCTCGGTGACCGTGCAGAACCTGCCGCCGGGCAGCTACCTCGCCTCGGTCACGACGCTGGCGCAGACGTCCGACCTCATCCTCTCGCTGGTCAAGGCCGCGGTCTTCGCCGTGATCTGCGCGATCGTCGCGTCGTACAAGGGCCTGGGCGCCAAGCGCGGCCCGACCGGTGTCGGCGAGGCGGTCACGAGCGCGGTCGTCACCAACTTCGTGATGCTCTTCGCGGCCAACTTCGTGATCTCGCAGGTCCAGTCCAGCCTGGTCGGGGGGCCGCTCGGATGAGCAACAGGATGGCCGGCACGGGGGCCGAGATCGAGGAGCTGCTGCTCACTCCCCTGGCGAGCGCCGGCGCGCAGGTCGTGCTCGCCTGGCGGGCGGTGCTCGCCCTTCCGGTCGCGCTGACCCGCTACCGCGCGGAGATCTGGCGCGTCCTCTCCGACGTGGCGCTCGGTTCCGGCATCTTCCTGGTCGGTGGCGGCGTGGTCGGCGTGGTGCTGCTGCTCTCCACCTTGACCGGCACCGAGGTCGGCCTCGAGGGCTACCAGGGCCTCGACGTGATCGGCCTCGCGCCGCTGACCGGCTTCATCTCCGGCTTCGCCAACACCCGCGAGCTGGCGCCGATGGTCGCCTCGCTCGGCTTCGCGGCGCGGATCGGCTGCGGCTTCACCTCGCGGCTCGGCGCGATGCGGATCAGCGAGGAGATCGACGCCCTCGAGGCGATGGCGATCCGGCCGATCCCCTACCTGATCAGCACCCGGCTGGTGGCCGCCTGGATCGTCGTGCTGCCGCTGTTCCTGGTCGGCCTGGTCGGCACGTACGTCGCCACCGACTTCATGGTCACCACCTTCTACGGGCAGTCGCACGGCACCTACGACCACTACTTCCGGACCTTCGTGGCGCCGATCGACGTCATCTACTCCGGCATCAAGGTGGTCGTCCTGACCACCGTCGTCACGCTGATCCACTGCTACCACGGCTTCACCGCGACCGGCGGTCCCGAGGGGGTCGGCCGCGCCACCGGCCGCGCGATCCGCGCGAGCATCATCTCCCTGACCGTCGTCGACATCCTGCTCACGCTGATCCTCTGGGGCGCGGACCAGCAGGTCCAGATCTCGGGCTGATCGATGTCGCAGATCCTCTTCCCCCACACCCGCCTGTCGCCGCGCGCGCTGCGCCGTCGGCTGGCCGTCGCCGGTGCGGCCGGTGCGCTCGCCCTCGGTGCCCTGACCGCGAGCCTGGGCCTGCAGACCCTCGGCCTCGTCTCCAGCGACGTGCGGCTCACGGTCCACCTGCCCACGACCGGCGACACCCTCGGCATCAACTCCGACGTCAAGTACGCCGGCCTGCGGGTCGGACGGGTCGTGTCGGTCGATCCCGGGGCGACCAGCGGCGACCCGACCGCGGTCGTGCTCGTCGCACCGCGCGAGGCGGCGCAGATCCCGGCCGGCGTACGCGCCCGGGTGCTGCCGGGCACCCTCTTCGGCAACGAGTACGTCGACCTCGTCGCGGCCACCGCGACCACGGCGGTCGCGAGCCACCTGGAGAGCGGGGACGTCGTCCCCGCCGACCGCTCGGTGCGCACGGTGCGGTTGATGGCCACCTTCGACGCCACGCAGCGTCTCCTGGCGGCGATGGATCCGTCGCAGTGGGACGCGGCGCTCTCCCAGCTCTCGGCCGCGCTCGACGGGCGTGGGCACCGGATCGCGTCCTTCATGAGGGACGCCGACAGCATGCTCGGACGGTGGGGCCGGCTCCAGCCGCAGGTGCTGCGCGACCTGCGCCTGCTGACCGCCGATGCCGGCACGATGGCCGACGTCGAGCCCGAGCTGGTCTCGGCGCTGCGCGACTCCCGTCCGCTCGCCCGCACCCTCGTCGAGCACCGCGCGGGCGTCGACACGCTGCTGTCCGGCGTCGTCTCGATGCTCGACGGCCGCACCGGCGTGACTGCGTTCCTGGCCGAGCACGGCCCCGAGACCGCGCGGCTGCTCAACGCGGCCGCGGCGACGCTGCAGGTGTTCGCCGAGCGCCACCCGGCGTTCGCGACGCTGATCGGCAAGGTCCCGCAGCTGCTGCGCAACGGCGCCGCCGGCGTCGACGGCAGCTCGGTGCGGATGGAGGGCGTGATGTCCCAGATCCACCCGGATCCCTACACCTCCCGCGACTGCATCCACTACGGCAACCTGGCCGGACCCAACTGCGGGGGGCACTGATGGGGCGCCAGCTGAGCGAGCTGCGGAGGCAGAAGGGGCCCGTCATCGCGGTCGCCGTCTTCGCGGTCGTCGCCCTGACGATGACGCTGACCGTCGCCGGCACCCTGTCGCGCGCCTCCAGCGGCGACCACATCATCGTGACCGCGCTCTTCAGCGACGCCACCGGGCTGCGCAAGGGTGACGACGTCCGTGTCGCGGGCGTCCGGGTCGGCCGCGTCGAGGACTCCCGCCTCGGCCACGGCGACCAGGCCGGCCTCGCGGTCGTCACGCTCGCGGTGCAGTCCGACCAGCGACTCGCGGCCAACAGCGGCGCGGCGATCGACTACCTCAACCTGATGGGACAGCGGTACGTCGCCCTCGAGCGCCCGACCGGGACCGCGACCGGGCGCCTCGCCGACGGCGCCACGATCCCGCTGGCGCACACGAAGCCGGCGCTCGACCTCACCGCGCTGTTCAACGCGTTCAAGCCGATCTTCGACCTGCTGCAGCCGGCCGACATCAACCTGCTCGCCCAGAACCTCATCGGGGCGCTGCAGGGCGAGGGGCCCACCCTGCGCCACCTGCTCGAGCAGACCGGGCACCTCACCAACGGCCTGGCCGACCGCGACGCCGTGCTCAGCCGGGTGACGACCAACGTGACCGCCGTGCTCGACGCGACGTACGCCCACCGTCGCTCGTTCACCCGCCTGCTCGACGGGCTCGCGAAGCTCAGCACCGGCCTGGCGGGCGACCGGCGACAGATCGCCGCCGGCCTCACCTCGCTCGCCCGGCTGAGCCGGATCACCGCCGACGTCGTCGCCCAGGCCGGTCCGTCGGTCATCGACGACGCGCGCCTCAGCGCCCAGTGGCTGGCCTGGCTGCGGGCCCACGAGAGCGGCATCGTCGCGGCCGGCGCGTCGCTGCCCGTGCAGCTGCGCACCTACCTGCGCACCCTCGGCTACGGCAGCTACCTCAACACCTACGTCTGCAACCTGATGCTCCGCTACCAGGGCCAGCAGGCCGCGCTGTGGCCCGGTCACCACCACTCGGAGAGGTGCACGCCATGAACCTGCGCACCCTCGGCTGGCCGCTGCGCGTCGTCGCGGCCGTGATCGTCGTCGGGCTGGTCCTCCTCGCGGTGCACCTCATCAGCGGTCCGACCGAGTACCACGTGCGGCTGCACACCGCGAGCGGGCTCAAGCCCGGCGCCGACGTCCGCGTCTCGGGGATCAAGGTCGGGAAGGTGAGCGCCGTCGCCGCGGTGCGGGACCAGGTCGACGTCACCTTCACCCTCGACGACGTGCCGTCGGCGGACGGCATCACCAGCCAGAGCACCGCCGAGGTCAAGCTGCTCTCGCTGCTCGGCCAGCGCTACCTCGCCCTGACGCCCGCGACCGGGCCGGCGCTGGCGGCGGACGGCACGATCCCGATCAGCCGCGCGCTGGACACCTATCCCATCGAGCGGTTCTGGCTCGAGGCCGTGCCGCAGGTGGAGAAGCTCGACCTGCCTGTCATCGAGCGCTCGATCAAGACGATGACCAACGCCCTCGCCGTCGACCCGCAACAGCTACACAGCTCCCTGCAGGGCATCACCCGGGTCAGCCGGCTGGTCAGCACCCACAGCGCCGACATCGACGCGCTGCTCGGCGCGACCCACCAGGTCACCGCCCTGGTGCTCGGCCAGACGCGGCACCTCGACACCATCCTGACCAAGGGAGGCCAGGTCCTCGCCACGGTCTACCAACGCCGAGCGCTGCTCTCCGAGCTGTTGCGCGAGGCGCACCGCTTCGTGGCCGGGTTGACCACCGTCGTGCGCGCCAGCGCGCCCCAGCTCACGCCCGCGCTGGCCGACCTGCACTCGCTGGTCAAGGTGCTCGACCAGCACCGCCGCGACATCGACGCCACCTTGCGGATGGCCGGCCCGACGATGCGCGAGTTCACCAACTGGGGTGCCGACGGACCGTGGGTGGGCGTCAACGCGCCGTACGCGATCTTCCCCGACACCATGGTCTGCGACCTGCTTCCCGGGAGCTGCAAGTGAGGCGCCGGATCCTGGTCGCCGTGGTGGTCGCCCTGGTCGCCGCGCTCGCCGTGCAGGGCGCCCACGTGGCCGGCTGGCTGCGCGGCGACGACCCGAGCGCGCTCGTCGTTCGCGCGGACTTCATCGACACCACCGGCCTGTACGTCGGCAACGAGGTCACCTACCTGGGCGTCCACATCGGCCGCGTGGTCGAGGTCGAGCCGCACGGCGCATCGATGACCGTGGTGATGCACCTCGACCCCGGCACCCAGCTGCCCCGCGATGCCGGCGCCGAGATCCTGCAGTCGTCCCTGGTCACCGACCGGTACGTCGAGATCGGGCCGGCCTACACCGGCGGCCCCACCCTGGCCGACGGCGCACACATCGCCGCCTCCCACACCCGGTCACCGGCGGGTGTCGACGAGATCGCGTCGTCCATCGACCGGCTCGTCAAGGCGGTCGACGGCTCCTTGGGCGGAGGTCCGGGCGGTTCGGGCGTCGCCCGGATGCTGGCGGCGACGGCGCGCACGCTGCGCGGCAACGGCGGTGCCCTGCGCGACGCGCTCAGCGGCGGCCAGGGTGCCCTCGAGGTGCTGACCAGCAAGCGCGACGCCCTCAACCGGGTCTCCCACGACCTTCTCGCCCTCGTCAACGTGCTGGACCGCCGAGACGCGCGCATCCGCACCTTCACCCGCCAGAGCGACGCGACCCTCGGCGTGCTCTCCGCGCAGCGCGGCGAGATCGTCTCGACGATCAGGGCCCTGTCGCAGCTGACCCGGCTCGCGGGCGGGTTCCTGCGGCGCAACGGCGACGTGCTCGGCGCCGACCTCAAGGGGATCGACCAGCTCGTCAGCCTGGTCCACGCCAACCAGGCGTCACTCGGCGAGGCGTGGGACGTGATGCCGGCGGGCGCGCAGAACATGGTCCGCGCCTACGACTGGAAGCTCCAGCGCATGCGGGTCGCGTTGAGCTTCAACGCCGGCCCGTTCTCCGGGATCGTCCGGAGCCACGCCTGCCAGGTCCTGACCGACGCGCTCGCCATCGCCACCGGGACGTGCGACAGCCTGGTCCAGCCGAACGGCGGCGGCTCCCTCGACCCGCTGCTCGACAGCCTCTTGTTCGGCGCCCTGCCCGGAGCGGTCCCGTGAGGCGGCTGGTCGTGACGCTGGCCGTCACCGCGACCCTCGCCAGCGGCTGCGGGCTCCAGCTCGAGGACGTGCCCATGCCCAAGCTGGTCGGCGGTCCGACGTACCACCTCGACCTGAGGTTCGACGACGCGCTGAACCTCCCGACCGGAGCCCCGGTCAAGCTGTCCGGGGCGACCATCGGGCAGGTGTCGCGCGTCGACGTGCAGGACTACACCGCCGACGTGCAGGTCGAGATCGCCGACGACGTACGCCTGCACGCATCGAGCCGGGCCGAGATCCGGCTGACATCGCCGATGGGCACGTCGTTCGTCGAGCTCACCCCCGGCGGCACCGGTCCGCTGCTGGGCGAGGGCGACGACATCGGCACCGACAGCACCAGCGAGGCACCCGACGTGACCGACCTGATGAGCGCCTTGTCCACCGTGGTGAGCGGCGGCAGCTTCGGCGACATCTCGACGATCATCCGCGAGCTCAACGCCGCGCTGACCGGCAACGGGAGCACCGTCCACTCGCTGCTGACCCGGCTCGACACCTCCGTCACCTCGCTCGACCGCGAGCTGCCCACGCTGGACCGACTCACCTCCTCGCTCGATCGGTTGACCACCCGGCTCAAGGCCGACCTGCCCGGCATCACGGCCTCGATGTCCGACCTCTCCGCGCTCGTCACCTCCCTCGAGAGCCAGCGCACGAAGATGATGACGGCCCTGGCCAGCCTGCGCCGCTTCGAGCTGCAGGCCACGCCCTTCACCCAGGCGACGCGCGCCGACCTGCTCACCAACCTCGGCTCGATGCGCACCGTGCTCCGGACGCTGCTCGGCGTGCGCGGCGACATCGACGGCACCCTCAAGGGGCTGGTCGCGTTCGCCACCAAGGCCGACAAGGCCGCGCCCGGCGACTACGTCAACTTCGACCTGACCATCCTCGGAGACCTGAAGTCGTTCCTCAACGTCGAGCCCGGCAACGTGCCACCGCCCAGTCCGAGGAGCGCCCGATGACCGCGCCCCAGCTGTCGAAGCTGCCCAGCCCGGCCGAGCTCGCCAGCGCCGGCGCGCGCCGGTGGAAGCGGCGCGCCCACCTCGCGCAGGCGCTGATCCTGGCGGTGCTGATCATGGGTGTCGTCTACGTCGCCGACACCGTGGTCGGCGGGTCCCTCTTCCACCACCCGTACCACCTGACCGTCCAGCTCCCCCAGGCCGCCGGGTTGCACAAGGGCTCGGTGGTGACCTACCGCGGGCAGACGATCGGCGAGGTGACCGACGTACGCCTCACGGGCGACGCGCGCGGCGACGTCGTCGAGGCCGAGGTCGCGATCAACCACGGCGTCCGCGTGCCACGGGCGAGCACGATGTCGGTGCTCGACCTGTCCGCGGTCGGCGAGCAGTACCTCGACATCCGCCCCACCACCGACACCGGCGCGATGTACGCCGACGGCGACACCGTGCCGTTGACGCGGACCACGACGCCGATCAGCGTGCCGCAGGTGCTGGCCGACGCCCAGGGCCTCATGCGGCACCTCGACGTCAAGGACATCCGCACGATCTCCGACGAGACGGCCAAGATCTTCGGCGGCCCCGGCGACGTCGACCTGCGCGCCCTCGCGGTCGACCTCGAGTCGGCGTTCGCCATGCTGCGCCAGCTCGAGCCGACGCTGACCGAGCTGGTCCAGCACGCCCAGGTGCCGCTCACGACCGCGATGGAGATGAGCCCGGAGATCCGGCGGATCTCGCACAACCTCGCCCTCGTCACCAGCGCCCTGCGCGAGGCCTCCCCCAGCATCCGCCGGCTCGTCGTCGACGGCACCGACCTGCTGCCGCGGCTCGATCGGTGGTGGCGGGGGGCACGCCCCACCCTGGCCTCGTTGCTGGGACACGGCCTGCCCCTCTCGGTGCTCGCGGCCACCCACCTGCGCGGCCTCAACACCTGGCTCGACTGGGGTCCCCTGCAGATGGACGCGATGACCGGCATGACGCGCGGCGGCAGCGGCCGCGTCGTGCTGGTGCCGCGCGTGCTCAAGTTCTGCGTCTACTCCCCCGACCGCCGACGCGACATCTTCGACACCAGCCGCCGTCGGGCGTACCTCGACGAGCGGTGCACCAACCCGCCGCCGCAGACCCAGGCGCGCGGCTCCGCCAACGTCCCGCAGCAATGACCACCCCGCCCATCACCCCGACCCGCAGCACCGAGGAGCAGATCCCCATGCCCGAGACGACCCTGGAGACCCGAGCCCGCATCGAGGCCGCGATCGCCGGCGACACCCTGACGGCAGCGTTCGGCCGCACCCTCGCCGCGCGGGCCGACGAGACGGCGTACTCCGACAAGGTCGGCATCGACGTCTCCGGCGGCTATGCCCCCGGCTGGCGGTCGGTGACGTGGGGAGAGCTGGCGTCGCAGGCGTTCTCCCTCGCTGCTGCGCTCATCGCTGCCGGGGTCGAGGCCGGGGACCGGGTCGCGTTCATGTGCTCGAACCGGATCGAGCACGTCGTGGCCGACACCGGCGCCATGCACGCGGGCGCGATCACCATGTCGGTCTACAACACGCTGTCCGCCGACCAGGTGGCGTACGTCGCCGGGCACAGCGAGCCGACCGTGGTCATCCTGGAGACCGCCGACCACCTCGAGCGCTGGTCGCGCGCGATCGCCTCGTCCTCCTCGGTCAAGAAGGTCGTGCTGATCGACGCGCCCGTGCCGGACGGAGACCCCAGGTTCGTCTCGTGGGCCGACTTCCTGGCCTCCGGCGCATCGACGTACGCCGAATCGCCGACCCTGGTGTCGTCCCGCGCGGCCGCGGTGCGATCGGACGACCCCGTGACGATCCTCTACACCTCGGGCACCACCGGCGACCCGAAGGGCGTCGTGCTCACCCACCACGCGGTGCTCTACGAGTGCACGTGCTCGCTCGAGGTCAGCAGCCCGTCGCAGGACAACGTCTTCATCTCCTACCTGCCGTTCGCGCACATCGCCGAGCGCACGCTGGGCATCTACATCCCGCAGATCCAGGGTGGCTCGATCCATCTCATCGCCGACCCCTCGCTGCTGCTCGGCGCCCTCGGCGAGGTGCGCCCGACGCGCTTCTTCGGCGTCCCGCGGGTCTGGGAGAAGATCAAGACCGGCGTCTCGGCCAAGCTCGCGGCCGAGCCCGATGCGGCCAAGCGCGCGCAGGTCGAGGCCGCGCTCGCCGTCGGCCTGGAGTACGTCGAGGCGCTCCAGCTCGGCTCCACGCCGTCGGCCGAGCTGACCGCCCGCTACGAGGCGGTCGACGCTGCGCTGCTCGGCTTCCTGCGCGCGCTGCTCGGCCTGGACCGCTGCGAGTGGGCCGCCTCCGCGGCCGCGCCGATGCCGCTCGAGGTGGCGCGCTTCTTCGCCGGGCTCGGCATGCGGATCTACGACGTCTACGGCATGACCGAGACGTGTGCGGCGGTGACCGCCTGCGGTCCGTCGCAGTTCCGGCTCGGGACGGTCGGGCGGGCGCTCCCCGGCATCGAGATCGAGCTCGCCGACGACGGCGAGATCCTCGCCCGTGGCCCGGTCGCGTCGCGCGGCTACTACCGCCAGCCCGAGGCCACGGCCGAGCTGATCGACGCCGACGGCTGGGTGCACACCGGCGACATCGGCACGCTCGACGAGGACGGCTTCCTGCGGGTCGTCGACCGCAAGAAGGAGCTGATCATCACCTCCTCGGGCAAGAACATCGCCCCCTCCAACATCGAGAACCACCTCAAGGAGAGCCCGATCGTCGGTCACGCGCTGGTCTTCGGCGAGGCGAGGCCGTACGTCGTCGCGATGCTCACCCTCGACGCCGAGATCGCGCCGCTCGTGGGCGCGCAGGCCGGCGTACCTCCTGAGGTGTGTGGCGACCTCCCCGCGCTCGCCCAGCACCCCGTGATCCGCGCGATGGCCTCGGGCGCCGTGGACGCCGCCAACGCCAAGCTGTCCCGGCCGGAGCAGGTCAAGGCGTGGGAACTGCTGCCGGTCGAGTGGACGGCCGAGTCCGAGGAGCTGACGCCGACGCTGAAGCTCAAGCGCCGGGTCGTACACACCAAGTACGCCGACGTGCTCGATCGGCTCTACTCGTGAGCCTCCCCGCCGAGCCGCTCGGCCCCGGCGGGGTGATCTGGTACGCCGCCGGCGACCAGCGCGCGCTGGTGCTCGCGGTCCGGCTGCTGCTGCACCAGGTCGCGCACCCGATGGTCGGCGCGGCCGTCGAGCAGCAGTCGGTCTACAAGACCGATCCCTACGGGCGTCTCTGGCGGACCTCGCAGTCGGTCGTGCGCAGCGTGTACGGCGGCCGCGGGTCGGCGCTCGAGGGACAGCGGCTCCTGCGCATGCACGCCGGGATCCGCGGCGTCGACCGGGCCGGGCGCAGCTACCACGCGCTCGACCCGCAGGCGTATGCCTGGGTGCACTGGACGGCGTACGAGGGGACGCGGGTGTTCCTGCGCGACTTCGGGCCCGGCCTGACCGACGCCCAGGACCAGCAGCTGTTCGAGGAGTGGCGGCGGCTGGGTCTGCTCATCGGGGTCCGGCCCGACCAGCTGCCGGCGACCCGCTCGGAGTTCTGGGCCGGCTGGGCCGAGCAGCTGCCCAGGCTCGAGGACAACCCGGTCGTGCAGGACATCATGTTCAACGGCCCGCGCGCGCCCCGCTGGCTGCCGGGCTCGCCGGAGCGGGCCGACCGTGCGATGCAGCGCGTCGCGGACCCGTTGCTGCGGTTGCAGCGCGACGTGATCGCCGCGACCATCGACCCGTCGTTCCGGGAGCGGATCGGCCTGCCCGCGCCGACCGCGGCGTCGTTGCGGCGGGTGGAGCGCCTCCGTCGCGTCTCGCGACTGGGCAACCGGCTGCCGTCACCCGTGCGGCTGGTCCCGATGGCCACCGCCGGTGCCTGGCGGACCCGCCGGGCCGGGGACACCCAGCCCGAGGCCGTCCGCTATCCCTGAGCGGCGACCGCCGCCAGCGCCGGCGCCAGGTCGCCGTTGCCGTTGACGACGAGCTGCTCCAGCCCGAGCCAGCCGGCGAGCCGGCCCAGCTCGGCGTGCAGACGGTCGGCGGTGTCGGCCGGTGCGTGCGGCTCGGCGTACGCACCCTGGACCAGGAGCCGGCCCGTCGCGCGATCGGCCTTGAGGTCGACGCGTGCGACGACCCGGTCGTCGAGCAGGAACGGCAGCACGTAGTAGCCATGCACCCGCTTGTGGGCCGGTGTGTAGATCTCGATCCGGTAGTGGAAGTCGAAGAGCGCCTCGGCCCGCGCTCGCTCCCACACCACCGGGTCGAAGGGGCTGAGCAGCGCCGCCGCGGTGATCCGGCGCGGCAGCCGCGCCTCGCGGTGGAGGTACGCCGGCCTGCGCCAGCCCTCGACCTGCACCTGGGTGACCTCGCCGGCCTCCTCGAGGGTGGCGACAGCTCGCGCCGTGTCGGCGACGGACATGCGGTAGTAGTCGCGGAGGTCCTGGATCGTGGCCACCCCGTGGCTGCGCGCGGCTCGTCGGACGAGCTCGGTGTGGGCCTCGGCGGGCGTCGGAGTGGGTGCGTCGAGGACCCGCTGCGGCAGCACCCGCTCGGGCACATCGTAGCGGATCTCGAACTGGCTGTTGCGGCCCGCGATCGCAAGGTCACCGGTCGTGAAGAGCCAGTCGAGGACACGGCGTGCGTTGGACCAGTTCCAGCCCCAGTGGTTCTTGCTGCGCGGCAGGCCGGCGTCGAGCTCGCGCGCCGTCGATGCTCCTCGTTCGCGGATCTCCGCGATCAGGCTCTCGGCCAGCCCCGGCTCGGCCTCGACGATCGACCACTTGCCCTGGCGGTGGCGGTAGTGCTCCATCCGGTGCTGCATGTGCGGCCAGAGCTCGACCGGCATGTAGGCCTGCACGTGGGCCCAGTACTCCACCAGCCGCCTGTCCTTGCGTCCGCTGGAGGCTCGTCGCAGGAGGTCGACGTCGTACGGGCCCATCCGGGAGTAGAGCGGCATGAAGTGCGCCCGCTGCAGCACGTTGACGCTGTCCACCTGGAGCACGCCGGTCCGTTGGATCGTGCGGTCGAGCGTGCGCATCGTCGGCGTGCTGTGCGGCTTGTCGGCGAACCCCTGCGCGGCCAGCGCGATCCGCCGGGCCTGGCTCAGCGACAGCGACTCCATGGCGGCAACCTAGCCGCCGGCGCCGACGTACCTCCCTCACCGCCGGCGGAAGGTCCGTCCGTCGTCGGTCGACACGTAGCGCCCGCTGCTCGCCAGCGCGACCAGCGTCCGGCCGCGCACGACGAGGCCGTCGATCCGATCGGGCGCCACGAGGGCGGGCTGGAAAGTGGCGGCGTACGGCGCATAGCGCGCCCAGCTGCCGTCCTGGCTGATCCACAGCCCGTGGTGCTGCGGGCCGAGGTGGCGCCAGCCACGGTCGGAGCTCCACGAGTTGAGCAGCACCAGTAGCCGGCCGTCGGGGAGGACGGCGCTGCCCTCGGTGTAGCCCCGCGCGCCGTGGATCTTGGGCATCACGAACGTCTGCCAGTCCTTGCCCTTCACCGACACCGCGACGGTGTGGAACGGCAGCAGGGTCGCCCCGTCTCCCCCACCGATGAAGATGCGTACGTCGGGGTCGAGCGACGGGACCGCCATCGCCATCAGCCCCTTCATCGGGCCCGTCGTCGGCGTGGCCTCGACGCGCGTGGGCGTCGACTGCTGCGTGGTCGGGTGCTGCTGCGACGGCGCCGCGCCGCAGGCGGCGAGCGCGAGCAGGGCAACGGCGAGGACGACGAGGCGTGGGCTCATGCCTGGTCCGACGCTGGGATCACGCGTTCGGTTGCGATCAGACCGGCATCCGTCGCGACCACCTGCGGCCGACCCAGGGATGACGGGTCCCCGAACGGCAGTGATGGGCGGCGTACCCGCGCGCGTTGCGACGCGCCACCTCCTCGCAGTTGCCCTCGGAGGTCATCGACCATCCGCACGAGCACGACTCCGTGACAGTCCATCGCCCCGGCTGCAGCTCCTCGGCCGCGCCGGTCGACACGCAGTGAAGCGGGTCCCCCATGTGTACGACGGTAAACCGGTCTAGCGCGGCCGGCAGCCGAATCGCTGAGATCGCCGTGGGTCGCCGCCGAGATCGCCGTGGAGCGCCGCCGAGATCGCCGTGGAGCGCCGCCGAGATCGCCGTGGAGCGCCGCCGAGATCGCCGTGTGTTACGTGGCCGGTCCCTCCTGGCTGCCGTTCTGGGTCATCGACTGGCGGCCGCGCTTAGCCGACCGTCCCCCGCCGTCAAGGATCCTCGCTTCGCTCGGCCCGCTTCGCGGCGGCCTCCGGCCGTCCTTGACCGCGGGACCCGGACGGTCGGATTACGGCGCGGATGGGCGACGGCTCGCTTCGCTCGCGCCGCCGCCAAGCGGCCGCCTCCGGCGGATTCCGCTGACCGCGAAAAGTGGCTCTGACCTGCACGTTCGGTCGAATCTTGCATTGAGAAAACGTTCGAACACATGTATGATGAAGGTACGAATCAAGCCTCATCTCTCGGGAGTCACCATGACCGCAGCATCGGTGTCGGAGCACCCGATGCTGCGTGCCGTGAACACCTCCCGCCTCGCCTTCGCGGGTGTCGTGTCAGTCGAGCCGATCTACATGACGGCCGCCGACAAGGCCACGGCGTTGCGAGGGCTGGCAGCGTTGAAGACCCAAGTCGAAGAGGCCGAGATGCGGGTCCTTGCCGCCTCGGGCGACCTTGCTCAAGACACCGGCGCCCGCGACGCAGGCCAGTGGCTGGCCCACCAGACGCACCTCGACCCGCGCACCTGCCACGGCGAGCTCAAGCTCGCCGAAGCGATCGACGAACGGTGGCGCCAGGTCGGCGTCGGCATGCGAGCCGGCACGGTCAACCGCGCCCAGGCGCAGGTGATCGTCTCGGCGTTGGAGAAGCTCCCGCCCGAGATCGACCAGGTCACCCGCCGCCGCGCGGAGAAGCACCTCGTAGAGCTCGCCGGCCAGTTCGGACCCCGCGAGCTGCGGACCCTGGGCGACCGGATCCTCGCCGTCGTCGCACCCGAGATCGCCGATGAAGCAGACGCGAAGGCACTCGAACGCGAAGAACGCTCCGCGCGGGTCAAGACCTCCCTCCGCTTCAAGCGCCTCGGCGACGGCATCACCCGGATCATCGGCCAAGTTCCCGATGCGGTCGCCGCACGCCTCGAGACCTACCTCGACGCGTTCTCCTCGCCCAGGATCTCGACCGGCGAGCGCCTCCCACGGAGCAACCGACTCGGCCAGGCGTTCTGCGCGCTGCTCGAGCACCTCGACCCCACCAAGCTCTCCGCCCACGGCGGCGACACCACCACCGTCATGGTCACCGTGACGCTCGACGACCTGCGGCGCGACCTCGCCACCGCCGGCGTCATCGGCTCCCTCGACGGCGACCTCCGCATCACCGCCGACGAGGCCAGGCGGCTTGCGTGCACCGCGAAGATCATTCCCGTCGTCCTCGGCGGCAAGGGCGAGATCCTCAACCTCGGCCGAGCACGACGGCTCTACTCACCGGCCCAGCACAAGGCCCTCCGCCTGAGGGACAAGCAGTGCCGCGCCGAGGGCTGCTCGATCCCCGCCACCTGGTGCGAAGCACATCATTCGCATCCGTGGAGTCAGGGCGGGAAGACCGACCTCGCTGATGGCGTCCTGCTCTGCAGCCATCACCACCACGTCGCCCACGACGCCCGCATGACCCACGACCTCACGTCGACAGGTGCCTGGCGGTTCCACCGACGTCCCTAAGCCGGAAACCCACCGGCACCCCGTGCCAGCCACCATCCGGATAGAGGCCCATTGGCCACGACACCCTCGGCGCCCGACCGCGGTGCCGATGCGCCGCGCTGTCCCGCAAGACCGTGTGGATCTGGGGTCACTAGGTGGCCACGGATCCACACGATGTGGCCGCCGAAGGCGGCCGCATCGCGTCGGCGCGAGCGAAGCGAGCCGCCGACAACCGCGCCACCAGCGCGCCGCCAGGGACCCGCAGTCAAGGACGCCGAAGGCGCCGCGAAGCGGGCCGAGCGCAGCGAGGATCCTTGACAGCGGGGAGCGGCGCGCTACGCGCGGCCGCCCATGCCCACGAGACGGCGGCCCACTGTGAGACTGACGCCATGCCGATCCTGACCGCGACCGACCTCCTGCCGGAGCGTCCGCAGCGCGTCCTGGTCGCGGGCACGTCGGGATCGGGGAAGACGACGCTGGCGGCGCGGATCGGGGAAAGCCTCGGCATCGAGCACATCGAGATCGACGCGCTCTTCCATGGGCCGGGCTGGACGCCGCGACCGACGTTCGCACAGGACGTCGAGGCCTTCGCGGCACGTCCGACCTGGGTGACCGAGTGGCAGTACTCCGACGTACGGCCGCTCCTGGCGGAGCGAGCCGACCTCGTCGTCTGGCTCGACCTTCCGCGAGCGAGGGTGATGCGGCAGGTCATCAGGCGCACGATCCGCCGGCGACGGCACCGCGAGGTGCTCTGGAACGGCAACGTCGAGCCGGCGCTGGCCACGATCCTGACCGACCCGGAGCACATCGTCCGTTGGGCATGGAACACCCACCACCTGACGGCCGAGCGGATCACCCACCTCACCGCGAGCAGGCCCGAGCTGTCCATCGTCCGGCTCACGAGCCACAAAGAAGCAGACGCCTGGCTCCTGACGATCAAGCAGGCAGACGCCTACTCCAGCTCGACGATCTTCTCGCGGACCGCGAACATGACGGCCTCCATGCGGGAGTGGAGCTGGAGCTTCTCGAGCATGTTCCGGACGTGGTTCTTGACCGTGTTCTCGGAGATCTTGAGGTGGCCGGCCACGTCACGGTTGGACAGGCCCTTGGCGACGAGCCGGAGGACCTCGAGCTCGCGCTCGGTGAGCTTGATGGCCGGGCCGTTGCGAGCGGGCTTGGACATGGTCTTGAACTCGTCGATCAGCTTGGCGGCCATCGAGGGCGAGATCAGCGACTGACCGTCGGCGACGACGCGGATGCCCTGCGCGACCTCCTCGATCGAGGAGTCCTTGAGCAGGTAGCCCGACGCACCGGACTTGACCGCCTCGTAGAGGTCGGCCTCCTCGTCCGACATCGTCAGCATGATGATCTTGGTGGAGGGCAGCGCCTCCTTGATCTTCACGCAGGCCTCGATGCCCGACTCCTTCGGCATGCGCACGTCCAGCAGCACGACGTCAGGCACGGTGCTGATCGCCAGCGCGGCGCCGCGGACGCCGTCACCGGCCTCGCCCACGACCTCGATGCCGGGCTCGACGCCGAGCAGCATCGTCAGACCGCGGCGGAAGAGCTCCTGGTCGTCGACGACCAGGACCCGCACGGGTTCGACACTGTTCACACTTGGCATCATGGCACGACGGCCCGACGAAAGTCCGGTCTAGACACTCCCGTCGGACCGACGTACCAAGGACTCATTCGCCCCCGAGGTCCAGCGAGATCACGCCGTAGTCGTAGCCCTTGCGGCGGTAGACCACCGACGGCCGCTCGCTCTCCTTGTCGACGAACAGGTAGAAGTCGTGCCCGACGAGCTCCATCTCGTAGAGCGCCTGGTCGAGCGTCATCGCCGAGGCCGGGTGGGTCTTCTCGCGTACGACGAGCGGCCCGTCGCCCGTAACGGTGATCGGTCCGACCTGCCGCTCCTCGACCGACGGGGTCACGTCGTGCAGCTCGGTGGCGAGCGCGTTGGCCTGGGCGTCGGAGAGCGCCTGACCGACGGAGACCGGCGTACGACGGCCGCGGTGGACCCGGCGACGGTCGGCTGCGCGCCGCATCTGCGAGGCCATCTTGTCCAGGGCCATGTCGAGGGCGGCCATCTTGTCCTCGGCAGCGGCCTCGGCGCGGATCACCGGACCCTTGGAATATGCGGTGAGCTCTACGTGGACGGCGTGGTCGTGCTGACGCGGATTGGGTTCGGACTCGACTTCGACCTGGACCCGCATGATCCGGTGATCATGCTTCTCGAGCTTGCTCAGCTTCTCGGCAGCATGAGCCCGGAACCGCTCCGAGATCTCCAGGTGCCGACCAGTGACCACAACGTCCATCGTGAACCTCCAAGGTTGGGTTGATGGGACGGAGTCCCGCGCTCGGATCGCCCCTCGCCCACCTCGAGAAGGAGGTGACGAGTTAAAGGCATCCGGGTGGACTCCATGCAACGACGTTAGTGCGCGGGCGGCCAGCATGAAAGGGATTCGTCTACCCAATCTCGCGATCCGCACGCCCCGGCGCGACAGGGGTACGCCGACGCGTCGCCGCCACCGTCGCGACCGCCTCGACCCGCAGGCCGACGGCCTCTAGCGCGCGCTGCGCCTCCCTCGCGGTGGCGCCCGTGGTGAGCACGTCGTCGCAGACGACGACCCGCGCGCTGACCCCGGCCAGGGACGCGATCGCGCGGCTCGGGCACCACATCGACCCGGCCAGGTTGCGGGCCCGCTCCCCTGCCCCGAGGCCCGCCTGGTCGGCCACGCCCGGTCGCAGACGGAGCAACGACGCCACGCGGACCGACCGGCCCGAACGCCGCAGCTGCACCGCACACCGACGGACCAGCGCCCCGGTCGGGTCGTAGCCACGCTGGCGCAGCGCCGAGGCCCGCGACGGCACAGGCACCAGCAGCAGGTCGCCGGACGGCACGGCCGCCTCGACCGCCACGGCCAACAACCCACCCAACGGCCGCGCCAAGGACATCAGCCGCCGCTCCTTGTGCTGGACGACCAGGGCACGGAGCGCGTCGGCGTACTCACCGACGGCCCACGGCGGCGCGAGCGCGACCGGTGTCGGCGAGGGCCAGCGCATCGACGCCGAGCGCGGCAGCACCGCCTCGCAGCCGTGGCACAGCGGTCGTCCCGGGCGACCGCACGCCACGCACGCCGACCCGAGGACGAGGTCGGCGAAGGCGTCGTACAGCCCGGGCGGCACGCCGCCATGTCACCAGCGACCGCGCGCCGGGGCAACCACGCGCCGGCCCCCTGTGGAGGAGCCTCGGTCAGCCGGCGTAGCCGAGCGAGAGCGGCCGGTCGGCCAGCGGGACGCTCAACCGTGTGCGTACGTCGACGAGCGAGCCGCGCAGGACGGCGTACGTCGGCTGCCCGGGGTCGGGCGTCCCGGCGAGCCCGAGCACGTGCCCGCCGAGCACGGTCGAGAGCGTCACGGCACCCACCGTCGAGCCGTCCGCCGGCACGATGTCCACCTGGTAGAGGCTGCCGGGACGGGTCGGGGTCAGGATGGCGACCCGCGTGGGCGAGGCCCACGCGACGTCGTCGACGCGGCCGCGACCGGTCGGGATGACGAACGGGTGCGACGTACGCCGGACCCTGCCGTCGGGCCACGTGTTGACGCGTACGCCGACCACGGCGTCACGCGTCCGGTGGCGGACGACGGCGAGGAGCCGGGTGCCGTCGCGTGAGACGAGCAGGCGGCGTACGTCGTTGCCGGTGACCCCCGGCACCCGGACCGAGGTCGTGCGGCCTCGGTCGGCGCACCAGACGACCGCCCCGTGCCGCCGCCGGTCGACCAGCCAGACGCGACCGGAGCTGTCGATCGTGGGGCGGGCCAGGTCGGTCCCGCCGACCAGCGTGCGGACGACGGGGTCGGGCGCGGACGAGAGCGGTGCCTGGGTCGCAGCGGTCCCGTGCCCGGTGATGGCGACCGCGCTGGCCCCGTCGGGCGCGACGGCGACCTCGCCGAGGCCGTACTCGCCGGTCCCGAACGGACCGGGAGCCGCGAGCATCCCGCTGGCGTCTCCCCCCACCATCCGGGTGCCCTCGACGGCGTACAGCTGGTTGGGACCCGCCGCCGTCGGCGTGAAGCGGTCACCCAGGTCGACCGGGTAGGTGCGGTCGGCGCCCGGCCGGACCGGGCGACCGTTGAGGGTGATCCGGAAGCCGGTGACCTCGGGGTCCTGGTGGAGCGTCGCGGCGACCTGGGCGAGCAGCAGCCGCACCTCCTGGCCCGATGGCTGGGCCTGCTCGCCGACCAGCCCGATGTCGGCGACGCCGTCGGTCACGGGCACGGACAGGCCGACGCTCAGGCCGGCCGGCAGGAACGTGCGCACGACGCCGTCCAGACCCTGCGGGGGGCCGGTCAGCAGCGCGGTCATCAACGCCGACGGCAGCTGGTCGCCGAGCGGGACGAACACCGGCTCGGGGACGAGGTGATGTGCCTGCGGCTCGAAGTAGTAGAGGGCGACCTGCCCGAACCGCTGTTGGAACCAGGTGGTCGGCACGACCAGCGCGTCCGGCGGGTTGGCGATGCGGAAGTCGCCGTGCTGACGCACGACGTGGAACTCCAGCGTCTGCTGCGGAGCACGCACGGCCCCGCGCCACGCGCCGGAGGAGTCGAGCCGCGAGGCGCCGCTGAGCCGGACGGTGACGCCGTGCGGGCCGTCGGTCGGCGGCGCGAAGCTGGCGTACATCACCGTCGACGCCTCGGGGTTCCACGCGCGCGACGCGTCGTCGGTGAGGTACTCCTTGGCGACGGTCGTGCTGATCGGCCAGGCCGTCATCGCGTCGAGGAACCCGCTGACCACGTCGAGGCGAGAGGCCCCGGGCTGTGGGTGCTGCGGGTCGATGTCCGAGGGCAGCCGGGTGTCGGAGGCGACGTCGGAGTCGCCCCGCGAGACGGGGCCCGACTCGGGCAGCTGCACACAGGAGGCACACGCGAGCAGGCACACCAGGGCGAGCACGCCGCGAGCGCGGACGCGCAGGGTCCGGGTCATCGGTCCTCCTCCGGGCCGGTGTCGTCATGGTGCTCGGCGTGGTCCAGGGCGTGACCGACGTCGGCAGCGACGCTGAGCACGTCGTCGTCGGGCGCCAACGGCAGCGGGCTGCCGTTCAGCGCGAGGCCCGGCCGGATCGGGAGGGTCAGCCGGAACTGCGCGCCGCCACCGCGGCGGCCCCACGCCTGCAGCCATCCGCCGTGGAGGTTGGCGTCCTCGAGCGCGATCGCGAGCCCGAGTCCGGTGCCGCCGGTGGTCCGGGCGCGCGCGGGGTCCGAGCGCCAGAACCGGTTGAAGACCATCGCGGCCTCGCCGGCGCCCAGGCCGACGCCGTGGTCGCGGACGGTGATCGCCACGGCGGACTCGTCGCTCGCCAGCCGCACGACCACGGGTCGGTCGACCCGGGTCGGCTCGGCGTGGTCGATGGCGTTGTTCACCAGGTTGCGCAGGATCCGCTCGACGCGGCGTACGTCGACCTGGGCATGGACGCCTCCCGCCGGCGCCTCGACCTCGACGCGCACCCCCTGCCGCTCGGCGAGCGGGGCGCAGCCCTCGACCACCCGGCCGGCGAGGGCGACGAGGTCGGCGGTGTCGGGGTCGAGCACTGCGGCACCGGCGTCGAACCGGCTGATCTCGAGCAGGTCGATGAGCAGGTCCTCGAACCGGTCGAGCTGGGCCTGCAGCAGCTCGGCGGCGCGAGCGGTCACCGGGTCGAACTCCGTGCGCGCGTCATGGAGGTGGTCGCTGGCCATCCGGACCGTGGTGAGCGGCGTGCGCAGCTCGTGGGAGACGTCGGAGACGAAGCGGCGCTGGACCCAGCTCAGCTCCTCGAGCTGGCGGATCTGGCGCTGGAGGTTGGTGGCCATCTGGTTGAAGGACAGCGCCAGCCGGGCCAGGTCGTCCTCGCCGGAGACCCGCAGCCGCTCCTGCAGCCGGCCCGCGGCCAGGCGCTCGGCGACCCGACGGGCCTCCCGGATCGGGGTGACGACCTGGTGGATGACCAGGAAGGAGATGCCGGCGATCAGCACCAGCAGCAGGGCGGCGGCGGCCAGCATGCCGCGCGTGACCAGCCCGAGGGTGTCGCCCTCCTCGGTCAGCGGGAAGAGGAAGTACAACGGATAGGTCTTGCCGTCGGAGGGCAGCTGGACCTCGGCGCCGACGATCACGCCGGGCTCGGAGGACCGGGTGCCGTCGGACGCCTCCCGCCTGATCCGGGTGTAGGTCCAGGCCGTGCCGGTCGTGGTGGCGTTGAAGTGCTTCTCGAGGCGTGGCGGCACGCTGCTGAGGTCCAGCCCGGCGGTGTACTGACCGCCGCCGTCACGGACCGAGAGCCCGGTGCCGACCGGCGGCCCGAGCACGACGAGGTAGCCGCGGCTGGTCCCACGCTCGATGATCGGGTCGAGCAGGTCGCGCTGCTGGCGACCGACGTTGACCTCGGTGCCGGAGGCCGCCTCGAGCCGCGCGCTGGCCTCGGCGATCTCCCCGTTGACCTCGGCCACGGCGACGTCCACGCGGTGGCGCAGCAGGCCGTCGCGGGTGTGGGTCAGCAGCATCCAGCCGACCGCTGCGACGACCACCGCCGAGAGCAGCACGGTCGAGATGACGACCCGCGCCTGGATCGAGCGCCGCCAGAACGTCAGCGGCCTACCGACAGCCCTGGTCAGCGCACTGCTCACGTACCGGTGCCCGCCTTGTAGCCCACCCCGCGCACGGTCAGCACGATCTCGGGGTGCTCGGGGTCGTGCTCGACCTTGGCCCGCAGACGCTGCACGTGGACGTTGACCAGCCGGGTGTCGGCGGCGTGGTGGTAGCCCCAGACCTCCTCGAGCAGCACCTGCCGGGTGAAGACCTGCCACGGCTTGCGCGCCAGGCAGACGAGGAGGTCGAACTCGAGCGGGGTGAGCGCGAGCGGCGCTCCGCCGCGGGTCACCTGGTGGCCGGCGACGTCGATGACGACGTCGCGGATGGTCAGCGTCTCGCCGGCGACACCATCCGTACGGCGTACGCGGGCGCGGATGCGCGCGACCAGCTCCTTGGGCTTGAATGGCTTGACGACGTAGTCGTCCGCGCCGGACTCCAGGCCCACGACGACATCGACGGTGTCACCGCGCGCGGTGAGCATGACGATGGGTACGCCGGACTCCGCGCGGATCTCCTTGCAGACGTCGATGCCGTCCTTGCCGGGCAGCATCACGTCGAGCAGCACGACGTCGGGCCGGTAGTCGCGGAACGCGGCCAGCGCCTCGTCACCGCGCTCGACCGCGCGGGACTCGAAGCCCTCCTGGCGCAGCACGATGCCGAGCATCTCGGCCAGCGGTGCGTCGTCGTCGACGACGAGGACGCGGCCCTTCGTGGAGTAGCCCGGCTGGTTCACGCGCCCATGGTAGGACCGCACCCGGGTGTGACCTGCATCGCACTCCCGCGGGGCCGAAACACTTTTCCGCTACACGGTGTAGCGGTACCGTGGCTTTATGAGGGACAACCTGTCCCGACTGTTGGGTCCACCGGACATGGGAGCCAGACATGACCGCCGTCCTTCCTGAGCGCGCGACCACCACTGCGACGTACGAGCAGACGCTGCAGGCCTTCTCGGAGGCGTCGGTACGCCGACACTTCCAGGCGTTCGTCGACATCGACTGGGATGCCCCGGAGATGCAGTTCCCGCCCGGCGACGACCGTTGGGAGCTTCCTCTCAGCGACCCGATCGCGCGTCACCCCTGGTACACCTCGCTCCCCCGGGAGCGCCGCGTCGAGGTCGCGCGGCACCGCCTCGTGGCGATGACCAAGACCGGCTCCCAGTTCGAGCAGCTGCTGCTCCTGGGCGGCACCCAGTTCCTGATGGGGCTGAAGAACGACAACCCCGAGTTCCGCTACTTCATGCACGAGCTCACCGAGGAGTGCCACCACATCCAGATGTTCCAGGAGTTCACCAACCGGGCCTGCCCGGAGGTGAGCGGCGTGCCGCGCTGGCTGCTGAGGATCTTCCCGCTGGTCGGCCACCTCGGCGGCCTGACGCCGGCACTGTTCTTCGCCATCATCCTGGCCGGCGAGGAGCCGATCGACCACGCGCAGAAGAACCAGCTGCGCGGCGGCGGGGTGCACCCGCTGCTCGACCGGATCATGTCGATCCACATCGCCGAGGAGGCCCGGCACATCGGCTTCGCCCACGCCTGGCTCGACCACCACTCGCCGAAGCTCAACCGCTTCCAGAAGTGGGTGATCGGCGCGATCACCGGCATCTTCATGCGGATCGGCGCCGACGCGATCCTCAAGCCGTCGATCCGCGACCAGCGGATGATGGGCATGCCGCGCAAGGTCGTCCGCGAGGCGTTCGAGCGCGGTCCGGAGGCCGCCAAGATGCGCCGCGACCTCTTCGCCGACGTCCGCGCGTGCTTCGAGCGCAACGGGATGCTGACCCGCTCCAACCGCTGGGTGTGGCGGCTCGCCGGCACCGACGGCCGCCCGTCCCGCTACCGCGCGGAGCCCGCTGCCGCGTCGCACTGACCGCTCGGCGTACGCTCCCGTGCCATGGCGGACGGGCGTACGGCGCGCTGGGAGCGCCATCGTGAGGACCAGCGGCGGCGCATCGTCGACGCCGCGGTCGCCCTGATCGAGCGCGGCGACCCGTCCCCCAGCCTGATCGACGTCGGCCGTGAGGCCGGGCTGGCGCGGTCCGTCGTCTACCGCCACTTCACCGACAAGGCCGCGCTGGACGAGGCCGTGGCCGGCCGCATCGTGAGTGAGCTGCGCGAGAGGCTGTCGGCCGGGCTGCAGCTGCACGGGTCGCTGCGCGACACCATCCGCGACGCGTTCGTCGTGTACGTCGCCTGGGCGGTCGAGCACCCGGCGCTGCACGCGATGAGCGAGGACGCCGCCGCCACCGGCCTGGTGCGCAGCGCGCTCGACGGCCTGGCCGGCCAGGTCGCCGACCTGTACGTCGCCGCCTTCACCGCCGCCGGCGCCCACGTCAGCGAGGCCGACCGGCTGACCAGCGCTCACCTGGCCTTCGGCCTGGTGAGTGGCGTCTTCGCGATGGTGGGCAAGTGGGTCCAGCAGGGCGCCAGGGTCCCCTCGGCGAAGAACCTGGTCGCGGTCACGGTCGAGATGGTCGTCGCCATGACCACGACCCGCCTCGCGGCGTACGGCGTCACCCTGGACCCGGACGCCCCGCTCACCGACCTCCTCGCCCCCTGAGACGCCGAAGCCCCGCACCACCAAGGTGGTGCGGGGCTCCAAGGTCTGGCCGCCAGCGGTGCTGGCACCGAGCTGACCTCCACCGCGCGCGGCAGCGCGGCGCCGCCGGCGCCGGTTGCCGAGCGCGCTCCGGCCGCGAGCGCAGGGAGCGCCAGCGACCGGAGCGAACGGACGGGGCAAGTGAGGCGAGGCGCCGATCAGCGGCGACCCGCTCGCGCCAGTTCGATCAGTACCGGTAGTGGTCCGACTTGTACGGGCCCTCGACCGGGACGCCGAGGTAGTCGGCCTGGGCCTGGTTGAGCTCGGTGAGCTCCACGCCGATGGCGTCCAGGTGCAGGCGGGCGACCTCCTCGTCGAGGTGCTTGGGGAGCACGTAGACGCCGACCGGGTACTCGTCGGTCTTGGTGAAGATCTCGATCTGGGCGAGGACCTGGTTGGTGAACGAGTTCGACATGACGAACGACGGGTGGCCGGTCGCGTTGCCGAGGTTCAGCAGGCGGCCCTCGGACAGCACGATGACCTTCTTGCCGTCGGGGAAGATCCACTGGTGGACCTGCGGCTTGATCTCGTCCTTGACGATGCCCGGGATCTTGGCCAGGCCGGCCATGTCGATCTCGTTGTCGAAGTGACCGATGTTGCCGACGATCGCCTGGTGCTTCATCCGCTCGAAGTGCTCGACCCGGATGATGTCGAAGTTGCCGGTCGTGGTGATGAAGATGTCGGCGAAGTCGACGACCGACTCGAGGCGCTTGACCTCGTAGCCGTCCATCGCGGCCTGCAGCGCGCAGATCGGGTCGATCTCGGTGATGATGACGCGCGCACCCTGGCCGCGGAGGGACTCGGCCGAGCCCTTGCCGACGTCGCCGTAGCCGCAGACGACCGCGGTCTTGCCGGCGATCATCACGTCGGTGCCACGGTTGATGCCGTCGATCAGCGAGTGACGGCAGCCGTACTTGTTGTCGAACTTCGACTTGGTGACCGAGTCGTTGACGTTGATGGCGGGCCAGAGGAGCGTGCCCTCCTTGAACCGGTCGTACAGGCGCAGGACGCCGGTGGTGGTCTCCTCGGTGACGCCCTTGATGCCGGCGCCGACGTTGGTCCAGTACGTCGGGTCGTTGTCGAGGGAGCGCGCGAGGACCCGGAGGACCTCCTTGAACTCCTCGTTGTCGGTGGAGTCCTGCGACGGGACGGCACCGGCCTTCTCGTACTCGGTGCCCAGGTGCACGAGCATCGTGATGTCGCCACCGTCGTCGAGGATCATGTTCGGGCCGATCGGGGCGCCCTCGGCGTCCTTGAACTGGAAGACCTTCTCGGCCTCGTCCCAGTACTCCGCCAGGGTCTCGCCCTTCCAGGCGAAGACCGGGGTGCCCTTGGGCTCCTCCGGCGTGCCGTCGACGCCGACGACGACCGCGGCAGCGGCGTGGTCCTGCGTCGAGAAGATGTTGCAGGTGGCCCAGCGGACGTCGGCACCGAGCGCGGTCAGCGTCTCGATGAGGACACCGGTCTGGATCGTCATGTGCAGCGAGCCGGCGATGCGCGCGCCCTTGAGCGGCTGCGAGTCGGCGTAGCGACGCCGCATCTCCATCAGGCCGGGCATCTCGTGCTCGGCGAGCTCGAGCTCCTTGCGGCCGTAAGCGGCCAGGGAAAGGTCAGCAACCTTGTAGTCCACGTGAGGTTCCTTCGTGGTCGTAAGCGGTGTCAGTACGGCGCATCTGCGCTTCTCCGGGATCTCCCGCGCATGACCTTCCCCACCCTAAAGGGTGCACGCGCGGCTGACACGATCCGGACCGCCCTGCACCCGGGACCGAGCAGCGGTCGGCTCAGCTGAGCTCTCGGTAGTGGTCCAGCAGGGCGGTCAGCGTCGACACGGCCCGCGCCAGCTCGTCGAGGTGGCCCGCGTCGAGCCCGCCCAGCATCTGCTTGATCTCGGTGCTGGAGATGCCCTTGGTGCGGGGCAGGTAGACGACCTCGCAGTGCTCCTTGAGCTCGTCGAACTTGCCGGCCCAGTCGTCGCCCATCACGAACACGTCGACGCCGTGCTCCTTGATGTCGCGCACCTTCTGGTCCCAGGAGTTCTCCGGGATGACGAGGTCGACGCCCTTGATCGAGGACACGATGTCGGCGCGGTCCTGGTAGGACACGACCGAGCGCTTGCCCTTGCCGGCGTTGAACTCATCGGTCGAGACGCCGATGATCAGTCGGTCACCCAGCGCGGCCAGTCGCTCGATCAGCCGCAGGTGGCCGACGTGGAACAGGTCGAAGGTGCCGTAGGACAGGACGGTGCGCATTCCGCAGAGCCTAGTGGGCGGGCGCAGCCGACTCGTGGCGGTCGATCGGCAGCACGTGCACGACCAGGACGACGACCGCGCCGATGAGCAGCCCCACGACCGCCGAGACGGCCGTGTTGGCGAGCCAGCCGAGCGCCGCGTCGAGGCCCGGGACGTGGATCGCGTGGCGCACGGAGTGCTCGAGGTGGTGCAGGGCGTCGTACGGCGGGTGCCAGCCGAGCTCGCTCGCCTGGGAGATCAGGATGTGGCCGCCGACCCACAGCATGGCCGCCGTGCCGACGACCGCGATCGCGCCGAGGACCTTGGGCATCGCGTTGACCAGGCCCACGCCGAACCGTGCGACCAGACCGTTGCGCCGCTCGGCCAGCGCGAGACCCATGTCGTCCATCTTCACGAGCACCCCGACCACGCCGTACACACCGATGGTGATGACGAACGCGACCAGGACCAGGATCGCCAGCCGCGTCAGGAAGCTCTCGTCGGCGACGGAGTCGAGCGCGATCACCATGATCTCCGAGGACAGGATCAGGTCGGTGCGGACCGCCTCGCGGATCACCGACCTCTCGTCGGGGGCGCTGCTCGCCGGGTCGGGCGTGTGCAGGTCGCCGACGTGGTCGTCGCGGTGGTGGAGCCGCTCCCAGATCTTCTCGGCGCCCTCGAACGCGAGGTAGGTGCCGCCCAGCATCAGGATCGGCGGGAGCAGGCCGGGCAGGAACTCGCTGAGCAGCAGCGCCACCGGGAGGATGATCAACAGCTTGTTGCGCAGCGAGCCGATGGCGATCTTCTTGATGATCGGCAGCTCGCGGTGGGCGGCGATGCCGTGGACGTACTGCGGCGTCACCGCTGTGTCGTCGATGACCACGCCCGCGGCCTTGGCGGTGGCCTTGCCCGCTGCGGCACCGAGGTCGTCCAACGAGGCGGCGGCCAGCTTGGCCAAGGTCGCGACGTCGTCGAGAAGGGCGAACAGACCGGCGCTCATGGGCGTCAACCTATCCGGGCGACCTCGGACCGTGCGGCACGGGCCGCTCGCACCTTGCCGACCGGATCAGCGCCCCAGCCCAGCACCCGGGACACCGGGGCACAGGCCAGGAACAGCGCCAGCAGCACCGCGGCGGAAGTGGTGGCGAGCCATGCCCACGCGGGCCGGTGGGCGTCGAGCCAGTCGGGGTAGCCGAGGTAGTAGACGCTCTTGATCACGAACCCGTGGAACAGGTAGACGACCAGGCTCTGGGCTCCCATCGCGGTCAGCATGCTGCGCCGACGCGGGACCAGCGACAAGAACGCCAGGGCACCCACCACGCCGAGCACGATCGTCGCGATCCTGGTGACCACGATCGGCCACGGGTGGGCACCGAGGTCGGCGTACGGGACGTCGAAGTACAGCCACTGGGTGCCGGCCCAGCTGTCCAGGTTCCAGGTGGCGACGCCCACCGCCACCACGGCGACCGCGGCACCGATCTGGACCGCACGCGTGCGCAGCAGGTAGAGGCGTGCGGGGGTCAGCACCAGACCCACGACGAAGAACGGCAGCATCCCCAGGACGCGCTCGACGTCGAAGATCTCGGTCGAGGCGTGTCCGATGAGCAGGCTCGCGGCGACGGCGACGGCGATCGCGACGTACGGCGGCACCGCGAGCAGCGCCGGCGTCATCATCCGCCAGCAGAACAGCGCCACGAGGAACCACATCGGCCAGTGCGGGTTGAGGACCAGCCGCTGGAGGTGGTCGTGGCCGACCTCGTTGCGGTAGGTCCCGAGGGCGAGCTCGAAGATGACGTACGGGACGAGCAGCGTGGTCACGGCGTTGGTGATCCGCGCGCGCGTCCAGCGCATCGACCGCGACAGGTAGCCGCTGAGCAGCACGAACGCCGGCATGTGCCACGCGTAGAGGAACGCGTAGAGGTGGTGGTTGAGCGTGGTCGTGGGCAGCATCGTCCACGAGTGACCGACGACCACGAGCGTCACCAGGACCATCTTGGCGTTGTCGAGCCAGGGGTCCCGCCCGTCCGGCTTCGAGGAGGCGACGGCCTCTCGCGACAGCCCTACGGTCATGGGCGTCAACCTAGCGAGATGTCGCCATCTCCCCCGCACCGATCCGGACCTCGTCCGGCGTACCGGCGAGGTAGGTCACAGGCTGGGCCGCCGCGACCGCCAGGTCGACGCTCCGGTCGAGCTCCCGCTTGGCCCTGCCGAACGGGTCGGCGAACCAACCCAGGACGCGGGCGACCGGGGCGCTCGCCAGCAGCAGACCGACCGCACCGAAGCCGACCGTCAGCGCGAACCAGCCCAGCACCGGGTGGCCGCCGAGCCAGTCCGGCAGCCCGAGGTAGCGGGCCTCCTTCACGAAGAAGCCGTGGAAGAGGTAGACGACCATGCTCTGAGCGCCCATCGCGGTGATCACACCGCGGCGTCGCGGCACGAGGGTCAGGAACGCCAGCGCTCCACCCAGACCGAGGGCGATCACCGCGAGCCGGGTCGGCACGGCTTCCCAGCCCTGGGTGCCGAAGTCGGCATAGGTCAGGTTGTAGAACAGCCAGTCGGAGCGGGCCCACTGGTCGATCGGACCCGTCGCCCACCAGACCCCGACCATGCCGATCAGGCCGATGGCCGGCGCGAACCGGCTGCGCAGCAGCTCGAGGTGCGCCGGGCGGGCGACCAGGCCGACGACGAAGAACGGCGCGAAGCCGCACACCCGGGCCACGTCGACGATCTCCCAGGTCGACCAGCCGATCAGCACGCTCGCCGCGACGGCCAGCCCGATCGCGGCGGGACGCGGCATCCTCAGCAGCGCCGGGGCGGCCATCCGCCACAGGAACAGGGCGACCAGGAACCACATCGGCCAGCTCGGGTGCAGCAGCTCGATGTCGAGGCTCTCGTGGCCGACGTAGGTACGGAACAGGCCGAGCAGGCACTCGAGGACGGCGTACGGCACGAGCAGGGTGCGGACCGCCGAGAGCACCTTGGCCCGGGTCCAGGTCATCGAGCGCGACAGGTAGCCGCTGATCATCACGAACGCCGGCATGTGCCAGGCGTAGAGGAAGGAGTACACGTGGTCGCCGAGCGTGCTCGAGGGCAGCATCGTCCACGAGTGACCGATGACCACGAGGGTCACCAGGATCAATTTGGCGTTGTCGAGCCAGGGGTCACGAGAGCTGCGGGGGGCGTCTGCCCGACCCCGAGAGTGGATGGGCATCCTTCATGTCTACCTCAGTCGGCGACGAGTCCCAACCTGAGGAACTCGGCCGCGTAGGTGCCGCTGAGCAGCAGCGAGGCGTAGCGCGCGACGTCCCCGTCGGCCTCCGCACGCACCGTCTCGACGCGTACGCCGTGCGCCCCGCAGGCGTCCTCGAGGCGGCTGCGCTGCTCGGCCAGGATCGGGTCGTCGGCGCCGTCGTCGAGCACCACGAGGACCGGCCGCAGGTCGGGATCGGGGTCGGCGAACGGGTCGTCGAACACGGTCCGGGGACGCGCCGCCTCGATGACGGGGAGCAGGTGCTCGGCGTCTCCGGCGAGCGCGGTGCGCCCGGACGTACGCCGGATCGACTCGGCCACCCGCCGGGCGGCGCGCGCGGCCAGCACCGAGCCGCCCCACACCAGCGGGTTGGCGTCGGCGAGCGCGATCGCCAGCATCTTGGCGGGGTTGATCGAGATGTCGCGGTGGGGCGAGCAGTCGATGGCGACCGCATCCAGCGCCTCCGCGACGGCGTCGGGGGTCGCGACCGGGCCGAGCGCGACCTGGTGCAGGAAGGAGAGCATCGCGACCGCGATGGCGAGCTGGTCGTCGGTGCTGGTCGGCATGATCGTGGTCCAGCGCGAGCCGGCGTGCTCGGCGACCATCGACCCGGGCGGGCAGGCCACCACCAGCTGGCAGCCACGACGGGCCGCCTCGGCCACGGCCGAGGCCGCGCCGACATCGCTGCCGTCGGGTGCGAGCACCACGACGAGGTCGAGGCTGCCGGCCCAGCCGGGCAGGGACGGGTTCGGCCACGCGACGAAGGGAACGGGGCAGACCGGCTCCAGCACCGCACGCAGCAGCCGCGAGTCGGGACCGGCCGCGATCACCGCACGCGGCCGGGCCTCGGAGGCGCGGGCCACCGCCTCGGCGATCGCCTCGGCCGCGGCACCGAACTCCCGGCGTACGCGCGCGCCGGACTCGGCGAGCGTGCGCAGCCGTACGTCGGCCGCCCCGAGCGCGATCTCGTCGTCGAGTCGGGACTCGTCGAACCAGCTCACCGCACGCTCGCTCTCTGCTCGGGCCCTACTGGGGCCGACGGGCCTCGTCGACCAGCAGCACCGGGATGCCGTCGGTCACGGGGTAGGCCAGGCCGCAGGAACCGCAGACCAGCTCGGGCACCTCGGTCAGCGTCAGCGATCCGCGGCAGTCGGGGCAGACGATGATCTCCAGCAGCCCCGCATCAATCACTCCGTCGACGGCCATCAGCTCTCTCCTCGGATCACGGCGAGGACCGCGTCGCGGACCTGCACCATCGTCGCCTCGTCCTTGCCCTCGGCATTGAGCCGGAGCAGCGGCTCGGTGTTCGAGGCGCGGACGTTGAACCACCAGTCGGCGTGCGCGACGGTGAGCCCGTCGAGCTCGTCGAGCGTGACGCCGTCGGCGCCGGCGTACTGCTCCTTGAGCCGGGCGAGCACCGCACCCTGGTCGGAGACGGTCGAGTTGATCTCGCCCGACATCGGGTAGCGGGCGTACTGCTGCAGCAGCCCGCTGAGCGGCTGGTCGGTCTCGGCGAGGGCGGACAGCGCGTGCAGCGCGGCCAGCATGCCGGAGTCGGCCTTCCAGAAGTCGCGGAAGTAGAAGTGGCCCGAGTGCTCGCCGCCGAAGACGGCGTCGGTCTCGGCCATCGTGGCCTTGATGTAGGAGTGACCGACGCGGGTGCGGACCGGGGTGCCGCCCTTCTCGGTCACGATCTCGGGGACCGAGCGCGAGGTGATCAGGTTGTGGATGATCGTCGATCCCGGCACCCGCGTGAGCTCGCGGTCGGCGATCAGCGCGGTCAGCGTCGAGGGCGAGACCGCGCGGCCCTGCTCGTCGACCAGGAAGCAGCGGTCGGCGTCGCCGTCGAAGGCCAGGCCGATGTCGGCCTTCTCCGCGAGGACGCGGGCCTTGAGGTCGACCAGGGTCGACTCGTCGATCGGGTTGGCCTCGTGGTTGGGGAAGGTGCCGTCGAGCTCGAAGTACATCGGCACGAGCTCGACCTGGTCACCGAGCCGCTCGAAGACGGCCGGAGCCGTGTGGCCGGCCATGCCGTTGCCCGCGTCGACGACCACCTTGAGCCGGCGGCCCGTGATCGGTGCGAGCGAGAGGACGTGCGCGGCGTACGCCTGCAGGACGTCGGTCTTGGAGATGCTGCCCGGCTGCGCGGCCGTGTGCAGCTCGCCGGTCGCGACCTTGTCGCGGATGTCGGCCAGGCCGCTCTCGACACCGACCGGCTGCGCGAGCGCGCGGCACATCTTGATGCCGTTGTACTGCGCCGGGTTGTGGCTCGCGGTGAACATCGCGCCGGGCAGGTTCAGGTGACCGCTCGCGAAGTAGAGCTGGTCGGTCGAGGCCAGGCCGATCATCGTCACGTCGGCGCCGGCGGCCGTCGCACCGTCGGCGAACGCGCCGGCCAGGCCGGGCGAGCTCGGACGCATGTCGTAGCCGATCACGACGGCATCCACACCGAGCACCTCGACGTACGCCGAACCCGCTGCGCGGGCGAGGTCCTCGTCGAGCTGTTCGGGATAGGTCCCGCGTACGTCGTAGGCCTTGAAGACCTGGGAAAGGTTGTCCGTGGAAGTCGTGCCACTGGGCATGAGGCCGACCCTAGTGGGTCAGTCGCTGGTGAGCACTCGCAGGTGACCACGACGCGCGGTCTCGCGACCGGTCTCGCGCCCGGTCTCGCGGCCCGTCTCGATCGGCTCGGGCCGCATCGGGCGCGACAGGAGCGGCTTGCCGGCCTCGCGGACGGCGTCGGCGAGGGCGAGCAGGTCGTCCTCGTTGTGCTGCGGCTCGGCCGTGCCGAGCTTGAGCCGGACGACCTCCCAGCCCCGGGGCGCGGAGAGGCGCTCGCTGTGGGCGTCGCACAGGTCGTAGGCGTGCGGCTCGGCGAAGGTGGCCAGCGGTCCCAGGACGGCGGTCTGGTCGGCGTACACGTAGGTCAGCGTCGCGACCGCGGGCCGCGCGCACGCGGTGCGGGAACAACGCCGGGCCAGACTCACGCGCCGAACGCTACCGCCCCGGGCCAGGCGCGCCGGATAGGCTCGCTGACATGGATCAGGGGGTCTCTCAGGGCGTACGCCGGCGCGACCGCCGTGGCCGCGGCCAGCGTGGGCCCGCGGTGCTGCCGAGCACCCTCTCCCCCGCCCCGCCGCTGATCCGTCAGCGCCGCCAGCTCTTCGACCGGACGGTCCTCGACGTCGTCACCGAGATCGACGACCGCTGGGCCGAGCACCTCGGGCCGATCGAGTACGCCGTCGAGGACATCCCCGTGCTGCCTGCCGACTGGAGCAGCGGCCAGGTTCCGCTCTCGTCGGTGGTGCGCCCCAAGGACGGGCCCATCCGACTGGTCGTCTTCCGCCGGCCGGTCGAGCACCGCTGCCGCGACCGCGCCGACCTCGAGGCACTCGTCCTCACGGTCGTGGTCGAGCAGGTCGCCGAGATCCTCGGGATCCCCGCCAAGGACGTCGACGCGCGCTACCCCGACGACGACTGAGCCGTCGCCGCCCCGTCAACGCGGGTGGACCGCGGGCACCTCCGCGTGCACGGTGGTGTCACGGACCGGGACGACGGTCCGCGCCTTGGCCTCGGCCACCGCCAGCGAGGCGGCGATGGAGGTGTTGCGCGGGTCGATGGTGACCACGGCGGCCTTCTTGGGCAGCGTGAGGGCCGCGCCGCGGCCCGCGCTGATGCTGATCGCCTTGTCGGCGAGCAGCACCTTGCCGCGGGCGTCGAGGACGCTGACGTGGATCGTGCCGGCGCGCAGCGCGCCACCGAGCAGCAGCCGGGTCGGCGCGTCCGGGACGATCGCGGCCGTCGGCGCGGTGATGGTCGGCGAGGCACCGACGACGCTCAGGTCACCGGCGACACCACGGGTCGTGCCCAGCAGCGGCAGGTCGGACTCGACGACCAGGCCGAGCATCCCCTTGACGGCCGACTTGGGCACGGCCTTGTCGAGCGGGACCCGCACCACGGTCTGGGGAGGTACGTCGACCGGCTGGCTGCCGGTCGGGGTGAACACGGAGTCGTTGTTGAGCACGCGCACGGTCGCCTCGGCCTGGCTGTCGCCGGGGTTGGCCAGGTAGAGCGCCCGGTCGCCGACCGAGGCGCCGAGCAGCAGGTTGGAGGTGCTGGCGGTCAGCTGAGGCGGGACGACGTCGGTGAGGACCGGGGCGCCGCCGAGACGGTCGTAGCGGTGCTGCACGCTGATGCCGGCCCGACCGCGCGACACCACGACGTGGGCCGCGAACGTCGCCCGGGTCGGCGACTGGTGGGCGAGGTCGACGGTGAGCACGGTGTGACCGGGCACGACCATGCCGCGCAGGCTCTCGGCCTCGATGGGTCCCTGCATGCCGATCAGCTCGATGTCGACGACAGCCTGGCCGCCGTCGGGGTTGCTCAGCGTGATGACCGAGTCGTTGGAGGCGGAGGCGCCGAGACCGACGTACCACTCGTCGTACGACGGAGGGGTGCACGCCGGGGCGGCGCTGGCGTCGCGCCGGCCGGCGACCAGGCCCGGGGCCGCGTCGCCCGAGGCGGTGAGGATCGTGGCCGTGCCGGCGGGGAACGAGCGGGGACGCGACGAGCCGGCGTCGACCTGGGCCGGGACGTTCCTGCCGAGCTTGCCGTGGCGACCGTCCGCCTGGATCTGGACGGTGCCACCGGCGACCTTCGGCGCCCGCGCGACGAGGATCGGCCCGGCGTGGTGCGCGGCCGGCGGCGGGCAGGCCATGGTCGCCGAGGTGAGGTTGCTGGAGACCGGCGGCAGCGAGCCACCGGGCTCGGTGTGCCGGTCGCCGACCGCCGCGACGCCGAGCGCGACGACTGCCGGGAGCCCGACCGCGAGCGCGACCAGGAGGTCGACCCGGCGACCGCCGTCCTCGGCGCGACGACCCGGCGCGGCCGCGTTGTGGCTCGCGCGACGGCTGAACCGCGGGCGCTTGGGCTCAGTCGGCTCAATCGGCTCGGTGGGCTCGGTGGGCTCAGTCATTGCGGCTCCTTCGCATCGAGGGCAGCGCGAGCACGACGACCACCAGCACGCCCGCCAGCTGGATCAGCAGCAGGAGGTCGCGCGGCCAGTCGCGCGGTCCGGCGACGGCGTCGGCCGGCGGCTCGCCGGCGACCTGCCAGGCGCGGGTCTCGCGGTCGGCGGTGCTGGCGCGGGTCAGGCCGCTGGTCGCGTCGAGACGCTGCGCGACGGACCCGTCACCGGGGGCGGGCTGGACGATGTAGCGGATGCCACGGTCACGCAGGCTGACGACCGCGGCCGGGCTGGGCGAGGTGGCCAGGTCCTGGACCAGGGCCTCGACCGTGCGGTCGCCGGGGGTGAGCGCCTCGATCTCGTCCTCGCCGACGGTGAGGCCGTCACCACGGACGACCTGGTAGCTCAACCCACCCGCGACACCACCACGCAGGACGAGGACGCCGTACTGGTCGCCCCGCTCGGCCTGCTGGGCCATGAACACCGGCACGCCGCTGTCGGCGGCCGCCTGGATCTCGTTGCCACCGCCCACCGCGAACCAGCCGAGCCCCGTCGCCGAGACGGCGATCGCGGCCAGGCCGACGATGCCGAGACCGAGCTGGACCAGCCGCGGTACGACGACGTCGCGCAGGGCAACCGTGCCGAGCGCGATCGCCGTCAGCCAGGCGGCGCCCAGGAGCAGCAGCACCGCGCCGAGGCCGGGTTGCTGGTGGGTCAGGCCGGGCAGCTGGATGGAGAGGCGCGCGAGCGGGACGGCCACGACGGCAGCCACGGCCGCGACCAGCCAGCACACGACGACGCCGACCCGCGTCGATCGCGGGACCAGGGCCAGCGCGGCCAGCACCGGCAGCAGGAGGCCGAGCCACCACGGGGCACCGACGTCGCCGAACCGGCCCGCGAGCAGGTCGAGGCCACCGGTCGACGCCGTCGGCCACCGGCCGATGTCGAGGAAGAGCCCGTCGCCGGCGTGCTCCCACAGCGAGGGCAGCCACCAGGGAGCGAGCAGGAGGAGAGGTACGCCGAGCGCCGCGACCGGCGGTCCCCACACGGAGCGGTCGGCGAGCGCGGCACGCACGACCTTCGCCGCCACACCCAGGACGACGGCCACCAGGACGGCGCACAGCCACCACATCACCGGGGTGAACGCGGTCAGCAGGGTGAGCAGGAGGCCGGCCCGCCAGGCGGCGCGCCAGCGTCGCTCAGGGTCGGGGTCGGCGAAGCCGAGGGCCGCATGACCCATCCAGGGCAGCAGGGCGGCCGCGACGACGACACCCCAACGGCCGCTCCCCCAGGCACCCGCGACCAGGGGGACCAGGGCGTACGTCGTGGCGGCCCACAGCAGCAGCCACTTGTTCATGCCGTGCGGGGACTGGAGGCGACCCACCACGCGCAGGAAGCGCCAGGCACCCCACAGGGCCGCGAGCGGAGCGCCGACGAGCAGCAGGGACATGGTCAGGCCGGGACCGAAGATCGTGCCCAGGACGGCCAGCGGTCCGACGTACGCCGGAGCGGGGACCCCCGAGCCGAAGCCGATCGGGTGCCAGCCGGCGAGGTGCAGGGTCCACCAGGCGCCGCGACCGGTGGGCGCGGGCGAGAGCGACCCGCCGGCGATGTCGCCGAACGCGCTGCGGGCACCGATCAGGAGAGCGAGCGCGACGAGCGCGATCGCGATCGCCAGCGGGCTGGTGAAGAAGCGGACGATCCAGCCGTTGTCCTCGAGGTCGTCCTCGGTCGTGCTGTGGCGGGCCTGCACCTTGGTGGGCTCGTTCTCGGCCGCGGCGATGCGACGGCGCTCGGCGACGTCGGCGGCCTGGTTGCTGGCCGCGGTGAACAGGTCGATCACGAAGTCGAGGCCGTGGCGGTAGGGCAGCCACCAGGGCGCGAGGTGCCGGCGTACGTTCTCGTGGTCGTAGGTGCCGTCGGCGAACTCGGCGCGACGGCTGGCACGCCCGGCGAGGATCTCGCGCGGGTGGGCGATCACCGACGTGATCGCGGCGACCTCGTCGAGGGCCTCACCGACGCTGCGGACCAGGAGGTAGCCGAGCGCGCGGATCATCGAGCCGAGCACGAGCCGGATCGCCTGCAGCGGCAGCCAGGCCCCGCGACCGTTGACCATCAGCGTGTAGAGCGCCGCGCGGCGCTCCTGGAAGTGCGTGTGCTTGCCCGTGAGCGGCGTCGTGCGTACGCCGCGGTGCGCGGCCTCGGCGTGGAAGACGACGGCCTGCGGGACGATCAGCGTGGTGCGGCCGGACGCGGCGGCGCGCCAGCCGAGGTCGACGTCGTTGCCGAACATCGGGAGCCGCTCGTCGAAGCCACCGAGGGCGTCGAAGGCATCACGCCGGATCAGCATGCCGGCGGAGTTGACCGCCAGGACCTCGTGGACGTCGTCGTGCTGGCCCTGGTCGTACTCGCCGCGCTCCAGGCCGGTCTCGCGCCGGCCGGTGCCGCTGATCGTGACGCCGACCTCGAGCAGGCGCTTGAGCGAGGGCCACTCGCGCAGCTTGGGACCGAGGATGTCGACGTCGGGCCGCGCGGCGGCGGCCGCCAGCAGGGCCTCGAGGGCGCCCGGGTCGGGGTTGGAGTCGTCGTGCAGGATCCAGAGCCACTCGGGCTGGTGGCCGTGCTCGGCGAGGGCGTCCGCAGCGTGCTTGATCGCCTGCGGGAACGTCGTACGGGCATCGGCCCGGAGGACCGCGGCAGGCACGCCGCCGTCGTTGAGCGTGGACTCGATGAGGTCCGCGCTGCCGTCCTCGCTACCGGTGTCGACCGCCACGATCGAGGCGATCGGCGCGGTCTGCGCGGCGATGCCGGCGAGAACGGGGACCAGCCAGGACGAGCCGTCGTGGCTGACGAGAAGGACCGAGACCTGCGGGGCTGACACGATCGGTCAGCCTACGGCGCAGGACCCGGTCCGTCTCAAACCGCCCGCTTCTTCAGCTTGCGTCGCTCGCGCTCGGACAGGCCGCCCCAGATGCCGAAGCGCTCGTCGTTGCCGAGCGCGGCCTCCAGGCACTCGCCCCGGACCTCGCAGGTCTGGCAGACCTTCTTGGCCTCGCGCGTCGACCCGCCCTTCTCCGGGAAGAAGGCCTCCGGATCAGTCTGTGCGCAGAGCGCACGCTCCTGCCATCCGAGCTCCTCGGACTCTGCCTCGACCAGGAAGAGTTCCCTCACGGTTCCGCCCCTTTCGACCCCAACGGCTGTTTGGTGTTACCGGCCGGTCGCAGTCCGTTGATTTTCCCCTGTCAACGGGCCACGCCGGTGAACGCCACTGGTGAAATTACACGCATGTCATACGCGGGAAGTCAACCCCGAACCTGCTATACGTCAAGGCAACGGGGCGCCTGTCCGGCCCGGTGGGGAGTGTGCTCCCGCGTGTCCGGCAGAGTGGTCCCATGCGCGCTGAGCCCATCCGTCGCCTGACCGTCCTGTCCGGAGGAATGGGTGGAGCCAAGTTCCTCCAGGGACTGCTCCACGGTATCCGTTCCGGCACCCTGCCCGGCGTCGGGGCCGACGCCGTGGTCAGCGTCATCGCCAACACCGCCGATGACTGGTACATCCACGGTCTCAAGGTCTGCCCGGACCTCGACACGGTCATGTACACCCTCGGCGACGGCATCGACCTGGAGCGCGGCTGGGGCCGGCGTGAGGAGACCTGGAGCGCCAAGGAGGAGCTGGCGGCGTACGGCGTCGAGCCCACCTGGTTCGGGCTCGGCGACCGCGACATCGCCACCCACCTGGTCCGCACCCAGCTGATGGAGGCGGGCTACCCGCTCTCGAAGGTCACCGAGGCGCTGTGCAAGCGCTGGCTGGCGCCGACGTACGCCGACGCGCTGCGCCTGCTGCCGATGACCGACGACCGCGTGGAGACCCACGTCGCCGTGGCGGATCCCGAGCAGCCCAGCGGCAAGCGGGTCATGCACTTCCAGGAGTACTGGGTGCGCCTCCACGCCGAGGTCCCGGCCGAGACCGTCATCGCGGTCGGCCTGGAGAGCGCGACGCCGGCACCGGGCGTGCTCGAGGCGATCGGCGAGGCCGACCTGGTGATCCTGCCGCCGTCCAACCCGGTCGTCTCCGTCGGCACCATCCTCGGTGTCCCGGGCATCCGGGCCGCGGTCCGCGAGACCTCCGCGAAGGTCGTCGGCCTCTCCCCCATCGTCGGTGACTCGCACGTGCGCGGCATGGCCGAGCAGATGCTGACCTCCATCGGCGTCGAGGTCAGCGCCGCCGATGTCGGGCTCAACTACGGCGCCCGCTCCGCCGGCGGCATCCTCGACGGCTGGCTGATCGACGAGCGCGACGCCGCGCAGGTCGACCGGCTCACCTCCGCAGGCATCGCGTGTGCCGGCGTACCCCTCATGATGACCGACCACGACGCCACCGCGGCGATGGCCGCGGCCGCGATCGCCCTCGTCGAGCCGGCCTGATGCTGCAGGTCTGGGCGCCCGAGGGCGTGCCGGAGATCAGCGAGGGCGACGACCTCGCGGCGGTCCTGCTGCCGCTGGTCGACCTCGAGGACGGCGACGTCGTGGTGGTCACCAGCAAGGTGGTCAGCAAGGCCGAGGGTCGCGTCGTCACCGGTGACCGTGAGGAGTGGATCTCGGCCGAGACCGATCGGGTGGTGGCCGTCCGCGGCGCCACCCGCATCGTGCGCAACCGGCTCGGCCTGACGATGGCCGCGGCCGGCATCGACAACAGCAACGTCGCCCAGGGGTACGCCGTCCTGCTCCCCCTCGACCCGGACGCGTCCGCGCGGGTGCTGCGCGCGGCCGTCGCGGAGCGGGCCGGCGTGAACGTCGGCGTCGTCGTCACCGACACCGCCGGCCGCGCCTGGCGCGAGGGACAGACCGACATCGCGGTCGGCGCGGCCGGCCTGGTCGTCGCCGAGGACTTCGCCGGCTGGCTCGACGCCCACGGCAACGAGCTCGCGGTCACCGCCCCCGCGGTCGCCGACGAGATCGCGTCGGCTGCCGAGCTCGCCCAGGGCAAGCTCGGCGGGCGCCCGTTCGCGGTCGTCCGCGGGCGTGCCGACCTGGTGCTCGCGCCCGGCGAGGACGGTCCCGGCGCCGCCGCGCTGATCCGCCCCGAGGGCGGCGACCTGTTCGGGTACGGCGCCCGCGAGGCCGTCGTGCGCGCGCTCACCGGCAACCCCGACGACGCGCGTCCCTTCGGCAGCCCCGTCCCGGCCGAGGAGCTCTCCGCCGCGCTGACCCGGGTCGGAGCGACGGGCATCGAGGTCGACGGCGACGCGCTGGGCTGCGTCGCCGTACGCCCCGATGCGGTGCGCGCGGTCGCCTTCGCGCACGGCTGGAGCATCGACGAGCCGCAGATCGGCGCCCTCCTGCGGCTGCGACCCCTCACTCCGTAGACTCACCGCGACCGTCCGCTCAACTCAGACCCGAGGTACTCCCCCGTGGCCAAGCCCAACTCCGCATCGTCGGACCGCCAGAAGGTCATCAACGACCTTCGACGCAAGCAGAAGCGCTCCGCCAACATGCAGGGGACGCTGATCCTCGCGGTCTGCATCGCGATCGCCCTGGGCGTGATCGCGGTCGTCACGATCCCGATCGTGAAGAACAAGATCGAGGCCAACAAGTGGAAGGGCAAGGACCTCGCGTCGGTCGGCTCGGCCGCCTCGGTCTGCCAGCCGGTCAAGACCCACCCCGCCAACGGTGTGCAGCAGCACGTCGACCAGGGCGTGACGGTCACCTATGACACCGCGCCGCCGGCGTACGGCAAGCACTGGAACGTCGCCGGCCTCGCGCCCGCGCCGATCGACCAGCGCTTCTACAGCACCTCCGAGGCGCTGCCGCTCGAGGTGCTCGTGCACAACCTCGAGCACGGCTACACGATCCTCTGGTACGACGACACCATCGCCAAGGACCCCAAGGCCCTCGACGAGGTCAAGGGCATCGCCAGCATCCTCGACGCCAACGACACCAACAACCGCCTCTCCTTCAAGGCCACCCCGTGGCTCTCGAAGTACGAGAAGCAGATCAAGGGCCACGCCGGCTTCCCCGCCGGTGAGCACATCGCCTTCACCCACTGGACCGCCGGCAAGAACAACAAGGCCCTCGGCGTGTGGCAGTACTGCTCCGCCCCCAGCGGCGCGGCCCTGAAGAAGTTCATGGCCGACTACCCCTACACCGACGCCCCCGAGCCCATCGGCGGCGTGGTCATGCAGCAGTAGCTCGCGGCTTCACTGACGCTCGTGCCAGATGTTCTGGTTCCAGATGTTCTGGGCGTGTGTCCGTCAGGTCCTCAAAATCGGGACCCAAATCGAAAACTCACTCACATGTGAGTGAGCTGGCGCGCCGCGGTTGCGGCGCTTCGCGCCGCTCACTCACATGTGAGTGAGTTTTCGATTTGGGTCCCGATTTTGAGGACCTGACGGACACACGCCACGCCAACATGGGACCCGCGACGGCGGAGCCCTCACGTCAGGTCGGCGCGACCGTTCTCCTTGAGCGCCGCGACGATCGCCTTCACGTCCTGCGCGCGGTCGCGCGTGGTGACCAGGAGGGCGTCGGGGGTGTCCACGACGACGATGTCGTCGAGGCCGACGACGGCGACGAGCCGGCCGGAGCCGGGGACGACGACGCCCGTGGCCCCTTCAGCCTGGACCAGCGCCCCGTCGCCGAGGACGGTGAGCTCGTCGCGCTCGCCGAGCAGGCCCGCCAGGGAGTCGAAGTCGCCGACGTCGTCCCAGCCGAAGCCACCGGGTACGACGGCCACGCGGCCGGCCGCGGCAGCGGGCTCGGCGACGGCGTGGTCGATGGCGATCTTGGGCAGCTGCGGCCAGATCTCGCCGAGGCGGTGGGGCTCGGCCGCGATCGCACGCAGGTTCACGGCGAACTCCGCGTCGCGCTCGGCGAGCAGGTCCAGCAGCACGCTCGGTCGTACGACGAACATGCCGGCGTTCCAGCGGAAGCGGCCGCTCGCGACGTACTCCTCGGCGACGGGGACCGACGGCTTCTCGACGAACTCCTCGACCCGGAACGCGCCGTCGAGCCCCGGCAGCGCATCGCCCTGGCGGATGTAGCCGAAGGCGGAGGACGGGAACGTCGGGTCGATGCCGATGGTGACCAGCCAGCCCTCCCGAGCGGCGGCCGCGGCACGGCGCACGGTCGCGGCGAAGACCTCGGGCTGGTCGATCACGTGGTCGGCGGCGAAGGAGCCCATGACCTCGGCTCCCTGCGCCTCGAGGACGGCGGCGGCCAGGCCGATCGCGGCCATCGAGTCGCGCGCCGAGGGCTCGGCCCAGACGCCGGAGCCGGACAGCGCGGTGAGCTGGGAGAGGACCGCCGGCCGGTGCGCCTCGCCGGTGACCACCAGGAAGCGGTCCTCGGCCAGCGGCGCCAGCCGGTCGTGGGTCTGCTCCAGCAGCGTGCGCCCGCTGCCGGTCAGGTCGTGCAGGAACTTGGGCGATCCCTGCCGCGACAGCGGCCAGAGCCGGGTACCGGCCCCGCCGCACGGGATGACGGCCCAGAAGCCCTCGATGGTGGATCCCTCGGTGCTCGCGGACATGGCGCGAACACTAGTCGGGGCCGCCGTACGCTCGACGCCGTGCCTGCTCACGACACCTTCGCCGCCGTCCTCGCCGACCGCCTGCGCCGCGACCCCGGCCAGCCGCTGGTCACCTTCTACGACGAGAGCACCGGCGAGCGCGTGGAGCTGTCGGTGACGACGTACGCCAACTGGGTGGCCAAGGCGAGCTCGCTGCTCGTCGACGAGCTCGGCCTGGAGCGCGGCGACACCATCGCCATCGACCTGCCCACGCACTGGCTCGGCACCGTCTTCGTGGGCGCCGCGCTCGGCACCGGGTTGACGCTGACCACCGACCCCGCGCCGCACGTCGCCGTCTGCGGACCCGACACGGTGGGCGCGTGGGCCGGGCGGACCGCACAGACCCAGGTCCTCGCCTGCTCGCTGCTGCCGATGGGCGTGCGCTTCCAGGAGCCGCTGCCGGCCGGCGTCCTCGACGTCGGGGTGGAGATCTGGAGCCAGCCGGACGCGTTCGCGGCGTACGACCCGCCGAGCGGCGACGACCTCGCGGTCGACGAGCCGAGCCGCACCCAGGCCGAGGTGATGAGGGCGGCCGCCGCCGGGAGTCTCCTCACCGACGGCGGCCGCCTCCTGGCGACCGCGAACCCGGCTTCCCCACCGGAGATCGCGATCTTCATCGAACCGCTCGTGAAGGGCGGTTCCCTGGTCCTGGTCACCCGGGCCGACCAGCCGCGTCTCGAGGCGATCGATGTCGCCGAGCGTGCGACCGCTCGCTTCCCTGCCTGAGTGACCAGGACCGGTGTGTCGACCAGCGTGTGCTGATCAGGTCTGTCAGCCGACCAGGTCGTAGCCCTTCAGCTGTCCGAGCGGGACGCGCGCCTTCATCGCGGTCCCCGTGGTCCCGCCGAGCAGCCAGAGCTGTCCGGCGGCGTCACGGCCCACCAGGTCGGGGTGCCCGTCGCCGTTGACCGACGGCACGGTGGCGACCTGGCCGTAGGCGCTGATGTCGTTGGTGAGGGTGTAGGCGCCGTTGACCAGGCCCGGCCCGTCGCCTCGGTAGACGGTGATCCGCGAGCTCGACGTACGGACCAGCAGGTCGGGCGCACCGTCGCGGGTCCACAGGCCCCCGCCGAGCGCCTTGCGCACCGTCAGGGCGCCCGCGACCGGGTAGGGCACGCCGAGCGGCGCCACGCCGTGACCGGGGTAGAGCGAGAGCTGGCCGCCCTTCGGCTGGCCGAGGAGGTCGGGGGTGCCGTCGCCGTTCCAGTCTCCGACCGCGGCGGGCATCTGCACGCCCTGGAACGCGCCGGACAGCAGCGTCGCGGCGGCGAACGTCCCGTTGCCGCGACCGCGGTAGAGCCACAGGTCCTGCGGGTCGGCCTTGCGGCGTACGACGAGGTCGCCGTACCCGTCGCCGTCCCAGTCGCCGGCCTTCAGCACGGCCGTGGTCCCGGCCAGGTTGATGCCGGTGGCGATCGGCCGGCCGAGGCTGGCCGCGCCCGTCGAGCTGGTGTTGATCGGTACGACGAAGCCCGCGCCGTCGCCGGCCCGGCGTACGACGAGGTCGCCCCCGGCGCTGCCGGCCAGGTTGCCCGGCAGGTTGCGGGGGTACCAGCGCGCCTGGAGGTTGGCCGCCATCGTGCGGATGTTGGGGATCTGGGCGTAGAGGTACTTGCCCGGGCACGCGGTCTGGCCGGCGTCGCGGTGGCCGTTGATCGCGTTGAAGTAGCGCTTGGTCACCCACTGGTGGGTCGCGGTCGCCTTCACGCCCGCCAGCGCCAGCTTCCAGGCGAACAGCGCGGCGTACGCCTGCACCATGGCCGCGGACGGCTGGTGGATGTCGTAGTTGCCGATCGCCGAGGCCGCGAACGAGTCGTCGTTGTAGCCGAGGGTGTGGGCGCCGACGGGGTCGCGGTCGATGCCGCCGTAGCGGCCCTCCCAGATCCGGCCGAACCGGTCGACCAGGTAGTTGTAGCCGATGTCGCTCCAGCCGCGGCTCTGCGTGTGGTACGCGTAGTCGGCCCGGATCAGTCCCGGCACCTCTGAGCGCGTGTAGTCGTTGGCCTGCACCGTGTGGTGGATGAAGCCGGCGTGCACGTCGCCGTAGTGCAGCGATGACTTGTCGCGCCAGCTCTCGTCGGCACCCCACTGCGCGCGGGTGTAGATCTGCGGCTTGGGCGTCACCGTCGCGGCACTCAGGCCGAGGGCGTCGCTGCTGCCGGTCGTGGAGGCGGCATCGGTGGTCGGGTTCGTCGTACGGCTCACGCCACCGGCGTCGTACGCCGGCCGCTCCAGGCGGGCCTTGGCGGCGGTGCCGGGGTCGATCACGGAGAGCCGCAGGTCGGCCGGCGCCGCACCCTTGCTGGTCACGCGGACCTGGACCCGGTCGACGTGCCCGACGAAGAGCGGCTCGGTCCCGGGACGGTCGTCACGGGCCTCCGCGGTGCCCGCGTCGGGGCCGTGGTCGTCGTGGTACTCGACAGCCGTCCAGCCCGACCAGACCCCGCCGGTCTCGGTGCGTGCCTGGACGGAGATGGCGCCCTCGGCCAGCGAGGTGCCGTGCGCCCAGGTGACACCGACGGCGCCGTACCCCGTCACGGGCACGGCCTGGGTGGTCACGCGGCTACCGCCGCCGCCGGTCGTACGCCGGGCCACGGCTCGGAATGCTCCGAGCGCGAGACGGGCGCCGCGCGGCGCGGTCAGCGCGTAGTTCTTGATGATGGGGTCGACCGGCGCGGCCGGGACCACCGAGGGGGTCAGCGCGGCCCGCGTGTACGCCGCCAGCGCGACCGAGCTCGGACCGTCCGCGCGGACGTCGCCGCCCAACGGCATCGGGCGCACGTCCATGGAGATCGTACGAGCCGCGGGCGTGAGGACCGCGACGACGACAGCGAGCGCCAGCAGCTGCTGGCACAAGGTGACGAACCGGGTGCGATTGACCCGCGTCGAAGACTTCTCGGACATGGTGGCTCTGCTCCATCGCGCGGGGGGAAGGACCGCACGAGTCGCAACTTTCACACCAGTCACATGCGTTTGTGAAGGGATCGTGAGTAACTACAACGCTGTAATTTCCAGTCGACACGCCGACAAAGGCGAGAAATCAGAGATTTATCGGCGGCGCTCCCGCGCCCGGCGCTTCGCCTCTCGCACCAGACGCAGCTCGATCAGGGCCTCGCAGTAGAGGACGAGGTCCGCGACGGCGGCCGCCACGGGGTCCGAGGAGCTCCTCCACGCCTTGGGCCCGGTGGCACGCTGCGCCAGCGCACGCCGGAAGTCGCGACCGGCCGCCTCGCCGAGGCGCCGCTTGGCGCGGCGGCGCACCAGCTTGCGCAGCGCGCGGATCGCCATCCGGGCCGCGTCGAGCAGCTCGGCGTCGGACGGCGGACGCTGGTCGTCCTCGACCCCGTGGCGGGGCAGCGGCTCGACCGGCAGGTCGGCCAGGTCGCCGTGCACCACGGTGCCGGTCTCCTCGACGGCGGAGCGGGTCACGCCGTTCCAGTCGAGAGCGGAGCGCAGCGTCCGCTCGTCGAGCCGCGCACGCCGCTCGACGTCGCGGCGCAGGCCGAGGGTGTGGTGGCCGAGGTCGTCCTTGACGATGCTCTGCAGGCGTGGGTGCTCGATGTCGATCGCCTTGTTGACGCGGCGCACCAGCTCGGCGGACGGGTAGCCCAACGACTCGTTCGGGTTGTCGGCCTCGAGCGGCACGCGCGACGCCTCCACGCCCAGCACGCCGCAGAACATCTCCCAGAGACGGTCCCGCGGAGCATCCGGACCCGGTACGACGACCACGTGGACCTGCTCCGCCGGCAGCACCGAGGTCCACACCCGCAGCATGCGCGCGATGTTGAGGGCCTCCTGGAAGCGGACCGCGGAGGGCAGCCGTACCCGGCTCAACGTCGCCGCGCCGGCTCCGCGACCGCGCGCCGACGCGCGGAAGGCCGCGCGGAAGCGGGCCCAGGTCATCGTGCCGCCGCTGGTCACCGTCGTCTGCCACAGCGCCGGCACCACCGCGGCCGCGTCGCGCACGGTCAGCACCACGTGGACCTCGGCACCCTCGAGCGACTCGATCGCCCGGCGCGCGACGCTCCGGTTCGCGAAGGCCAGGAACTCCATCGTCAGCAGCGAGGTACCTGGGGTCGTCCGCATCTGGTCGGCGATGCGCTGCCACCAGCCGGCGTTGCGGCGTACGAGCTCGGGGTCGTGGGTGTTCATGCCGAGCAGCTCCTGGGTGGCCCACACCTGGTGGTTCCACTTGGCGCCCGGCAGCGTCACGCCGCACTCGGCGAGGGCGTCGCGGTTGGCGTAGGCCCTTCCCTGGAGGTACGTCGTTCCGGTCTTCATGGCTCCGATGTGGAGCACCGCACGAGGGCGGTCGTTGGTCCCCACGGTGCGTTTCAGGCCTTCCTGACGTCGAACGGGCCGAGCGACAGAATACCCTTGGCCCCGTGCTCGAACCCCCACCCCAGGCCTCCCGTCGCGCCTGGGGATGGTTGGCGGCGCTGCTCGACGGCGAGACCACGCCGTGGTCGCACTGGGTGGCGGAGGCCGAGCCGCGGCTGCCGTTCTTCCCGGCAGCCCAGCAGCTCGAGGCGCTGCGCCGGCTCAACCTGGCCGCGCACGAGCTCGGTCACCGCCCGGACGCCGACGCGGCCGAGCAGCTGATCCGCGCAGGCATCACCGACCGCAACCGTGGAGACCTGGTGCTGGTCGGCGAGTCGGGATCGCGGTTCGGTCCCCCCAGCGTCGACCCGAGCGAGCTGCGCGCCCGCGACCTCCTCCCGGTCGTCGTCGGTCCGATCGCTCGACGGCTGGCCGAGACACCGCCGCGCCGGCCCCGCCGCACCCTGCCGTTGACGCGCGGGTGGCAGCTCGCCGGCGACCCCTGGGCGACCTTCTACGCCCGCGAGGCCCAGAACCACGCCCGACGGCGGCCGGGCCACCGGGTGATGGTGCTGGCCGGCGACCTCGGCACCCTCGCGCTGCATGCCTGGGCCGAGCACGCCGTCACCGGTGGCACCCTCGGCTTCCGCGCGTGGATGCGCTCACGGGTGGAGCACGGCCGGATGCCGGCGGTGCTCGACGTCGCCGCCCAGGCCCGCACCGCGGCCGAAGCGGTCGGCCGGCCGAACATCCAGGTCGTGACCGACGCCTCGCTCGTCCCCCTGCTCGCGGCCCTGCCCACGCTCGACCCCGTCGCGGTCGACCTGGCGCGTTGGGTGGGCCGCCCCCTCGGCGTACACGTCCCTCAGCGGCAGCGTCGTCAGCTGCTGCTGCGCGAGCTGCTCCCCCGCACCACACGCGACGCCGCCTCCCCCGGCCTCACCGCCCCGTGGGCCGGCGTGCTGACCGAGCACGCCCGGCGACAGGGGTCCGCGCTGGAGTCGAGGCGCTACCCTGTGACCGGCTCGCTGGAGGACCTGATCCCGCCCTCCGTCGAGCCTTCCGCGTTCCCCGCGGACAGCGCAGTGCTCGACCGGGCGTTCGACCTGCTGCTGGACCCGAAGCTCTTCTCGCTGGAAGGAACGGCCCGGTGAGTCGTCGCATCCTGATCCACGTCGGAACCCCCAAGACCGGCACCTCCTACGTCCAGGACGTGCTGCTGCGCAACCGGCGCACGCTGCTCAAGGAGGCCGGGATCCTCTACCCGGCCGATCGCTTCGACGCCCACTTCCTGGCGGCCCTCGACCTGATGCAGCTGCCCTGGGGCGGGCTCGAGGAGCAGGCCATCGGCGCCTGGGACCGCCTCGTCGAGCAGATCGACTCCCCCGCCGGCCGCGCCGCGCACACGGTGATCATCAGCCACGAGATCCTCGCTCGCGCCGGCCGCGCTCAGATCGAGCGGGCGATGACCTCGCTCGGTCGCGACGACGGCGCCGAGATCCACATCGTGCTGTCCGTGCGCGACCTCCAGCGCCAGATCCCCGCCGAGTGGCAGGAGAACGTCAAGCACCGCGCGACGCTCGACTACGAGAAGTTCCTCGGCCAGATCGTCGACCCCGAGCGCAACGGGCGCGTCGGCTCCTGGTTCTGGGGCGTCCAGGAGATCCCGGACATCCTCGCCCGGTGGGGTGCCGGCATCCCGCCCGAGCGCATCCACCTGGTCACCGTCCCGCGACCGGGCTCCCCCTCGAACCTGCTCTGGGAGCGCTTCGTCGAGGCCTTCGGCCTCGCCGGTGTCGAGCTCGAGCTGGCCGGCGACCGCTCGAACCCGTCCCTCGGTGCGCCCGAGACGACACTCGTGCGCCGCATCAACCAGGCCGTCAACGCCGACCTCCCGCCGGCCGACTACCGCCCGCTCGTCCGCGAGCTGCTGGCACACCAGACCCTGTCCCGGCGTACGTCGTCGCCGCGGCTGTCCCTGCCGCCGCGGATGCTGCCCTGGGTCACCGAGCTCGAGGCGTCCTGGGTGGCCGAGCTGACGGCGCGCGGCTACCACGTCGTCGGCGACATCGAGGACCTCCGCGGTGCCTGCACGACCGAGGACGCCGACCGCCCCTGGACCGACCCGGACCACCCGTCCGAGGACCAGGTGGCCGAGGCCGCGCTCGTCGCGATCAAGGCGCTGCTCACCGAGGCCGCTGCCAGCCGTCACGAGATCGAGCGGCTGCACGGCGAGATCACCGAGCGCGACCGCGCCCTCGAGCGCGCCTACCTCCGCCCGACGTACCGCCTTCGTGAGAAGGTCGTCGGCCGGCTCGGCGACAGCAGTGCCGGACGCAAGGCGCTCAGCGGCTACCGCCACCTCCGCAACCGCTGAGGCCGCCCGGGCGGCTGGGTCTCGATACGCCGGTCGCGAGCTCGTTCCTCGCTCGCGCGGCTGCTCGACCTGGCCGCTGATCCGGAGGTCGCGACTCCGTCGCGCCCTCCGGGCGGCTCAGAAGTCGACGCTGTCGATGCTGTCGTCCTCGTCGCCGTACTCGTTCAGCTCTTCGTCGACCTCGTCGTCGTAGCCGAGGAACCGGATGCCCTCGTCGACGGGACCGTCGAACGTCAGACGGCCCTCGTCCAGGACCAGCACGCGGGTGCACATCTGGCGCACCGAGCCGGCGGCGTGGCTGACGTAGAAGAGGGTGCGCCCGCTGCTGCGGACCTCGTCCATCTTCTTCATGCACTTGCGCCGGAACGGCCGGTCACCGACCGCGAGTGCCTCATCGGCGAGGAAGATGTCGGAGTCGACGTGGATGGCGATGGAGAAGCCGAGACGGGCCGACTGGCCCGAGGAGTAGTGCCCGACCTGGGTGTCGAGCTTCTTCTCCAGGCCGGAGAACTCCACGATCTCGTCGAACTTGCGCTGGATCTCCTTGGGCCGCATGCCGAGGATCGCGGCGTTGAGGATCAGGTTGTCGCGACCGGTCATCTGCGGGTGGAAGCCCGCACCGGTCGCGATCAGGCCGGCGATCCGGCCCCGCGTCAGCACCGTCCCGCTGTCGGGACGCATCACACCGTTGATCATCTTCAGCAGCGTGCTCTTGCCCGAGCCGTTCAGGCCCATCAGGCCGATCGCCTCGCCCTGCTCGACCGTGAACGAGACGTCGTCCACGGCGTTGAAGGTGTGGGTCAGCTGCTGGCGACGCGCCATCGCGACCGTGACCTCCTTGAAGGTCCGGTGGTACTGGAGCGTGAAGTTCTTCGTGACGTTCTCGCACACGATCGAAGTCGTCATCTCAGAGCCTCTCGGGGATCTTGTTCTCCAGCTTGCTGAAGATCAGCTGGGCCAGGATCAGCAGCACGATGCTGACGCCGACCATGATCACGCCGCGCACCATCAGGTGGTCGGGCAGCTGGGTGGCGATGGTGTACGCCCGGTCGTCGGTGCTGCCCACCCAGAACGCGCGCTGGAAGAGCAGCACGGCCTCGGCCAGCGGATCCATCAGGTAGATCTGGGAGAAGCTGCCGAAGCGCTCGTGGACCATCGTGTACGGGTACATCATCGGTACGCCGAACCGCACGAACAGCAGCAGCACGTTGACGATGTTGCCGAAGTCGCGGAAGAAGACGTTCGCCACGCTGAAGACCAGCGCCACGGCCAGGCCGAGCAGCATGATCATCACCAGCGCGAGGACCATCGCCAGCATGCCGCCCGGGTCGGGCGTCCAGCCGGCGATGACACCGGCGATCACGCAGATCACGACCTGCGGCAGCACGTGGTAGAGCGAGGTCAGCATCGTCGCGACCGGGAACATCTCGCGCGGGATGGCCATCTTCTGCACGATCTGGCGGTTGCGCACGATCGAGCGGGTGCCCGCACCGAAGGTCTCGGTGAAGAAGTGCACGATGATCAGGCCCGAGAACAGGTGGATCGCGAAGTTCTGCAGGTCCTTGTGCAGGTTGAAGATCGTGCCCATCACCACGAGGTACACGAAGAAGTGCGACAGCGGGTTGATGTAGGACCACAGCAGGCCCAGGAACGAGCCCTGGTAGCGGGCGTTGATCTCGCGGCCCACCAGCAGGCGCAGGAGGTAGCGGCGGTGGAAGACACCGATCAGGCCGTTGTCGGCGGTGGGCGGCGCGAGCTCGGCACCGACGCCGTACGGCAGAGCCTGCTCGTCCTCCACCACGGGGACGGTCGTCTCAGTCATCGGCCGACCCGCCTTCCTGGTCCTCGAGCCACGGCGCGAAGGTCCGCTCCCACGCCTCCGGCGAGGTGATGTCGCGGAGCTGGGACCGGTAGGTGCGTGCCAGCGTCGGCCACTCACGGCGGAACCGGTCGTGCAGCGCGATGGTGCGCTTGAGCAGCGCGCGGAACTGCTCGGGGTCGCGGCGGTAGAGCGCGGCCGCGGTGCCGTCGTTCATCGAGACGACGGCCGAGTCGAACCTGGCCAGCTGGTACCACTTCGCGTCCAGCGCCGGGACCTCGACCTCGGGGTAGGAGCGCGACAGGTCACGCGGCGACTTGAGCTGGCGCAGCGGCGCGGTGGCCGCCGAGATCAGCTGCGAGCGCCGGTTCGGCACATCGGAGATCGTGCGTCCCTTGCCGGACTCCTTCTCCCGGCGTACCGGGGGAAGGTCGTCGCGGTCGGCGACCAGCTGGGCGTCGGAGAACTGCTTGCGTACGGCGTTGACCTCGGCCAGCCGCGTCGGCAGCATCTCGTGCAGGTGCTGGGGACCCTTGAGCACGTCCTCCATCGCCTGGAGCCGGAGCTCGGCGGTGGAGTACTGCATCGCGACCAGGTGCGCGATCTGGTTGTTCAGGCTCTCGCGGATCAGCCGCCCGCCGCGCGGGTAGGTCGAGTGCAGCAGCGCCGCGATGAAGCGGTTGCGGTGGTGGAAGTAGGCCTGCCAGTCGAGAGCGTCGTTCTTGTCGCTCCACGGGATGTGCCAGACCGCGGCACCCGGCAGGGTGACCGTCGGGTAGCCGGCCTCCTTGGCGCGCAGGCCGTACTCGGAGTCGTCCCACTTGATGAAGACCGGCAGCGACAGGCCGATCTCCTCCAGGACCACCCGCGGGATCAGGCAGGAGAACCAGCCGTTGAAGTCGACGTCCCAGCGCTTGTGCAACCACCGCGCGGAGCGGATGTTGCGGGCGGAGAAGTCCCACTGGCCGTGCGCGTCACCGGGCGTCATCCACAGGAAGCGCCACGGCTGGACGATCTCGCCGAAGCTGTGCAGGCGCGTGCGGGCGTAGATGTTGAACATCATCCCGCCGACGATCGTGGGACGCCGGGCGAGATCGCCGAAGGTGACCTGGCGGATGATGCCCTCGGGCTCGCAGATCACGTCGTCGTCCATCATCAGGGCGTACGTCGCGGTGCCCTTCCGCACGCACTCGAGCTGGCCACGGGCGTAGCCGCCGGACCCACCGAGGTTGCCCTGCTCGAGGATCCGGAGCTTGTCGCCCAGGACCTTCTGCGCGGCCGGGAACTCCTCGTCGTCGACGACCAGCTTGGTGCCCTGCTCCATCACGAAGACGGTGTCGAGGTAGGGCAGCAGCTCGCTGTCGCCGAGCTGCTGGAGCAGCTTGGAGCACCAGTCGGGCCGGTTCATGGTGGTGATCGCCATGTCGACGGTGCCGTGCTCGGCACGGTCCTCGGGGACCTCGGCGGTCCATCGCGCCGACACGACCGCGGGCGCCTCGCCGGCGACGACGTCGTACCAGTACCAACCGCCGTCCACGAACGAGTTCAGCGGCAGGTCGAAGCTGAACGTGTGCGAGCCCTCGGCGGTGACCACGGCGCTCTCCACGCGCTGGCTGTTGCCGTTGGCGAGCGACTTGTTGACCACGACCTGGGCGTCGACGCCCTCGACGCTCACCTCGAGGCGGACCTTCTCGACGATCGTGTAGCGACGCCAGTACGACGCCGGGAAGGCGTTGAACAGCGAGCCGAACGAGACGGTCTGGCCGGCGAGCACCTTGAACCGGGTCCGGTCCAGCAGCTGCTCGACGGCGACGCGGTCGCCGCCGCCGGTGGCCTGCCGGATCTGCGTCGCGTGGATCGCCTTGGCGTGGCCGTTGCCACCGACGACGTACTTGTCCTCGTCGAGACGTGAGGGCGCCGTGTCGACGTACAGCGCCATGACCTCGAGGTCACGGTCCAGCGGCAGGATCTGCCGCATCAGCACGCGGGTGGTCGTCGAGCCGCTCATGCGTCCACTCCTCCGGACTTGAGCTCGGCGCCGTCAGCGAAGTGCGGCTTGAGCTTGTTGTCGAACATCGACAGCGCGGCCGCGATGGCCATGTGCATGTCGAGGTACTTGTAGGTGCCGAGGCGGCCACCGAAGAGCACCATCGGCTCCTTGTTCGCCAGGTCGCGGTACTTCAGCAGCTTCTCGCGGTCCTCGGCGGTGTTGATCGGGTAGTAGGGCTCGTCGCCCTCCTCGGCGAAGCGGCTGTACTCACGCACCACCAGCGTCTTGCCCTTGGTGTAGGAGTCGGCGCGCTCGGGGTGGAGGTGCTTGAACTCCAGCTCGCGGGTGAAGGGGACGTCGGCGTCGTTGGCGTTGACCACGCCGGTGCCCTGGTAGTCGTCGACGTCGAGGATCTCCTCCTGGAGGTCCACCGTGCGCCAGGACAGGCGGCCCTCGCAGTTGTCGAAGTACTCGTCGACCGGGCCGGTGTAGACGATCGGGACCTTGCCCTTGTACTCGTCCTTGACGTCGAAGAAGTCGGTGGAGACCTGCACCGTGATGTTCGGGTGGTCGGCCATCCGGGTCAGCCACGCGGTGTAGCCGTCGGTCGGCAGACCCTCGTACTTGTCGTTGAAGTACCGGTTGTCGAAGGTGTAGCGGACCGGGAGGCGCGTGATGATGTCCGCGCTCAGCTCGGTCGGGTCGGTCTGCCACTGCTTGGCGGTGTAGCCCTTGATGAACGCCTCGTAGAGCGGGCGCCCGATCAGGGAGATCGCCTTCTCCTCGAGGTTCGTGGCGTCCTCGGTGGCGATCTCGCTGGACTGCTCGGCGATCAGCGCACGCGCCTCGTCGGGCGTGTGGGACTTGCCGAAGAACTGGTTGATCAGGCCCAGGTTCATCGGCAGGGAGTAGACCTGCCCCTTGAACTTGCCGAAGACACGGTGCTTGTAGTCGGTGAAGGTCGTGAACCGGTTGACGTACTCCCACACGCGCTCGTTGGAGGTGTGGAACAGGTGCGTGCCGTACTTGTGCACCTCGATCCCCGTCTCGGGGTCGAACTCGCTGTAGGCGTTGCCACCGAGGTGGTCACGCCGGTCGATCACCAGCACCTTCAGGTCCAGCTCGGTGGCGCATCGCTCTGCGATCGTGAGGCCGAAGAAGCCGGCGCCGACGATGAGAAGGTCGGGGAGAGGGTCAGGGGTCGACACGGAGCGTGAGTCTAACGGCCACCTCTGCGGGAACCGGGACTCGGAGAGCCGCGCCACACCGTGTTCTGCGTCAACTATCCTCAGCGGCGTGATGAACGTCGGTACCGTGCTGCGCTCCGCACGGCTCTTCGGGCTGGCGTGGGTCTGCGGCCTTCTGCTGACCGCTGTGATGATCGTGATGGCGATCGGCGAGCACCTCCCGGTGCGCGACCCCGATGACACGATGCTGCGGTTCCCGCTCATCCTGCTCGCCGCGATCGCGCTCGACGTGGTCCCGCGGATGATCAAGCGCCGCGAGGTGGGCTCGGTGATGCGCGAGCGCTGGCCGGCCAAGCAGTGGGCATTCGCGCTCAGCGGCCTGCTCGCCTGGTACCTCTGCTACGCCACGTTCCGCAACGTCAAGAACATGGCGCCGTTCGTCAACCACCACCTGTACGACACGAAGCTGGCCGCCATCGACCGCGCGATCTGGGGCGGTCACAACCCGGCCGAGGTCCTGCACCACGTGCTGGGCACCCACCTCGCGGCACATCTCTTCTCCACGGCGTACATCCTCTGGATCGCCCTGGTCCCGGTCTCGATCGCGGTCGCGCTCGTCTGGACCCGCCACACCAGCGCCGGCTCCTGGTACGTCACGGCCGTCGCCGTCGACTGGGTGCTCGGTGCGCTGCTGTACGTCGCCGTGCCGACGCTGGGCCCGATCTACTCCTCGCCGCAGATGTTCGCCACGCTGCCGCACACCTACGTCACCGATCTCGAGAGCACGCTGCTGACCGACCACCAGGCGGTGCTCGCGCACCCGTGGGCCTCCGGCACGCTCCAGACGATCGCGGCGTTCCCGTCGCTGCACGTCGGCATCATGACCACCATCTGCCTGTCCGTGACGCTGTTCGGCCTCAAGCGCTGGATCAAGGTGACCGCCTGGGTGTTCCTGGTGATCACGATCCTGTGCACGATGTACCTCGGCTGGCACTTCTTCACCGACATCCTCGGCGGCTTCGCCGTCGGCTCGTTCGCGGTGTGGATCTCCGCGATGGCGACCGGCAACCACGTCGGGCTGCGTCCACGGCTGCGCCGCAGCGAAGGCTTCAGCGGGCCGACAGAGCCGACGGATCTGGTCGGCGCATCCGACGCGCGTCCCGCACCGCTCGGATGACGTTGCGGGCCTCGGCCCGGCCGCCCCGCAGGGGGCTCAGCACGACCACCGCGACCGCGATCAGCCACGGCTTGAGCCGCACCAGCGGGTTCTCGCCGTAGCGGAAGTGCACGACGAACAGGTTGCGGTACATGTAGTAGCCCTTCCACCCGGAAAGGTCGTGCTGCTGGTCGAAGCCCAGCTGGCGCACCAGCACCGCATCGCGCACCGCGAGGATCGCGAAACCCGCCCGGCGGGCGCGGATGGCGTAGTCGACGTCGTCGTAGAAGATGAAGAAGCCCGGGTCGGGGAAGCCGATCCGGTCCACCACCTCACGGCGTACCAGGAAGCCCTCGAAGGCGACGTTCTGCACCTCGACGGTCGCCGGCATCGCGCTGCGGGTCCGGTACGCCGAGTCGATGCTGGCCGTCTTGGGCCGGATCGCCAGCGGGTTGCGCAGGTCGAAGCGGATCGCGGCCTTCTCGATGAGGGTGCCCGCTTTGTCCTCACGGACCGAGATCAGGCAGCTGGCGTCGACCTCGAGCAGCCGGGTCAGGCAGTCGGGTGCCGGGACGACGTCGTCGTCCATCAGCCACATCGCGTCGAACCCCTGGTCGTACGCCGCCTTGAGCCCGGCGTGGAAGCCGCCCGCCCCGCCGAGGTTGTCGGTCGTCCGGATCGTCTGCAGCCCCACGAGCGTGCTGGCGGCGAGCACGTCGGGCGTGTGGTCGGTGCTGTGGTTGTCGATGACGATCACGCCGTCGGGCGCACGGTCGAGCTTCGCGAGCCCGTCGAGCATCTCCGCCAGCAGGTCGGCGCGGTTGTAGGTCACCACGACCACGGCCACCCTCATCGCAGGTACCTCTCGTGGCCGGTGAAGTCGCCGCGCAGCCCGGCGTACGCCGCTCTCGCGCTGGTCGCGATCCGTCCGGGCTGCGGCATGGTGAACAGGTAGAACCAGACGGTCTTGACCCAGAACAGCAGCACGTGGACCCAGCCGCGGTAGGTCCGCAGGTTGAGGGTGTTGTTGCGCGCCATGCAGTAGTGCTTGAGCTCGCTCGGGCTGTGGTTGTACGTCGTCCGCCCGAACATCATCGGCGTCCCGAGGTTCCCGACCGACGGATGGCGCACGGTCGCGTCGACGACGGTGGCGATCCGGGCACCGGCCGCCTCGGCGCGGAGACGGTACTCGTGGTCGTCGCCCCAGATGAAGAACTCGGCGCGCGGGTAGCCGATCATCTCGACCAGCTCGCGCGTCACCAGGACGCCGTTGAACGGGATGACGATGTCGTCGAGGCGTCCGTCGCGTGCTGCCGCGCGGACGTCGTCGAGCGCGTGCACGACCCTGGTCCCGCCGGGCAGCCGGATCGGGAACACCAGCCGGTCGGGCCGCTCCTCGTCGACGACGAGCGGCCCCCAGAAGTCGAGGTCGTCCTGCTGCAGGAGCAGGTCGAGGCAGTCGGCGTCGGGCAGTCCGTCGTCGTCCATCAGCCAGACCAGGTCGGCGTCGGTCTCCTCGATCGCCACCCGCAGGCCCTCGTGGAAGCCGCCCGCTCCCCCGGTGTTCGTCGTCAGCGCTCGCACGTCGACCGGCACGTCGTGGGTCGAGTAGCCCGAGCCGCTGGGCGAGGACGTATCGAAACCACCCAGCCACTCGACGGTCCCGTCGGTCGAGGCGTTGTCGACGACGACGATCCGCTCGACCGCCGCGATCTCCCGGAGCCGAGGCACCAGGCGCTGCAGGAGGGGAAGCCGGTTGAAGGTCACCACCACCGCCACGACGGCCCGATCTTCGCCCACGGCGGACACCCTACGGCGTCGCGCGGACGCTCCGACTAGCGTGGTGTCCGTGGACACCGCTGAGGTTCTCGCCCTGCTCCAGGACGTCGCCGCCGAGGTCATCAACCCACGCTTCCGGGCGCTGGCCGATGCCGAGGTCTCCGAGAAGAACCCGGGCGACCTGGTCACGATCGCCGACCACGAGTCGGAGGAGCTGATCACCGACGCGCTGCGGGCGGCGTACCCCTCCGCGCTCGTCCTGGGCGAGGAGGCGATGGCGGCCGACCCGTCGCTGATCGAGGCCTACGCCGAGGCCGACCACGCGTTCACCGTCGATCCGGTCGACGGCACCAAGAACTTCGTCAACGGCTCCCCCGACCACGCCGTCATGGTCGGCGAGGTCGTGCGGGGCGAGATCACCCGGGGCTGGATCTGGCAGCCCCAGCACGAGCGGTCCTACGTCGCCGAGCGCGGTGCGGGCGCCTACCTGAACGGCGAGCGCCTCACGGTCGCGAGCGACGCGGCGGCGCCGTACCGGACCGCCCGCCGGGCCTGGGTCGGCAAGGACCTCCCCGGCCTCGGCGCCCTCGAGCTCACCTGGGCCTGCTGCGGCGTCGACTACCCCCACCTGATCGCCGGCGACGCCCGGACCATCGTCTACACCCGCACCATGCCCTGGGACCACGTGCCCGGCGCCCTGATCCTCACCGAGGCGGGCGGCACGATCGGGCGCCACGACGGCGGCGCGCTCGACCCGCAGGGCATGGCCGGAGGCATCGTGGCCGCGCCCGACGAGGCGACGTACGACGCCGTGGTGGCCGCGCTCGCCGAGGGTGGCCTGGGCCTCTAGCCGTGGGGCGGGACGACGCGTGAGGCGTCGGACCAGCCCAGCAGGTAGCCGCGCGCCTTGTCGGCCTTCGGGTAGTGGCGGACCCACGCCCAGAACTTGTCGTCGTGCTGCGGCTCGAGGAAGTGCGCGAGCTCGTGCACGAGCACGTAGTCGATGACCCAGTCGGGCATCTTCCGGAGCCGCTCGGAGAGCCGGATCGTCCGGTCGCCCGGGGTGCAGGAGCCCCAGCGGGACTTCTGGTTGGAGACCCAGGAGACCGAGGTCGGCACGGCGAGCCCGCCGAGGTAGGTGTCGCTGAGTCGCTCGGCGCGGCGCATGAGGTCGGCGTCCGGCGTACGGCGCAACCGGGCCAGTCGCTTGACCTGCCCCGTCACCGAGCTCGGCTCCACCATGCGCCCGACCCTATGACAGACGTGATGCAGCCCACTGCAGGAGACGCTCACGGGGCCAGGTGTTGACGATCCGGTCGGCCTCGATGCCGGCCGTCTCGGCCCGCTCGCAGCCCAGGACCGGGAAGTCGAGCTGTCCGGGCGCGTGGGCGTCGGAGTCGATGGAGAACACACAGCCGATGTCGCGGGCAAGCTCGAGCAGCTGGGTCGGCGGGTCGCGTCGCTCGGGCCGTGCGTTGATCTCGACCGCCACCCCCTCCTCCGCGCAGGTCTCGAAGACCTTGCGCGCGTCGAACGCGGACTGGGCCCGGGTCCCCCGGGCGCCGGTCACCAGGCGTCCCGTGCAGTGCCCGAGGACGTTGGTGAACGGGTTGCGGACCGCGTTGGCCATGCGACGGGTCATCGCGTCCTTGTCCATCGCCAGCTTGGAGTGCACGCTCGCGACGCGTACGTCGAGGCGGGCCAGCATCTCCTCGGTCTGGTCCAGGGCGCCGTCGTCGAGGATGTCCACCTCGATCCCCTTGAGCAGCGTGAACCCTCCCCCGAGGTGCTCGTTGACGGCGTCGACCACGCCGAGCTGCTTGGCCAGCCGCTCCGCGCTGAGACCGTTGGCGACGCGCAGGCGGGGCGAGTGGTCGGTGAGCACCAGGTACTCGTGACCGATCTCGATCGCCGTCATGGCCATCTCCTCGATCGGCGAGCCGCCGTCGGACCAGTCCGAGTGGGAGTGGAGGTCGCCGCGCAGCCGCTGGCGCAGCGTGTCGCCGACGCCGCCGGCGTTCAGCGGTGCGCCGTACTCCGCCTCCGCGGCGGCGAGCCGCTCCGGGACGCGTCCCTCGATCGCCTCCGTGATCACCTGGGCGGTGCTCGCACCGACGCCGGCGATCTTGGTCAGGCTCCCGCTCGCGGCCGCGGCGGCGAGCTCGTCGGGGGCCATCGGCAAGATCGCCGCGGCGGCTCCCCGGAACGCCTTGACCTTGTAGCTGTCGGCACGGCCGCGCTCGAGCAGGAAGGCGATCCGGCGCAGCGCAGCCACCGGCGTTCCGTCGTACGTCGTGCTCTCGGGCATGTCGTGCCTCACAATCTTTTCTCCACAGCCGGTGGAGTTCTCCCCAGGTCGGTCGTTTGCGCATTCGCGCAGGTCAGCGCCGTTTCTCCGCAGCCTCGGGCGATACCCGCGACACGCTGATCCACATTCTCCACCGCTTCCTCCCCAGGCTCGCCCCCAGCTTTCCCCAGCGTTCCACAGGCCTGTCCACAACCTTGTCCACAGGCGACACGCCCGTGCCATTGACCATCGCCGAACAGGCTCCTAGCGTCGTCCCCAGATGAGGCCCCCGGGTCGCCGGCAAGGTTCGCAAGGGGAAGGCGAATCTCGCGGAAGGCGGGTCGGGGGCCTCTCTCATGGTCGCCCTCAGCGGCCCCGGAACACGGGGTCACGCCTCTCCTGCGCGGCGCGGATCCCCTCCTGGAGGTCGTGGGTCGCGAGGGTGACCGGCTGGGCCAGCGCCTCCCAGTCCAGGCAGGACTCGACGCTCGCGTGCCCTCGCTGGAGGGCCGTCTTGGTCAGCCGCGTCGCGATCGGCGCGGCACCGGCGATCCCGGCCGCGGCCGCGAGGACCTCCTCCAGGAACGACGCCGGCTCGATCACCCGCGAGACCAGGCCGAGACCCAGCGCCTCCTGCGCCTCGACGATCCGGCCGGTCAGGAACAGGTCGCGGGCGGCAGCCGGCCCGACGACGTCGGGCAGGAGATAGGTCCCGGCCATCCCGGGGTGGATGCCGAGCCGGGTGAACGGCAGGCCCATCTTGGCGCCGGCGGCGGCGTACCGGATGTCGCAGGCGAGCGCCATGCACAGGCCGGCGCCGATGGCAGCGCCGTTGATGGCGGCGATCGTGGGCACCTCGAGGCGGCGGATCGAGAGCCAGGCCCGGTAGAATGGCAGCATCTTCGAACGCAGCTCGTCGACGCTGGCGTCGGGCTCGGCGGCCAGCCAGGACAGGTCGCCGCCGGAGCAGAAGCCCTTGCCCTCCCCGGTCACCACCACCGCGCGCACGGTCGGATCCGCCGCCAGGTGGTCGATCGCAGCGACCCACGAGGCGGTCATCTCGTCGCTCATCGCGTTGCGCCGATCGGGCTGGTCGAGCACGAGGAGGGCTACTCCTGGACTCGGACGCTCGAGGCGGAGGTGGGTCAGGGCCGGAAGCGACACTTCAGACATGCGGGGGAGGCTACTGCGCCCGGGGAGGAGCGTGCCGTAGGGTCGACCAAGGCCTGAGCGACGCTCGTGGCCCCGGCGGGCTTCCCCAGCAGTTCAATCTGCGCCCCGTCGCGACGACCAATAAGAAATCTGAGCAAGGAGGCCGTCATGGCGGAGACCTGGAGCGGCGAGTTCTACTGCGTGAAGTGCAAGGCGAAGCGCGAGGCGACCGGCGAGGTCAAGGTGAACGACAAGGGCACCCGCATGGCCAAGGCCGTGTGCCCCGAGTGCGGCACCAACCTCAACCGCATCCTCGGCAAGGCCTGAGCGCCCCGAAACTGCGTCGCGAGCGGGCGGCACCACCTACGGGTGGGGCCGCCCGCTCACGTTTTTCCACCACCCGCCACGGGCCTGTGGAGAGGCCCCGCACGTACGCCGCAACGGTGCGACCCTGCTGACATGGCACTGATCCTCGGGAACCACCAGTCGCTGAGGCCGGGACGACCGGTGCTGCGCCGCGACGACCGGACGCTGCAGGTGGGTCTGGGGCCCCGCGGCGTACGACTGCCGGACACGGAGGCCATCCGCGACCTGCTGCGCTCGCTCGACCCGCTGGCGGTCGACCCGGCCGAGGTGGCGGCCGACGACTTCGAGGTCCGCCGTGCCCTCGGCGATCTCGAGGAGGCCGGCCACCTGGCACCGGCACCGGCACCGAGCGAGCCATCGACATCCGACCGCAGCGACACGATCACGATCACGGCCGAGAGTGCCGAGCTGGTGCGACGCGCGCAGTCCCTCGTCGACCTCGCAGGGCTGCGGGTCGACGACGCAGCCGGCGCCGTCACGTTGGCGCTCTCGATCGGGCCGATCAGCCGTGCGGTCACCGACGACCTCGTCCAGCGCGGCCGCCCCCACCTCGTCGTCGCGCTCGTCGAGGGCTCGTGGCGGGTGGGACCGTTCGTCGTACCGGGCGCGACGGCCTGCCTGCGCTGCCTCGACGCCCACGAGAGCGACCGCGACCCGCGCCACGGGCTGCTCGTCGAGCAGGCCGCACGCGCCGCACGCCTGGCGCCGGAGCCCCTCGATGCCCTCCTCACGACGCAGGCGCTCGCCCGCGCCGTCCACGACGTGCGGGCCTACCTCGCCGGCGGAGAGCCCAGCACGTGGTCGGCGACGCTCGACCTCCCGGCCCCCGAGGCGGCCGCCGCGGCTCCGCTCACCACCCGCTGGCTGCGCCACCCCGACTGCGGTTGCGCGTGGGACACGTTCTTCGACCTGCCCTGAGTGGTGCAGGCGGGGCTACCACCACTCGCTGTCGAGCTTGGCCTCCATCGAGCGCAGGTGCGCGCGCGAGCACTCGTCGCAGAACACCTGGCGACGGCCGCGCTCGACCGCGGTCGTCCAGGTCAGCGGGGGCTGCTCGCCCGGCGCCGACTTCCCACAGAAGTCGCAGTGGACCACGGCTCGAACCTACGCCGGATCCGTCAAAAGCGAACGAGACCCGCCCGGTCCCGGGCGGGTCTCGTGGCAGCCGGTCACAGGCTGCGTGCCAGTGCGAGTCGGGCTTGAGCCGCTGCACGCTGCGCGCGCTGGCTCAACCGGTACTCGCGTGCCAGTCGCACCTGTCGGTGGCGGTCGGCAGTGGCGATCCGTGCGGCTTGTTCGGCACGGACCAGCTCCTCACTGATGAGGGTCATGGTGGTTCTCCTGAGGATCGGATCGGATGGTGGAGTGGTCAGGCCGCCGCGGCGTCCTTCCGGGGCCGGCCCCGGGGCCGCTTGCGCGGGATCACCGCGCCGGCCAGGAAGATCTCGCCGCCCCAGACGCCCCACGGCTCGCCCCGCTCGAGGGCGGAGGCCAGGCAGTCGTAGCGCACCGGGCAGTCGCCGCACAGCTCCTTCGCGAACTCCAGGTCGGAGGGCGCGTCGGCGAACCAGAGTTCTCCGTCGTTCAGGCGGCACGGCAGGCGCAGCTCACCGAGCAGGAGCTCGGAAGAGTCGATGGTCATGTTGTGTCACCTCCTTCGAAGGACCGGTTGCGATGGGCGGGAAACGAAAAGGCCGCGGAACCCGTGTCGGGTTCCGCGGCCTGGAGGCTGCCTCTGTCGGTGTGTCAGAGAGGCGGGCTCCAGGCGAGAGAACCCTGGGTGTGGGCCGTAGCGATGGCAGCGCGCTTCATGCCGGTGAACGCGACGGCCCACGGACGGGCGGCGACGGCAGCGGCCGGGACCTCACGCACGGCACCGACGCGGACCTCGAGGGTCGCGGCGGCGGAAGCGGCGCACGGGAGGACGGCGATGCCGCCGTTCACGTAGCTATCGAACGTGTTCTCCATGGGTGCCACCTCCTTCGGGTGCTCGGGTGCGGGTGTGACGAACACGGTAGTGAGGGCCTCACGAGCCGTGCAAATCATTTATTGCCTATTTCTCAACTATTTTCTGCCACACATGCCAGGACGCTCTCGCCATAGCTCTCGAGCTTGGCCGGACCGACGCCGCTGATGCGTCCCAGGGCCCCGATGTCGGTGGGCTTGACCTCGGCGATCAGCTCCAGCGTGGCGTCGGTGAAGACGACGTACGCCGGCTTGCCGTCGGCCGCCTCGCGTCGCCACACCTTGAGCTGCTCGAGCAGGCCCTCGTCGAACCGGACGGGGTGGTGGGCGCAGCGCCCGCGCTTCTTCTCCACGGCCGTGCCGAGGGGCTGGCTGCACTCCCGGCAGCGGGCGACCTTGCTGCGGCTGCGGGTCGCCTGGGGTTGCTCGGAGGCCGGCAGGAGCGGCAGCAGGAACGGTGAGGGCTTGCGGCGTGGCGCCTGACCCGGGTTGCGGGCCGCGGCCCAGGAGACCGACAGCTCCTTGCGGGCACGCGTCATGCCGACGTACAGCAGGCGACGCTCCTCCTCGACCGCGTCGCGGCGGCCGGCGTCGGAGGCCTGCTGCGCGTAGGTGATCGGGACGGTGCCGTCCTGGACCCCGCAGCAGAAGACGGCGTCCCACTCCAGGCCCTTGGCGGCGTGGAAGGTCGCCAGCGTGACGCCGTCGGCCGAGGGAGCATGCTGCTCGGTGGCGCGGCGCTCGAGCTCGGCGACGAAGCCCGCGAGGCTGGAGGTCAGCCCCTCCTCGGTCGCGTGCTCCTCGGCCTGATCGACGAGCGCCTGGAGCGACTCCCACCGGTCACGGACCTGACCCCGGGTGGCCGGCGGCTCGGCCGCCCAGCCCATGCCGCCGAGCACCGCCTTGACGGCGTCGGTCCAGTGCCCGTCGGCCGCCTCGGAGCGGGCGGCGCCGCGCAGCCGGGTGACGGCCTCGCGCACCTCGGCGCGGTCGAAGAAGCGGGCCGCGCCACGTACGAGGTAGGGCACTCCCCTGTCGACCAGAGCGTCCTCGAACGTCTCGGACTGGGCGTTGATGCGGAACAGCACCGCCATCTCGCCGTAGGGCACGCCGGCGCGGTTGAGCCGGACGATGCGGTCGGCGGCGGCGCTGGCCTCGGCGACCTCGTCGGGGTGACCGGCGTACTGCACCTTGGAGCCGGCGTCCTGCTGCGAGCGCAGCTCGACGCTCGCGCTGGGGGTGCCGGCGAGCAGGCCGTTGGCGGCGGTCACGATCTGCGGGGTCGAGCGGTAGTTGCGGACCAGCTCGACCGAGGTGGCGTTCGGGTAGTGCTGCTTGAAGTCGCGGAGGTACGCCGCATCGGCGCCCGCGAAGGAGTAGATGGTCTGGGCCGGGTCGCCGACCACGCAGAGCTCGTCGCGGCCGCCGAGCCACTGCTTGAGCAGCGCCCACTGCACCGGCGAGACGTCCTGGAACTCGTCGACGACGAACCACTTGTACTGCCGGCGGACCTGCGCGCCGACACGTTCGTCGGAGTCGAGCATCGCCAGCGTGTAGAGCAGCACGTCCTCCATGTCCATCCGGCCCTGGTCGCGCTTGACCTCCTCGTACGCCGTCATCACGCGGGCGACCACCTCGGCGGGCTGACCGCTGACCTCACGACCGCGGGTCGGCGCGATCTCGACGTACTGGTCGGCGTGGATGTTGCTGACCTTGGCCCACTCGATCTCGGAGGCGAGGTCGCGCAGCAGCGCCTGGTCGGCGGCGATCCGCAGGTTGCGGCACGCGCCCGCGACCATGCCGAGCTTGGAGTCGGTGAGCGCGGGCAGCTCCTGATGGCCGGTGACGTGCGGCCAGAAGTAGCGCAGCTGGCGCAGCGCGGCGCTGTGGAAGGTGCGCGCCTGGACGCCCGGCGTATCGAGCTGGCGCAGGCGCTGGCGCATCTCTCCCGCAGCACGCGTGGTGAACGTGAGCGCCAGGACCTCGCTGGAGGCGTAGACACCGCTGGTCACGCCGTGGGCGATGCGGTGCGTGATCGCCCGGGTCTTTCCGGTGCCGGCACCCGCGAGCACGCGGACCGGCCCGCGCAGCGCCTCGGCAACGGCGCGCTGCTCGGGATCCAGTCCGTCGAGAAGGTCGGGGCGGCTCACTCGGACGAGGTTAGAGGGAGCTGCCGACAGGGATGCGGGCGAGGCAGGGAAGCTGGGCGGGCCGCCGTACGCTGGAGGCATGTCGACGCCCGCTGTCACGATGTACTCCACCCCTTGGTGCGGCTACTGCCACCGCCTGAAGTCGCAGCTCGACCGCGAGGGCATCGCCTACGAGGTCGTCGACATCGAGCAGGTGCCCGACGCGGCGAAGATCGTCGAGGCCGTCAACAACGGCAACCAGACGGTGCCGACGCTGGTGTACTCCGACGGCGCAGCCCAGACGAACCCGAGCCTCGCCCAGGTCAAGGCCAAGCTCGCCTCGCTCGGCTGACGACGGCCGCCGTGGCGGGAGACTCGACCTCGACGCAGGTGGGCATGGTTCAAGCACCGTGGGTGGACCGGCGCTGACTGACGCGCCCGATCCAGCGACATACTCGGCGCTGTGATGGCTCTGGCGCTCTGCGGTGCACTCGCTGCCGCCGTCCTGTACGGCGTCGGCACGGTGATGCAGGCCCGTGGCGTCGCCGGGCGCCCGGCGATCTACGTCGGCGGCCTGGTCGCCGACGGCCTCGGCTTCCTCGCCTCGCTCCTGGCCGTACGCCGGCTGCCGCTGTTCGTGGTCCAGTCCGCCGTCGCCTCCAGCGTGGCGGTGACGGCGCTGCTCGCCGTGTGGTGGCTCGGCGCACGCCTGAGTCGCCGCGAGATCGCCGCGCTCGGGGCGGTCGGCCTCGGCCTGGTCGCGCTCGCCGCGACCGCCAGGGAGGGTGCGGCCGTTCCGATCGGAGCCCACGGCGAGCTGTGGCTGTGCGCGATCGCCGTACCCGTGGTGGTCGCCGGCGCGGCGGCGTACACCTCACGCGCCCGCTGGAGTGGTCCCACCCTCGCCGCCGTCGCCGGCCTCGGCTTCGGCGGCACCGCCATCGCGGCCCGGGTCCTCGACGTCCACTCCCCTTGGTGGCAGACGTGGCGCGAGCCCGCGGTCTGGGCGCTCGCGGCCTACGGGGTGGTCGCGCTGGTCGCCTTCGGTGTCGCGCTCACACGGGCCGCGGTGACCGCGGTCGCCGCCATCACGTTCGTCGTCGAGACGCTCGTGCCCACCGCCGTGGGCGTGGCCTGGCTGGGCGATCGCGTGCGCCACGGGATGGCGCCGGTGGCGCTCGCCGGCCTCCTGCTGACGCTGGCCGGATGCCTGGTGCTCGCTCGCTTCACCGCGCCCGAGCAGCCCTGAGGGTCACCAGGCGCCGGGCAGCGGACCGCCGTACCAGTGCTCGATCAGCGACCGGCTGATCGAGACGCCGCCGGGGAGCTTGAGGCTGCCGTCCTCGGCACCGGCGCGCATCTCCGCGCGCGTCACCCACACCGCCTCCTCCACGTCGGCGTCCTCGAGGCTGATCGCGTCGCCGGTCGCGCGGCCGTGGAAGCCGATCATCAGGCTCGCAGGCAGCGGCCAGGGCTGGTTGCCGAAGTAGGTGACCTCGCCGACCCGGACGCCGGTCTCCTCGAGCACCTCGCGGCGTACGGCGTCCTCCAACGTCTCCCCCGGCTCGCAGAAGCCCGCGAGGGTGGAGAAGAAGCGCGGCGGCCAGACCTTGTTGCGGCCCAGCAGGGCGCGCTCGCCGGGCGAACCGGGCTCACCGTGGGTGACCAGCATGATCACGGCCGGGTCGGTGCGCGGGAACTGCAGCTTGGCGCAACCGGTGCAGGCGAGCTCGTGGCCCGCCGCCCGTGGTTCGAGCCTCGCGCCACAGGCCACGCAGTGCCGGGTGGCCCAGTGCCACTCGGCCAGGCCCATCGCGTGGAAGACCAGGGGCGCGTCGACAGGGTCGGTCGTGAGCACCGGCAGCAGGCCGCGCAGCGGCAGCCATCCCTCCTCGCCCTTGGCGAGAGCCGCGTCGATGACGACCGCCCAGGACGTGACGCCGTCGCGCTCGCCGAGCAGCAGGCGCGTGCCCGCCGGCGCCTCGGCGGTCGGCAGCCACACGAGCTTGTTGTCGACCGGACGCACCCGCGTCCCGGCGATCACCAGCACGCGGCTGGAGGGCGCGGCCCACGACGACGCGAGCCACTCCTCGTCGGTACGCCGCAGACCGAGCCGGTCGTGCGGGTTCTGGCTGAGCGACTGGTGCACCGGGGTCACACACCGAGCCTAGGGCGTGAGGATCGCCTCGAGCTCGTCGCGCTCGGCGAGGCCGTCGGGCACGACGAGCCGGCCGGTGCGGACGTAGTAGAACCCCGCCCGCACCTTCTCGACCGGGATGCCGTGCAGCTCGGCCCAGGCGAGGCGGTAGACGGCGAGCTGGAGAGGGTCGGCATTGGCCCGCGCGTTGGTCTTCCAGTCGACGAGGAGGTAGCCGGACGGGTCCTCGGGGTCGGCGTACACCGCATCGATGCGGCCACGCACGACCTGGCCGCGCAGGACGAGCGCGAACGGCGCCTCGACCGCGACCGGCACCCGGTCGCCGAACTCGCCCGCGTCGAACCGGGCGATCAGCTCGTCGAGCTCGACCTCGTCGGCGCGCGTCACGTCGGAGTCGGCGCGGTCGCTGAGCCGGTCGACGTCGAGCAGCGCCTGCTGCCCGAAGCGTGCCTCGACCCAGGCGTGGAAGCGCGACCCGAAGCGGGCGGCGGGTGAGGGCCGGCGCGGCATCGGTCGGGCCAGGTCACGACCGAACCCGTCCACGTCGTCGCGCAGGCGACCGAGCGAGGTGGCCGACAACGCGGTCGGCAGGGCGACCTCGCCCGCTCCGGCACCGCGTGCCTCCGCCTCGGCGAGCAGCCGCTCGATCTCGGTGTCCCAGGTCGCCACCAGCTCGGCATCAGGGCCGAGGTCGCCGTCGGGCGCCTCCGGGTCGACGCCGGCGAGGAGCTCGGCGGCGGCGATGCGGCGCAACGCCTCGGCCGACCGCTCGGTCACCGGCCAGATCACCGGCTCGCGCTGGCCGAACACCGGGCTGACGGTGTCCTTGGCCGGCTGGTCGAGCCACCGCTCGGGCTCGGCGCCCCAGCGGGCGATGGCGTCGCGCACCTGCACCTGGAACGGCGAAGGCCCGACGGGTGTCTTGCGGGTCTCGTGCCAGAGGTACGACGACACCCACAGCGTGTGCCGGGCGCGGGTGAGGGCGACGTACGCCAGGCGGAGCTCCTCCTGGAGCTGGTGGGCACGCGCCTCCTCGGTGAACTCCTTGAGCCCCTTGCCGCTCACGTCACGCCAGGCGGGCAGATCCGCCCAGTCGCCGCGGAGCGGGATCGGGAGGACCGCCTGGCCGGTCGGCCACTGGGTGCGCAGGGTCTTGTGCGGGAACTTCTCCACGCACCAGCCGGGCAGGAACACGACGTCGTACTCGAGACCCTTGGCACGGTGGACGGTCAGCAGCTTCACCGAGTCGGAGGCTGATGGGGTGGCGACGTCGAGACCCTCGCCGAGCTCGTCCTCGGCCTCCAGCCACGCCAGCAGCGCGGGCAGGCTCTGGGCGCCGTCGATCGAGGTGAAGTCGGCGACCGCGCGGACGAAGTGGTCGAGGTTGTCGCGGCGGGCCGCGGCCGCGGGCGACACCGACGCCGCGAGCTCGATGTCGATGCCGGTCGCGTCGATGATGCGGCGGACCAGGTCGAGCAGCGGCTCCCCCACGTGCTGCCGAAGCCGCCGCAGCTCCTCGTCGAGGAGCGCGAACCGCTCGCGGGCCTGCGCGGAGTAGGGGAAGTCCTCGGGCTCGCCGGGGTCGGTCAACGCGTCGGCCAGTGCCGGCAGGTCGACGGGGTCGGACCCCTCGACGGCGTCGGCGAGCGCCTCCTCGACGGACCGCTCGCCCTGGGCGCGACCGCCGTCGGGCCGGCCGACCAGCGTCCGCGCGCGCCGACCGAGCAGCGCGAGGTCACGCGGACCGATCACCCATCGTGGACCACTCAGCAGTTGCAGCAGGTCAGGGTTGGCGGTCGGGTCGCCGAGCACCGTGAGCGTCGCGACGACCTCGGCGACCTCCGGCAGGCGCAGCAGCCCGCCGAGACCGACGATCTCGACCGGGATCTCGGCGCGCGACAGGGTGTCGAAGACGTCCGCGGCGTTGGCGTTGTCGCGGGTCAGCACGCCGATCTCGCCCCAGGCCGTGCCCCGGTCGTGGGCGGCCTGGATCTCGGAGGCGAGCCAGTCGAGCTCCTCGGCGTACGTCTCGTGGACGAGGGTGCGCACCTCGCCGTCGTCGGCGTCGGGCTTGGGCTCGAGCGGCGCGACCATCGGGTAGGCGCGGTAGAGGGGCTGGGCGATCTGGTTGGCGACCTCGAGGATGCGCCGGTCGGAGCGGCGGTTGACGACGAGCGGGAAGACGGTGGCCGGCGCGTCCGGCGTCCGCGCGAACTGCTGGGGGAAGCTGAGGATGTTCGAGACCGACGCCCCGCGCCAGCCGTAGATCGCCTGGTTGGGGTCACCCACGGCGGTGACGGCGGTGCCGCCGAACAGGCCGGCGAGCAGCTGCGCCTGGGCGACGGAGGTGTCCTGGTACTCGTCGAGCAGGACCAGCTTGAACCGCTCGCGCTCGCCCCGGCCGACGTCGGGGTGCTCGGCGACCAGCCGTGCGGTGAGCGCGACCTGGTCGGAGAAGTCCATCAGGCCGAGCTCGTCCTTGAGCCGGCGGTAGTCGTCGACCAGGCCGAGCAGCTCGCCGCGCTTGTCGAGCGCGGCGAGGACCCGCGGCAGGTCGAGCTTGGGGCCGGTCTCGAGGGCCGCCTCGACCTGGGGCCGCACCTTCGCGTCGTGCTCGCGCACGGCGTCGGTGGTCTGCAGGTGCTCGCTGATCGCCGACTCGAGCGCCAGCAGGTTCTCCACGACGGTCGGCGGGTGGTCGCTGAGCGCCTCGATCGTCCCGCGGTGGCGGGCCACCGCCCGGGCGGCGAGCTGGTAGCGGGAGGCATCGGCCATGACGCGTACGTCGGGCTCGTGACCGATCCGCAGCCCCTGCTCGCTGAGCAGGTTGGCGGCATAGGCGTTGTAGGTCGAGATGGTCGGCTCTGGGACGTCCTGCTCGGGCGGGAGGTAACGGCGGATGCGCTCGCGCAGCTCCGAGGTGGCCTTGGTGGTGAAGGTCAGGCCGAGGACCTGGTCGGGCGTGACCAGCTCGTTGTGCACGCAGTAGACGACACGGGCGGCCATCAGCTCGGTCTTGCCCGAGCCGGCGCCGGCGATGACGACGGCCGGATCCAGCGGCGCGGAGATCGCGGCCCACTGCGCCTCGCTGACCTGGTAGGGGGTGCCCATCACCTCGGCGAGGTCGGCCGGGCTGGTGATCCTCATGAGATGACTCCGTCGGAGTTCCAGGCCGGGCACTGCACGCGGAAGGCGCAGAACTTGCAGCCGCTGGGGTCGTACTTGGTCGGGAACACCTCGGCGCGCAGCAGCTCGGCCGCCTGGCGCATCCGTGCCTCGATCGGCCTCTCCTCGCCGTCCTCAGCAGGGGCGAGCGGGTCCTGCCGCTGCACCTTGAGCCGGCCGTACGCCGACTTGCGCAGCTGCCACAGCTCGGCACCGCCGGCTCCGCCGACCGCGCCCTCCGGCAGGAGGTCGGCGAAGGCGCCCTGCTCGGCGGCCAGCTGGTAGAGGCCGAGCTGCGGGTCCTGCGGCAGGTCCTTGTCGTACGGCGGGTTCTTGCTGGTCTTCAGGTCGACGACGACGATCCGCCCGTCGGCGTCGATCTCGAGCCGGTCGGCGAAGCCGTTGAGCACCACGCGGGTGCCGTCGGCCAACGTCACCGGCGCCGTGAAGCCCTGCTCGAAGGCGATCGGCGTACGACTCGAGGACTCGTGCCAGGCGACGAACCGCTCCAACGCCGCGCGCGCCTCCTCGCGCTCCTTGGCCGCCGACCACGGTGTGCGGAACGGGATCTGGCCCCACACCTCGTCGACCTTGGTCATCAGCAGGTCGATCAGCTCGTCGTGGCTGTCGGCCACGATCTCGCCACGGCCCACACGCTCGGCCAGCGCGTGCAGCACGTTGCCGAAGCCCTGGGCCTGGTTGCTGGGCTGACCTCCCCCGGCCTCGCGCTCGAGGAACCACCGCGTCGGGCACGCCTCGATGGCCGTGAGCATGCTCGCGCTCACGCGCAGCGGGTCGGCGGGATCCCGCAGTGCCCGCTCGGACCGGGACGCGCCACGGGTCCCCCACCAGTTGGCGGGATCGGCGGCGGCGACCGGCAGCCGCGCCAGTCGGCGGGCGGCGGCCTCGCGGAGCGGGAGCGGCTGCGACTCGTCGGCGAGCGTACGGCGCAGCTCGGCGACGAGTCCGGCCAAGGACATCGGTCGCTGCGGCCGTCCGACGCGGTGCACCTTCTCGGGTGCGATGTCGAGACCGAGCTCGGCCAGGAACCGGGAGGCCGACTCGCCGTCGTCCTCGGCGCTGGCGACGGCGGTGACCATCAGCCGCTCGCGCGAGCGGGTGCAGGCGACGTAGAAGAGGCGGCGCTCCTCGGCCAGCAGCTCGCGGACCGAAGCCCGCGGGACGAGCCCGCCGTGGCCGATCTGGTCCACCCCGAGCAGTCCCGAGCGCAGCCGCAGGTCGGGCCAGGCGCCCTCCTGGGCGTGGGCCACCACGACGAGTCGCCACTCCAGACCCTTGGAGCGGTGGGCGGTCATCAACCGCACCGCGTCGCCCACCGCGCCACGCTGCGAGAGCGAGTCGCCGGGGATCTCCTGCGCGCGCAGGGTCTCGAGGAACCCGACGATGCCGGTGCGACCGACCCGCTCCTCGACCCGCGCCGCATAGTCGAAGAGCGCGCAGATCGCGTCGAGGTCGCGGTGGGCGTGACGGTTGCCGGCCTCGGCGGCGGCGCGCAGCCGGCGCGGCCAGGACGTCCCGTCCCACAGCTCCCAGAGCACCTCCTCGACGGTCCCGCCGCCGTCGAGCGCGGCGCGTCCGGCGTCGATCAGCGCGGCGAACCCGCGGATCCGGTCGGCGCCCACGCCCTCGACGCCCTCGAGCAGCGCGACGTCCCGCAGCACGGCGGCGATGGCCTCCGCCGACCCGACCGGTGCCTCGCCGGCCGCACGCGCGCGCTGCCGGAGGGCCCGCGCCACGACGCGAAGATCCGTCGGGTCCAGGCCCGCCAGCGGCGAGAGCAGCAGGCCGTGGGCGCGGTCGGGGTCGAGCCAGTCGGGGTCGCCGATCAGGTTCAGCGCGTCGAGCAGTGGCGCGATGGCCGGCTCGCGCTGCAGCGGCACCTCGTCGGCCGACACCTCGATGGGTACGCCGGCCGCGACCAGTGCACGACGCAGGCCCGGGATCGCAGCGCCCGACCGCACCAGGACCGCCATCTCCGACCACGGCAGGCCGTCGCCAAGGTGGGCGCGGCGCAGGTGGTCGGCGATGTGCTCGGCCTCGGCCCTCTCGGTGTCGAAGGTGCGGACGACGACCTCGCCCGACCCCTCCGGCAGCGAGGTGAGCGGCGACCGGAAGGCCGCGGAGTCGTCGGCGGACAGGCCGGCGGGGACGGGGAGGCGGGCGGCGACCGAGCGGGCCGCGTCGAGCAGCTCCGGGCCGAAGCGGCGGGTCGTCCGCAGCACCACGACGTCGGCGCCCTCGAACCGCTGGGGGAACTCGAGGATCCCGCGCACGTCGGCCCCCCGGAAGCCGTAGATCGACTGGTGCGGGTCACCCACGACGACGAGCTCGGCCGACGGCGAGACGATCTCGCGCAGCAGCGCGACCTGGCTCGGGTCGGTGTCCTGGTACTCGTCGACGAAGACGTGCTTGAACCGCCGCCGCAGGTCGTCGCGCACACCCGAGCTTGGGTCCTGCAGCATCGCCACGGCGGTAGCGATGAGGGCGGAGTAGTCGAGCGCGTTCTGGTCGCCGAGGACGTCGTCGTACTGCTCGAGGAAGTCGGCGCCGGCCACCCACTCGGGCCGACCGTGCTCACGGCCCAGCTCCCGCAGCCGCCGTGATCCCAGGCCCCGCTCGGTCGCGCGCCCGAGCAGCGAGGAGAGCTCGCGCGCGAAGCCACGCGTACGCCGGGCCGCGGCCAGGCCGTCCGGCCACGCGACCGAGTGCGAGCGCTCCCGCAGCAGCTCGGTCAGCACGACCTCCTGCTCGGGAGCCGACAACAGTCGGAGCGGTGGTCGCCTCGGGTCGGGGAACAGCCCGTCGGCGGCGTACTCCCTGACCAGGGAGTACGCGAAGGAGTGGAAGGTCGAGCTGAGCTGGGTCGCCATGGTCCGCCCGAGCCGGACGGTCACGCGGTCGCGCAGCTGCTCGGCCGCCTTGCGCGAGAAGGTCAGCGCGAGGACCTGGTCGGGGCGGGCGCCACGGTTCTCGACCCGGTCGACGATCGCCTCGACCAGGGTCGTGGTCTTGCCCGTGCCGGGTCCGGCGAGCACCAGCAGCGGCCCGTTGCCGTGGTCGACGACCCGCTGCTGGAACTCGTCCAGCCGCGGTACGTCGGGCGCTGCGGCGGGAGGCGCGATCCGGTAGCTCACGGGCGCTAGCCAACCACCCACCTCCGACGCTTCGTCGCGACCTGCTAGGAAAGGACCCATGGCTACCACTGCACTCGGCGGCAACCCCGTCAACACCAACGCCGACCTGCCCGCCGTCGGCTCAGCCGCTCCGGCCTTCGAGCTGGTCGGCTCCGACTTCGCCGCGGTCACGCTGCCCGCCGGCAAGCGCGCCGTCCTGAACATCTTCCCGAGCGTCGACACGGGCGTCTGCGCCGCGTCTGTGCGCAAGTTCAACGAGCTCGCCTCGGGCCTGGAGAACACCCAGGTCATCTGCGTCTCCAACGACCTGCCGTTCGCCCAGGCCCGCTTCTGCGGTGCCGAGGGCATCGAGAACGTCACCGTCGCGTCGGGCTTCCGCTCGTCCTTCGGCGAGGACTACGGCGTCGCCCTGGTCGACGGCAAGTTCGACGGCCTGCTGGCCCGCTCGATCGTCGTCGTCGACGAGTCCGGCAACGTCGTCCACTCCCAGCTGGTCCCCGAGATCGCCCAGGAGCCGGACTACGACGCGGCCGTCGCGTCGCTCGCCTGATCCTCTGATCAGTCCTCTCGAGGACTCCAGAACGCCGCACGCACGTCGACCTTCCCGGAGGGGAGGGTCGGCGTGCGTTCGTCCTCGTAGTGGGCCACCGCGCGACCGTCGTGGCACAGCGGCGGCGTGCCGTCGGCACGGATCACCCGCCACCACGGCACCGGACCTCCGTGCCGGGCCATCACCGAGCCGACCTGGCGGGGTCCTCCTCCGGCGACGTCGGCGAGGGCGCCGTACGTCGTGACCCGGCCGGGCGGGATCCGCTCGACCAGCTCGAGCACCCGCTCGACGTACGCCTCGTGCACGGAGCCGTTCAAGCCGACTTCAACCAGAGCACCGAGGCGATGGCGGCGGCGACCACGAGGACGACCAGCAGCGCGAACAGGCGCGCACGCCGCCGCTCGGCGCTGCGGGAGCGCATCCGCTTGGCACCTTCCATCTGCTGCAGCAGCGGTTGCGCCACGACGTCCGGAAGGCGGACGCGCGCCGCCGTCGACGAGAGCCGCGGGCTCTCGGCCACGCGGCGCGCGGGCGGAGGGTAGGGCGCGCCGTGCTGCGGGAGCGCGTCGAGGGCGATGTTCCCGTCCACCGCGACCTCCTCGGTCCAGCGATAGCCGTCGTACCAACGGCGCGCGTAGCGCCCGGTCGGATCGGGGAACCAGCCCCCGACGAAGTCCTGCATCTCAACCCCCGATGGTCAGGCGGAAGGCTACGACCTCGACGAACGCCCGGCAATGGTGTGTCAGGGACCGGAAAGGCCCCGCCGGTGGGACGGGGCCTCTCTGGTGCAGCCCCCGGGGACACCAGGATCTCGGCTGCGTATGTCTTCCCAACGAGGTCGCCCTCGCCGGGTTACGGCATCAGTACGCCGGCTGGCTCGGGTCGATCTGGTTGACCCAGGCCACCACGCCGCCACCGACGTGGACGGCGTCGTCGTACCCGGCGCCCTTGACGATCGCCAGGCACTCGGCCGAACGGACACCGGACTTGCAGTGCAGCACGATCTGCTTGTCGGAGGGGAGCTGCTCGAGGGCGTTGCCGTTGAGGAACTCGCCCTTCGGGATCAGCACCGAGCCCGGGATCTTGTTGATCTCGTACTCGCCCGGCTCGCGGACGTCGACCAGCACGAAGTCACGGCTGCCGGCCTCGCGCTCCTTGAGCATCGCGTCGAGCTGCTTGACGGAGATGGTCGCGTCGGCCGCGGCGTCGGCGGCCTCCTCGGAGACGGCACCGCAGAAGAACTCGTAGTCGATCAGGTCGGTGACCGTCGCGTTCTCACCGCACAGCGCGCAGTTCGGGTCCTTGCGGATCCGCAGCTTGGTGTACTCCATCTCCAGGGCGTCGTAGATCATCAGCTTGCCGACGATCGGGTCGCCGATGCCGGTGAGGACCTTGATCGCCTCGTTGACCTGGATCGCGCCGATGGAGGCGCACAGGACACCGAGCACGCCACCCTCGGCGCAGGACGGGACCATGCCCGGCGGCGGCGGCTCGGGGTAGAGGCAGCGGTAGCAGGGGGCGTTCTCGACCTGCTTGGGCGCGAAGACCGAGGCCTGGCCGTCGAAGCGGTAGATGGAGCCCCAGACGTAGGGGATGCCGAGGAAGTACGCCGCGTCGTTGACCATGTAGCGCGTCGCGAAGTTGTCGGTGCCGTCGACGATGAGGTCGTAGCCGGCGAAGATCTCCTTGACGTTGTCGTTGTCGAGGCGCTCGCCGTGCACGATCACGTTGACCAGCGGGTTGACCTCGGCGACGGACTCCTTGGCGGAGATCGCCTTCGGGCGGCCGACGTCGGACTGGCCGTGGATGATCTGGCGCTGCAGGTTGGACTCGTCGACCTCGTCGAACTCGACGATGCCGAGGGTGCCGACACCGGCGGCGGCCAGGTACAGCAGCGCGGGGCTGCCGAGACCGCCGGCACCGATGACCAGCACCTTGGCGTTCTTGAGCCGCTTCTGCCCGGCCATGCCCACGTCGGGGATGATCAGGTGGCGGCTGTAGCGACGTACCTCGTCGATGGTCAGCTCGGCGGCCGGCTCGACCAGCGGGGGGAAACTCACGGCGTACTCCTGCGTTCTCGGTTGTCTCGGGCTCAACGTCGACCGGCGACGGGGTGTTCCCGGCACGCCCATCGTCTCAGGCGGGGGCAGGCCGAGTAGGGTCGGCCCCGTGGTGAGCGAGTCGTACGACGTCGAGGCCGGCCGGAGTCGCGCCGTACGTCTGCCTCGCCGTGAACGCCGCCAGCAGCTGATGTCCGCCGCGCTCGAGGTGTTCGTCGCCAACGGCTACCACGCCGCGGCGATGGATGAGATCGCCGACCGGGCGGGCGTCTCCAAGCCGGTGCTCTACCAGCACTTCCCCGGCAAGTACGAGCTCTACCTCGCGCTGCTCGACGCGTCCTGCACCGCGATCATCGAGAACTGCCGGGCCGCGCTGGCCTCGACCCATGACAACAAGCAGCGCGTGCACGCGACCGTCGAGGCGTTCTACGCCTACGTCGCGCACGACACCGGTGCGTTCCGGCTCGTCTTCGAGTCCGACCTCACCAACGACGACGCCGTACGCCGCCAGCTCGAGCGGGTCACCGTCGAGTGCGCGGATGCGATCGCGCTGGTGATCGAGGAGGACACCGGTCTCCCGGCCGCAGCCTCCCGCCTGCTGGCGGTCTCGCTCGTGGGAATGGCCCAGGTCAGCGCGCGGTTCTGGCTCTCCGACGGCGCCGGCATCAGCCGGGACGACGCCGTCACCCTGGTCAGTGGCCTGCTGTGGCGCGGCATCGGTGGCTACCCGATGGACCACACTTCCTGAACTTTCCTTCCCACCGGTTCGAACCTGAGGAGACACCATGACCATCGAGGTCAAGATCGGCGTACAGAACGTCGGCCGCGAGCTTGTCATCGAGACCGACGAGACCAACGAGGGCGTCGCCAGCGCGCTCAAGGCCGCGCTCGACGCTGACGGCGTCTTCTCCCTGACCGACACCAAGGGCAAGGTCACCCTGGTCCCCACCGCCAAGCTGGCGTACGTCGAGATCGGCCGTTCGACCGTGGGCCAGGTCGGCTTCCGGTCATAGACTCGACGGTGTGAACGATCGGTCGTACTCCTACGCGCGCCTGTGGGTGCCGTTGTACGACGCCGCCGCGCTGGCCGTCTCGCAGCCCGTCTACCTGATCGAGGCCGCTGACGGGTTCGAGGGCTTCGTCGCCGAGAAGAACGTGACGCTCGTCGGGCTGTTCAACGAGCTCGGTCATGCCGGCTGGAAGATCTCGCCGGTCGCCGAGCGGGTCACCAACCCCTCCCCCGAGCTGCAGCTGCTCGTCGACGCGACGCTCGACGAGGTGGATGGCGGGCTCTCCTCCGAGCTGCTGGCCTCGGCCCACCCCGTCGACGAGTACGACGTCTACGGCATGCGTCGGCGCGACTGATCCTTGTCCTCGCTCACGTACGCCGAGGTCGGCGCCACCCTCGCCCCCGCGCTGCCGCCGCGCTACCGGCACCTCTCCTCGTCGCGCGTCGTGGAGGGCGTGTCGTTCGAAGCCGCCGCGTTGCGGCTGTTCAGCTGGGACGTGCACCGCGCCGCCGGACTCGAGGTGCCGGACGACCAGCCCGCGGCCACGCTCGGCGCGGACGTGGTGATGCGGCTCAGCGTCGGCCTCGCCCGGGCCCGCGTCTCGTTGCCGGTGCCGTGCCGCGTCGTCGCCGTCGTGGACGAGGTGGGCCGCGCCGGCTTCGCCTACGGCACGCTGGACGGGCATCCCGAGCGCGGCGAGGAGCTGTTCCTGCTCGAGTCGGCCGGGTCCGGCGTACGCGCGACCGTGCGGGCGTTCTCGCGTCCCGCCACTCCCCTGGCCCGGCTCGCCGGCCCGGCCGGCAGACGGGCGCAGGACCTGATGACGGCCCGCTACCTCCAGGCGATGACCGAGCCGTCAGACTTGCCGGCGTGATGCTCGGTCCTGCCCGCTGCCGCATCGGTGCGGTGCTCCTCGCCGGGCTCCTCAGCGGCTGCTCGGTGCCGGGTGCGTCGCCCGCTCCCGGCCCCTCACCGCGGTCGATGCCCTCGCCGGCCCAGGTCCGCGCTGCCGAGCACCGCGCGACGCACAGCGTCGAGCGACTGTCGACGGCCCTCGAGGACCAGTACGCCGCCACCGTGGTCTACCCGAGCACGCTGCGCGCGGTCCGGAGCCTCGCCCGCTCCCGGCACCTGCTGGCTCCGGGCACCCAGGTACGCGGCTGGTCCGTCCACCCGATCGTGCGGCACGAGTGGTTCGCCCTGTGCGTCCAGACCTCTGTCGCGGGTCGCCCTGTCAGCGCGCGGTACGACAGCCGCGACTACGGGAACGTCCCTGCCGGGCCGGGGGCCTGCTGAGCTTCGTCGCTCCGGCGGCTCGTTCGTCTGGACGACTGAGCGGCCGCGCGTAGCCGTCCGTCTCCCGCCGTCAAGGATCCTCGCTTCGCTCGGCCCGCTGCGCGGCGGCCTTCGGCCGTCCTTGACCGCGGGACCCGGCCGGACGGCTGGTGGCGCGGGTGTCGGCGGCTCGCTTCGCTCGCGCCGACGCGATGCGGCCGCCTTCGGCGGCCCCATCGTGTGGATTCGTGGCCACGTGGTGGCTCCAGATCCACACGATGTCTAGAGACGTCGGTGGAACCGCCAGGCTCCGGTCGAGGTGACCTCACGAACCATGCGGGGGTCGTGGGCGACGTGGTGATGGTGGCTGCACAGGAGCACGCCGTCGTTGAGGTCGGTCTTCCCGCCGCGTGACCACGGATGTGAATGATGTGCCTCGCACCAGGTGGCCGGGATCGTGCAGCCCTCGGCGCGGCATTGCTTGTCGCGGAGACGGAGGGCCTTGCGCTGGGCCGAGTTGAAGAGCCGTTGCGTGCGGCCGAGATCGAGGATCTCGCCCTTCCCGCCGAGGACAACGGGGATGATCTTGGCGGTGCAGGCGAGCCGCCTGGCTTCGTCGGCGGTGATGCGGAGATCGCCGTCGAGGGAGCCGATGACGCCGGCGGTCGCAAGGTCGCGACGCAGGTCGTCGAGCGTCACGGTGACCATCACTGTGGCGGCGTCACCGCCGTGGTCGGGGAGCTTGTTGGGGTCGAGGTGCTCGAGCAGGGAGCAGAACGCTTGGCCCAGCTTGCGGTGGCGCGGAATGACCTTGTTGTCCTGCCGAGGCGACGTGTAGGCGTCGAGGTAGGTCTCCAGCCGTGCGGCGATGGCGTCGGGGACTTGACCGATGATGCGGGTGATCCCGTTGCCGAGGCGCTTGAACCGCACCGAGGTGTTGACCCGCGCTGACCGTTCCTCGCGTTCGAGCGCTTTCGCGTCGGCGTCGTCAGCGATCTCGGGTGCGACGACGGCGAGGATCCGGTCGCCCAGGGTCCGCAGCTCGCGGGGTCCGAACTGGCCGGCCAGCTCGACGAGGTGCTTCTCGGCCCGACGCGTCGTCACCTGGTCGATCTCGGGCGGGAGCTTCTCCAGTGCGGAGACGATCACCTGGGCCTGGGCACGGTTGACCGCCCCGGCTCGCATGCCGGCACCCACGACGCGCCACTTCTCGTCGAGGGCCTCGGCCAGCTTGAGCTCGCCGTGGCAGGTGCGCGGGTCGAGGTGCGCCTCATGGGCCAGCCACTGACCAACATCCTTCGCACCGTTGTGCTGGGCCAGGTCGCCCGAGCCGGCCAGGACCCGCAGCTCCAACTCGTCGACCTGGGCCTTCAACGCCGCGATCTCGACCAGCGCGGCGGCCTTGTCGTCCGGCTTCATGTACACCGGCAGAACCTCATCCACCCCGCTGATCGACCGGCGCGCGGCCTCCACGGCCGCCAGGAGCGAGTGGTCGCGAGTGGGTGAGGCCGACATACCAGAGTCCTCCCCCGATCCCCGAGGCTTTAAACATTTTCGAACGATGTTTTTCGGTTTATTTCGACGTTTTTCGAACGCAACAGCGATCACCCCGGGGCGGCCGCGTCAGCGGCGGCGCGAGCGAAGCGAGCCGCCGCCCATCCGCGCCGAAAGCACGCCGCTAGGGACCCGGGGTCAAGGACGCCGAAGGCGCCGCGGAGCGGGCCGAGCGAAGCGAGGATCCTTGACGGCGGGGAGCGGCGTGCTACCGCGCGGCCGCCAGTCGACGACTCAGAACATCCGCCAGGAGCGACCAGCCACGAAGTTGGTTTCGAAGCTCCTATTGAGTCAAGGCGGGGTAGAGCTCGCGGATGATGGCTCGTTTGAGGAGGCGGAGGGCGTCGCGTCGGGTCTTGCCTCGAGCAAGACATCGTTGGACGTA